>DATGAD010000302.1:0-17526 GCA_035313725.1 Alloacidobacterium sp. | reverse complement strand
TTGCATTGTGTCGGAACTCACGAGATTCTGCATTGGGATATTGACGATCTCCACCAGAACCTAATCCTTCACTGCCACGGCAATCAGGCTTAGGCCGCCCCAGGGCAGGATCCTATCAAGGCGTCGCAGCATCGGCATTGTCATCTGCAAGACTTTCAATTGAACTCGCGAGAAAGTCCTGCGTCGCAGTACCTTCCCGTTAAACCACCAGCCGGGGACCGAAAAGCGGTTGAAGTCGAAAACCTTCTCCACGCGGAAGCCAGCTCGTTCCAGGCCTTCCTGCAACGACTTTCGCGTATATCGTTCACGATGATCGAGCGCGTGATCGAGTGTGCCGTAGAGCGCTGGATGTTGCGGAACGAGAATTACCGCGCGCCCGCCTGCGGCAAGCGACGACCGAATGTTATCGAGCGCCACCTGTTCGTCCGGCACATGTTCCAGCACGTTGATCATCAGCACGGTATCGAACTTCCCATCGAGTCCGGCAAAATCTCCAGGAACCCCCGCGTCAATGTGTCGCACTCGAAGATAGGGTTTCCCAACGGAGTAGGCACGCAGGTAGGAAAGATACGAGGGGTTGATATCGGAGGCTAGGTAGAACTCACGTGGAATGAATTGATTGGTCAGCGTGCCGATTCCCGCACCTACCTCAAGGACCCGATCACCAACATACGGCGCCAGCGTTCTCCCCATCCAGAGATTAAACCGGCGCACCTTTTCCAGGCTCGCAAGTATGTGCGAGCCGTACTCATCATCCTTGTAGAGATCATCGATGAGCCAGAAGCGCAGAATCGCGGTCAACGCACGCAGCGAGTCCTTGTGGCCAATCTTCTTGCCTTCCTGATAGCTGCGAGCGAGATAACTGATAGGCGCTTCAAAGATGCGAGCACGCCGCTTGGCTAATTTGAAAGCGATTTCGATCTCGAAACGAAAATCGTCAGAACGCAGCGGAATCGACTGGAACAGAGGCGTGCGAATTGCCTTGTAGCAGGTTTCAATGTCGCTGAGATTCAAATCGGTAAAGACATTTGCCACAAAGGTGAGCGCTTTGTTCAGCCAGGTGTGCCGGAACATAAGCGCCCGGCGGTAATGCGATGAAAGATAACGGGAACCGAAGACGGCGTCTGCCGCCTCCGTCGCGAATGGACGCAGGAGCGACGGGATGTCCGCCGGATTGTATTCAAGATCAGCATCGTGCACGATGCTGATGTCGCCCGTAGCTCGCTCCAAAGCAGTGCGCAGCGCCGCTCCTTTGCCCAGGTTGCGCTCATGCCGCAACAACACGACACGTTCATCCTCAGCTGCAATTCTCTGCAGTATTTCCCAGCTGCCGTCAGTGCTGCGGTCATCCACTACGATGACTTCCATCCTGTGGATGATGTCGTCTTTCAGCGCGAGGACGCGACGCAGGCTGGGCTCCGCGAGATACCGCTCATTGTAGACCGGCACCAGAACGCTCAAACTGAATGACGTGCTGACAGGGTCTTCCAGTGCAGATATGTCCGACGATCTTGGCATGGGCTCTAAAAGCTTTTGATAATCCATGCTCATCTGCATCCTCTGAAACAGGTTTCGGACAACGTAAAGCCACTAATTGGCGATAGCGATAGGCGTCACTTCGGCGCCCTCCGGACAGTAGTCAATGGGAAGCCGATACAGTAATTCCTGAATATCTGCGTCTGATTTACGAGCGCGAGCCGCAGCTTCCAGCTCCGCCAGAAGCTGCGGAAATCCGCTGGGTACGGCGGTGGCTTTCACTTGGAAGACATCGCGAAATGGAGTGCTGGTCACGAGCGAGCCTTCTCTCCACAGCTTCTCGTGAAGTTTCTCTCCTGGCCGTGTTCCTACTACTTTGACATCGATATCTTTCCCAGGTGTCAGGCCGGCCAGGCGGATGATGTCCTTGGCAAAATCGATAATCTTTACGGGATCGCCCATGTCCAGAAAGTAGACATCTCCCTGTGATGCGAGCGTAGCGGCCTGCAGGACGAGCCGCACCGCCTGCGGGATCGTCATGAAGTAGCGAGTCATCTCCTCATGCGTGATTGTGACTGGACCACCGGCGGCAATCTGACGAAGAAAAATCGGGACAACGCTACCGCGGCTGCCCAGAACATTTCCGAATCGCACACAGGCAAAGTGTGTCTCGTGTTCCTCGTCGGCTCGTTGTTGAATCAGTAATTCTGCTGTCCGCTTGGTAGCTCCCATCACGCTCGACGGGTTCACCGCTTTATCAGTGGAAATCATGACCATGCGTTCGCAGCCAAATTCAATTGCTGCATCTGCAAGCTCGCGCGTGCCGAACACATTATTCAGAACTGCTTCACAGCAGTTGCTTTCCATCACAGGCACATGCTTGTACGCCGCAGCGTGAAGGACAATTTGTGGGCGATACAGCTCAAATGTTCGATGAACAGTTTCACGGTCGCGGATATTGCCCACAACCGGGACAAGCTCCTTGTCATGCAGATCCCCGATCTCATTCATCAGCTCGAAAATCGAATTCTCGTCGTGATCGAGAACTACCACGCGATCAACATTCAGAGCCGAAACCTGCCGCGCAATCTCCGAGCCAATAGATCCGCCAGCTCCCGTAATCAAGACAGCTCGTGTGTCAAAGCAGCGAACAACCGCGGGATGCGCCTCATTCGCCATCTCGCCGTCGGCTTGAGTGAGCTGATCAATCGAAACCGGCCGGTTCACCCTTACGTTTCCGTCCATCAGGTCGCTGCTGGAAGGCAATATACGAACCTGAACATCGAGACTACTCGAATCGCGAATCACTTGTGCGGCGCACTTCAAATTCGCACCGGAGAGAACGACGACTTCAATCTGGTGACTTACCAGCAGGCTGGCCAGAGACTCTGGAGGTCCCAGTACACGCCGGCCCGCTATGTGCATGCCGACAAGACGCTCATTCTCGCTTACCAGGCCTATAATCCGCGCTTCTTTGCACGTATGAAAGTGGTGCACCGCAGTAGCCAGTGTCGTCTCGCAGCCGACAATGAGTGCGCGTGGTCGTTGAGATGGTAGGCGAGCCGCTTCGTTGGCGAGCAGCCGCGTTACGCGCAACGCGGAAGCAAGAATGAGGAAAGTGCTGAACTCGAGGATCAGTACGCTGTAAGGAACAATAGGAACGCCAGGCACGCACCAGCGAACCAGGAGAAGAAGAATGGTCACCGGTAGCGAACGAAGTGCCAGGGCGAGCCCATCGCGCACATCAAAGAAACGCCATGTTGCCTGGTACCCGTCTCGACTGAGGTGCAGGGATAAGGGTCTCAGCACAGCCACAACGCACAGCCATGTCCACATGCTGCGTTGCATCTTCGGCTCGATATGAAAATCAAACCGGAGAGCATACGCATTGATCATCGCGATCGCTGCAGTAAGACTGTCCAGAAGTACGCGAACATATCCATGAAGAAGCCAGCTCGGAATGAGGTCGGCATACCGCTCATGCCGCCGGTCGGTGACAGCCTGCAACCTTCGAAGGTGCTTCACCGGTCCCTCCTGAGAAATTTCCCCTTTTGCCTTGTGTCTGCTTGCAATGAAACTTATAAGTTGTTCCGGCGCCACAACAGGCTTGCTGACAATTTCAGTCTCAGACCACTGTAATCCTGCGCTTGACTTTCAGTCACTCAAACAACGTGGAGAGCAGGCAGATTGAAAAGAGGCCCTTGAGGGGGCACACAGAATGGCAGGAATCCAAATGACTTGCGGTCGCTAACATGCACCTGATCCCAATACCTTAGGTCTACTTGGTTCATTTGGCAATAGGCCGCCGACAAGTAACTTGGACACAGGTCGGTCTGCGCGGCAATTCCTATCGACAAGACTAAGGCCGAGGAACTATAGTTTCTTCGATCGCAGAAATCTAGATCGACCGTTTTTTGCTGCTTGGAAGTCTGCACCCTCTGCTGGCGTGACATACGTCTTGGCAACCGTTCCGGAGCAATTCGATGATCCTGCGATTGCAGTCGGCCATCTCGCTTCTTACATGTGGCTGCCTCATCACTGTGGCGTCGGCGGCCTCTTCAAATATCGGTCTTGTAATGACCACTGGGGAAGTCGAGATTGACGGCTCACGGGTGCCCGGTCCAGCAGCGATCTTCTCCGGAAGTCTCATCTCGTCG
This sequence comes from Alloacidobacterium sp., assembly GCA_035313725.1. GTDB lineage: Bacteria > Acidobacteriota > Terriglobia > Terriglobales > Acidobacteriaceae > Alloacidobacterium. The sequence goes on along the minus strand of DATGAD010000302.1, from coordinate 13,393 downwards.
GGAGACAGAAGCTCGAACCTGCAATTTTCTGACGGCACAAGCGCGGTGATGAAACCCGGTGCGACGGTGACCGTTTACGCCGAACGATCTGTCCTGCAGCGGGGCGTGACGATGCAACGCGGTGTTGATAAACATTTTTTGCTTGCAGACGGATTAAGAATTTCCGGTGCGACCCCAAACGCAGCCGTCCTTGTCGGGGTAAAAGACGCGTCCTACTTTGAGGTTGCTGCGCAGGAAGGGGAATCGGATGTATGGACCTCCTCCGGAAGTCTTGTTGCGAGGGTAGAACCTGGGATGACCCTCAACTTTGCGCTCAGCCAGGCTACCGCAACCCAGGAAAACAGCGTGGCAGTCTGCGGCGACCTGCAACAGAACTACCAGCTTACAGATGTGCATAGCAACGTTACCTACCAGTTGCAAGGGTCAGGCCTCCAGGCGCTCGTCGGGAAATCGATTCGGGTAAACGGGACCATTGTAGGCGGTGCTCCTTCCGGTACAACGCCCCAGGTAATTGCCGTGTCTACAGTTAAGAAGCTGAATCATCCGTGTGTGATGGCGGCCGGTGCGGCTCCGGCGGCAATAGGCGCGATCACGTCGAGGGGGGGCATTGCCTTCCTGGTTTTCGTGGCTGCTGGAGGAATACTCATTGGGCTTGGAGCAGCGGGTTCATTGGGTACCTCACCTTCGCCGGTGACGCCGACAACGCCTTGACCAGACCCGCTGCACCGTGTCGGTCGACTGCGATCTTGATATGACTGATCTGCTCTCTCGACCGTCTTTCAATGCTGTGTTTTCGCAGAACGATCTTCGACCCCAGTTCTCAGCGCTGTCTTCGACAGCCGTTCGAACAGAAAGCGTGCCGGCCTGACAGCGTAATACAGAAAGTGCAGCGAACGCGGCAAACGGACTTCCTGCCAGTCCGGTTCTGCGGGAACAAATACGCGCTCATGCACAAGTCGGCTGCGATCACGCCAGCCCTTCGCGAAGGCTAAATGGTAGCGCAAGGCTTCGCCATAGCCGAGGTCACCACCGTCGCGAAACATGAAGGACGCCGCGGTGTCAGCGAGCGCCAGCGCTTTTGCACTGTCGCAAAAGCTACTGACCGCCGACGGCAGTTCCAGCCCTAGCACCTGTTGTGCCAGAAGCAGGCTGTGCTTCAGCACGAGGTCGCAATGCGCTGCCTCGGCCCGGCGGATACATATCTCCCAATCCAACCCTCGCGCCGTCAGCACATGGCAAGCCACGTCGCACAACCATCGCAAGTTCAGCCAGCAATGCTTGGTTCCGTGCGCGCAAAGGTAAAGCAGCAGATGCTCCGGCGAGAGCGATAAAAACGAGATCCCTTCGGCGTGCTCAACTTGCGCAGCTTCGAAAAGCTGATCAACCGGCAGTTGAAACGAAAACATCTCGTGCAGCGCGCCCCAGTGCAGATCGATAAGGGTGCCGTGCCCTACGTTGATAAAGTCCAGTTGGCGATTTCGGGAGTGGAGCAGCGCCGCGTCGGAATCGCCGGCCATGTGAAAACGAAGCTGGTAACCTTCGCGGACCAGTGCATCGCGCGCCTTTGATACGTCGCTTGGCTTGATCAGCAGGTCGAGATCCGTGAACTCCCGCAAGGCGATATTCCCATAGGCCAGTAAGGCAAATGCCGGACCTTTGAGTGAAATGACCGGAATGCCTGCCGCCTCGAACGCCAGCAGGATTCGGCGCCACTCCTGTAACCACAACATGTTTCTGCGGGCTGTAAGGAACAGTCGCTGTTCAAATTGTTCGCTGAGCTCTTGCGAAACCAAATCCTCGCCATACTTCTTTAGCGCGTAGGCAACGAGCGGCATCACCGAGTGGTAATTCGCTTTACGCTCGACACCAGCCCAAGCGAAGGGCTGCGACAGGGCAGCCTGAAGACAGCCATCATCTCCGCCAGACAGGAATGTTCGCGCACTCTGCACCACGAGATTGGTCTCGTAGTAAGTAACCCCGTGCCGAACCGAACTCCAAGTCTGCATGACTGGGCACAATTCTACCTTTCGTGTGAGAAGGCCACTTTCTGCGCAACTCTTAACCGTTAGGCCAACGGAGTCACGTCTGGATTCAATGGTCAGCCATGGAGAACTAGCGCCACCCCCATTACCCCGGAGGGTAGCTAGATCTTTGAAAATACAGCGTTATCATTGTGAGCGGCTACAAAATATTCAAAATAAGCGGGTTACAGGCAAAGTATTGAATCCAAACAGTTTTGCCCCCCAAACAAAAAGCCCCTGCGCCATGGCAGGAGCTATTAATCTCTATATTCAGGATAGCAGTTTTGGCGAAATAACACGCCAAATTGCCGCCTATTTAAGTGGCTTGTTTTCATTCACTTGCAAATTAATTTGTCGATTATCCCTTGACAAAGGAAAAAGCGCAAGGCCCCGGGGCTGAAACCCTCTTTTGGTCATAAGTCAACAGGACGACACCGGAACAGTCCTGTGCTGGTGCTAAAATTCACCTGCCGAATCGCCTAGCCTTTTTGCGGCTACCCGATCCGCCTAATTGGGAGGGATTGTCCAGTGAAGCGGCCCAGTGATTTTCCGATAAACGGTCTTCGTCTTGTGGCTGTAACCCTTCTGACAGCGTGGGTATTGACGCCCGCGCCCGCTCAGCAGAACCAGAGTCCCCATGTCGGTCTCGTCGACGATTGGAGCCACCATCACGTCATCTTCTCCAATCCCGGTACTTTGGAGGACGCGATGATGAACGGCAGGCGCGAGGCGTGGCAGCGCATCGTCAATGATCCCCGCTATCGCATGCAGCAGGTCAGGCGGAACGCCGCGTTCTCCCAACAGGCCTCAATCCCGAGGTTTGGGTTTCCTGGACCTCCGGGACCGCCGGAAGGCAGCCCGGTGTACCCGATCTTTGGAAACGGGAGCCCTAAGAAAAACCCTCTCCACACAGACTGGGCCGTACAGATTGTAGGAGGATCAGGCGGTCCAGCCTACCTGAATGTGTATCCGGCAAAATACACTTTCTCTCCCGTCGCGGCTCCGAGTTGCAAGAACGACTTTGTTGTTTTCGTCACCGGCGTCACTGGTAACAGCACGCAGGCTGCGAACATATTTGGGTTCAATAACCTGTATGCATCCACCTGCGCCGCCACCGGCTCCATCCCAACCACGCTCTTTGCTTATTTCATCGGTACTGGAAAGCTCGAGACTTCGCCAGCCCTCTCTCTCGATGGCACCAAAGTGGCCTTCGTGGAGAGCATCACGGGTGGGTCGAAATTTCACGTGCTCACAATGGACAAGAGCGGGAGCTCGGGCAACGGAACTGCCTTTAATTCGCCGGCAGCTCCCTGCACCGTAAACGGGGTGAAGTCGTGCTCAACCAATACTGCCGTGGATACGAATGTAACGATGAGTGGTGCCGTTATGGTTACGCGATCACCTCCATTTGTGGATTACAGCGGCGACATTGCATATGTGGGAGACGATGCTGGGAAGCTACATAAGTTTACGGGAGTATTTACTGGCACTCCAGCCGAGGCAGGTTCTCCGTGGCCTTTCACCGTCGCCAGTGGCGTGACCCTTTCCGGTCCGGTCTTCGACAGCGGTACCAGCCAGAACATCCTCGTTGGTGGAAGCGATGGTAAGCTTTACTGCGTCACAAAAGCGGGAGCCGCCTGCTCTACACCCAGTATCACTGTAGGGTCGGGTACCAGCCCGGCAATTCTTGATACGCCCATACTGGATAGCACCACCGAGAGGGTTCTTACCGAGGCTAACTCGAATACGAACGCGGTCCTGACGGAGACGACACCAGCATTAGGCGCCGCGATCAACCTCACGACGGTGGGAGGGAGCGGAACTGATCTCTACAGCCCGGCGTTCGACAACGCTTATTACACAAGTGGTGGAACCGGAAACCTGTACTTCTGTGGAAACGTCGCGGGCGCGGCTACGCCGGAGCTGTACCAGATCCCCATCAGCAACGGCATAGTTGGCACACCCAAAGCCGTCTTCCAGCTAGTGAATACTAACGACACGGGTGCGAGCGTTGATTGCTCGCCGCTCACCGAGTTCTTCAACAGTACCCAGAACATCGATTACCTCTTCCTGAGCGTGAAAGAGCATGGCTTCAATACAGGCACTCCCAACTGCCAGGACAACACGTGTCTTATGAGTTTCATTCTGCCAAAAACTTCTCCTTTCACTTTTCCCACTACTGCCAAGTCAACGCTGGCCGGGGGTAGCTTAGGCCCCCTGGGGACTAGCGGAATGATTGTGGATAATGACTCAGGCACAACCGGGACATCGCAGATATATTTCGGCAATCTGCAGAACAACAACGCCACACAAGTTTCGCAATCTGGACTGCAATGAGGTCAACATGAGCGAACCGGATCAGACGGACCGGAGGGTTGTTCATCCGGAAGCACAGCGGACCGCAAAGAAGCCCTACTGCAAGCCTGAGTTTCGCTTCGAACAAGTCTTCGAGACCCGGGCTCTGGCCTGCGGCAAAGTGGTTTCCACCCAGGAGCAGTGCCTCCATAACAGGAAGAGCTCCTGACCGACAATGGATACAGACTTGCAGCATCGCTCGGCGTTAGGCTGTGAGCTGGTCGCCGAGGTGACCCGCAGCTTCGGTGAGGTTCGCCTCAGGGTCACCGGAGCCAGCATGATACCGGCGATCTGGCCCGGCGATATCATTACTGTTCGCCGTCGCGACCTAGACGAGCTGCAACCGGGACAAATCGTTTTATCTAGGCGGAAAGGAATGCTGATAGCTCATCGCGTCACCCGCATTCACAGCAATCTCCTGACCACGCAGGGAGACTCAATACTCTATGAAGACCCGCCAGTGAGCGAATCCGACATTGTGGGGCAAGTGGTTCGCCTTCTTCGCAATGGACGGCCCATGGATCTCAAACAATCACAGTGGCAGCGTATCGGCTCCTCTATTTTCCGGCACTCCGGTTTCTGCATGCGCATGGCTCTTCGTCTGGGCCGCCGCTTGCAGAGTGTTGCAAGCAGGGAGATTTCATGGGCCGGCTAGCCACGGCCGCAGGCCAGGAAGTCATCATCGAGATCGGTTGCATGCCGGTTCAGGTGCGCAGCGAAAGTTCAGAGTTTCTGCAAATGATCGCCGAGCGCTATTCCGGTTTCCTTAACCCGAACGCCCGCCCTGTCTTCGAATTGAATGTAGATCTAGTAGCGCCGGGAAGGATCACCGAGGAAGAAGATCTCTCAGTGCGCTTCGAGTCGGGACGCTGGCTCATCGAGCGCGGCGACCTGCGTGCGGAGTGGGAGCCTGCATCGCGCCGCGGCCGGATCATGCAATCGCCTAACCCATACTCCATCGATGCGGCGCTGCGCATCATTCACAGCCTGATCCTTGCGCACGAGGGCGGACTGCTGGTGCATGCAGCCAGTGCCGTGCGCAACGGCAAAGCCTTCTTATTCGCGGGTGTTTCCGGAGCGGGGAAGACGACAATTTCACGCTTGGCGCCACCGGACGTGACGCTCCTCACCGACGAAATTTCATATCTTCAGCGCAACGGGCATGGCTACGTCGCACACGGCACGCCGTTCGCCGGAGAGCTGGCCAGGGTGGGTGAGAATGTCCAGGCACCTCTGGCAGCTCTGTATCTTCTGCAGAAAGGTCCCGAGAACGCCATCGAACCAGTCAGTGCAAGCGAGGCCGCGCGCATGTTGCTGGAAAACGTTCTGTTCTTTGCCCACGATCCCAAACTGGTTAGTTTAGTGTTTGAGTCAGCGTGCGAGTTGGTAAGCAATGTTCCCGTCTACCGGCTGACCTTTTTCCCCGACGAACGAATTTGGGAGTGGATCGCATGAGCGCCATTTACATTGCGAGAGCGAATGAGGTGGCCGCGCGCTCTCTGGATGGCGAGATGATGATCATGTCCGCCAGAAACTCGACTCTATTCACTCTGAACACTGTCGGCACCGTCATCTGGCAGTCGGCAGACGGGAAAACAACGCTTGAAGAAATCGTCGAGAACAAGATTTGTGCGGAATTCGAGGTCGATCCGGAAGAAGCCCTGAAAGACGTCGAGAGTTTCGTGAATGATTTAGCCAGCCACGGAATCATAGTTGTGTCCGATGTCCCTATCAATCCCGCCGCGCTGGGAGGAGCCTGATGAGCCTGATGCAGGAACTCGCGCAGCGTGCACTGGATCGTGGTTTGCCGCTCAGCGTGCAACTCGACGTCACCTACCGTTGCAATGAGCGCTGCATCCATTGCTACCTTGACCACGACGATCACGGCGAGATGACCACTGCCGAAATTCGTACCCTGCTCGACCAGCTTGCCGAAGCCGGCGTTTTCTTCCTTACCCTGAGCGGCGGCGAAGTCTTCATGCGCATGGATTTCTTCGACATCCTCGAATACGCCCGCTCTCTGATGTTCTGCGTCAAGATCAAGACGAACGCCTTCATGATCCGGGAAAAGGAAGCGCAGCGCTTGCGCGACCTTGCCGTGCAGGACGTGCAGGTAAGCATCTACTCACATCGGCCGGAGGTGCACGATGCCATCACGCTGCTTCCCGGTTCGCTCAAACGATCCATTGCAGGGATACGGCTGCTCCGCTCACACGGCGTAAAGGTTGTCATCGCCAATGTCCTGATGATGCAGAACCTGAGCGATCATGCCGGAGTGAGGCAACTCGCGAAAGAATTGGATACGGAGTACACCATAGATCCGACAATCACGCCGATGATGGATGGGGATCGGTCTGTTCTTCGGTTGGGCTTGGGCGTGCCTCAGCTGCAGGATATATTTCGCAACGCCGATCTGGTAGGCGACGTCGATGAGTTCTGCGCTCCGCCGCCCGCAGTGAACGACGATGTCTTGCAGGAGTTCCCATGCAGCGCTGGGCACACGGCATGCTACATCTCGCCTTACGGCGATCTGTTTCCCTGCGTCCAGTTTCCTTTGCCCAGCGGCAACGTGCGCCATCAGAAATTCATGGACATTTGGCGCGATTCCGAGCAGCTCAACGAGGTACGTTCCATCACAGCGCGCGATCTGCCTGTATGCTCTGGATGCAGCCACGTCGGCACCTGCACCCGTTGTCCTGGCCTGGCCTACATGGAAGGAAACATGCGCGGCCCCTCCACTCAGGACTGCGAAAAATCCTTCGCCAGGACGGGGATACCATCCGCCAATATGCACCTCAAAAAATCTTATCCGACACCTCTTGGCTTGGTTCAGATCGTGTAGGTACATATTTTTAAGACAACTGCGACAGAGACCCTTCTCGGCTTGTCATCCATTTAGGCTGAACAGGGAGAAATGTGAGTCTCATGGCAAATCTCTACAACGCATCTGGTCTTCAATGCCTGTCATGCGGCGGCTCCAACTGGAAGGCGTCCATGGAAGCAATCATCTGCCTGTCCTGCCAAACTGCCTATGCCGTCAATGATGGCGTAGTTCAAATGCAAACTATGAATGACGGGGATGACGTTACGCAGTTCTATGCAGCCACAAATGGAACCGACTTTGTCGATGCATCTTTTGAAAGCAATACACTTATCTATATCACTACCCGCGGGTATCGTCAGTTTCTGGACAAGGTCTTTCAGGAGCCGAAGAGCAGCCTCATGGATTTTGGCTGCGGCGACGGTCGCTTTTCTCTCTGGGCTGCAGAGAAAGGCTTTCCACTGGTTGTTGCCGTAGATAGCAATCTCGGCTCCCTCAAACGACTGGCATCGGAAGCGATCAGGCGTGGCCTGAAACGATTAGTGATTGTTTGCGCCGACCTCAGAAAACCGCCTTTTCAGGCGGATTCTTTTGATGCCGTGTTATGTATTGAAGTTTTGTATTACCTGGCAGGATCATTGGATAGGCAAACTGCAATTCAAACGCCTTCCCGGTTGCTCAATAAAGGCGGGAAAATGGTGATCGGCGAATTCAGCCGCATGGGCCGGGCCATCATCGATCTGGATGCAATGAACCTCGCCAATGTTCGCTCCCTGCTTACTTCGTCGACACGGTGGGAAAAGGCGGGCAGTACTCAAACCGAGGTGTTTCAGTGGAGTCTGGCTGAATTAAAGAGCGATCTTCGCGAGGCTGGATTGCATATTGTCGATCAGTCTGGCATCTCGATCGCAGCAGCTCTCTTCAGCTACGCATGGAATTTCACCAGCTATCCGTTGCGCCCCTTGCTAAACGCAGATGTACAGGCCATATTGGAAACCATCAGCGATCAGACAAGCGACGCCGTCGACGCAGCCCGGAATGTAATGTTTGCTGTAGAGAAACTCACTAAATAAAATGGCCTTTGAAATTCTGACAGTCGACGACAGCCGCTGGGCCGAGTTGGTGCGTCAAAGCGAAGCGGATATTTTTTATGAACCTTCATACTGCCGCTTTCTCACAGAAGGAACCCCACATAGGCCGATCATGCTTTTATATGAAGACGATCTGGGACAAGTCTTCGATGTCACTGTAGTCAAAGCCATTAGCAGCTTATCTTTTTTTGCCGATATTGCCGATCAATTGCCCCATTTCCCCGTCGATTTGGCAAGCCCTGACTATAACTCCCCAATAGTGCTGGCAGATGCCCGCGACTCGGACGAACTGCTGAAACGCTACAGGCGTTCAATCGATCAATACTGCAGCGAGACCGGAGTAGTCACGGAGTTTGTCCGGTTTCATCCTCTTTCGAATAACGCTGCAGCGTGCGCTCAAATACTAGAGATGCATCCTGGCTCAGAGTTGATATACATCGACTTGCGCTCTGGTTATAAGAATGCTTTTCATGGATACAGAAAAGGGCATAAGTCGACTATTAAAAAAGCCGCGAGAGAAGGAGCTGATTTCCGCTTCTGCATGAGCAGCGACATTGATGGATTGACCAAAGTCTATCAACTGTATAGGGAGACCATGCAAAGGAAAGACGCGAAAAGTGTTTACCTGTATGGATTCGAGCATTTTCAGAACATGGCGCGATACCTTGGCGACAGGCTTGTCATCATGCAGTCGTTATCAGGGGACCAGATCGCTTCAGCGAATATGTTCCTTCTTGGCCGAAAGCACATATGGTTCAAATATTCCGGATTGGATCAGCAGCTCCGTGCAAGTGGGGCCCACACTTTTATGTTGGATCGTGCAATTCACTGGGCATGCGAGCAGGGGTTCGACTACTTTATGCTGGGCGGAGGGATGGAACCGGGAGATTCAACACACGCTTCTAAGCGGGGCTTCTCGCATCGCTCAGCCTGGGTTCACCATGTAAAGAAGATTCACAATGAACAGATAATGAACCTGCTGGTCGAAGCTAAAAGAGCTTATGATAACAGGCTCGGTCTGCAAACAATGACAGCTTATTTTCCAAGTTATTGGCTAATTTAAGATCAGCGAAACAAGGTATCTGCTGATGCAAAAGTTCTGGAGAAGCATATGCCTGCACAAACCAATGAAACTACCTGGAACCCTCAATGGGAGTCGATTTTACGGAACAAGGAATGGGGAAAGTACCCGGCTGAACATGTGATTCGTTTTGTTGCCCGAAATTTTTACGGCGCGACCGACCGCAGCAAAATCCGGCTATTGGAGATCGGCTGCGGCCCAGGCGCAAATGTCTGGTTCATGGCTCGTGAAGGTTTTACCGTGTCGGCCATCGATGGATCATCGACAGCCATTGAAAGGGCCAGTCATCGATTGAGCAGCGAAGGGCTTGCAGGCGACTTGCGAATTGGCGACTTTGTTCAGTTGCCCTGGCCGGATGACACGTTTGATGGGGTAGTAGAAAACGTAAGCCTCTATACGAATCCTTGGATCGGCATTCAGCGCGCATTGGCGGAAGTGCGCCGCGTGCTGAAATCGGGTGCGCCGTTCCTTTCGTCCTTCTTCACCGACCGGACATGGGGTTATGGCGACGGCGAAATGATTGAACTCGATGGATTTGCTAATATTCGTAGCGGTCCGACGGCCAACTCCGGCTTCTGTCTCTTTCTCAAGCGGTCGCGGGTGCCGGAGCTCTTTTGTGATTTCGCTGACGTCCATGTCGAACGAATCTCCTGGACGCTGGATGGAGAGCAGCATACGGTAGAACAATTTGTCATTGCCTGCCGCAAGCCGTAGGCAGCAAAATCTGTCATTATGATGAACAGAATAGGTACTGAGTCTGAGATCGTCGGGATGCCCTCAATTCCTGAGAAAACACCTAAGAACCTGGGAAGCGGTGCAGGCGTGCACGATTGCAGATTCATTCGGCGGGCTGACCGGGTTTGCAAATATGCCAAAAACCTCACTTGAGATGTTGGCTGCAGCGATTCCCGAGGATGCAGAGCGCTGGAGTGCATTGGTTTCCCGTTCTCCGACCCCCGATGTTTACTACCTGCCCGCATACGCCAATGCCGCGTCGGAAATAGAGCACGCCGAACCGGTGGCCATCGTTGCCGGCACGGATTCGAGCAAATTCCTTGCACCACTGCTGCTGCGCCGCATGTCCGCCGTTATGAACAACTCCAGGATCGATTGGACCGACGCATCTTCTCCCTACGGTTATGGCGGTCTACTGAGTCTTTCAAGCAGTCACCCCACCGATCCCCGCGGCCCCCGCTGCTTTCTCGACGACCTTCGCAGTTGGTGCTCTGATCGGGATCTAGTTTGCTGCGTGCTGCGACTTCATCCGTTATTGCAGCAGGAAGAATGGTTCGCGCCGGAGGAGCAGAAAGTTCTCCGCATGCGATTCCGGGGAACCACCACCGCAATCGACCTTGAAAACTGGGATGACGCTCGGGACTGGCCAGGTGGCATGCAAAAAGACCGGCGTTCTGAGCTGAATGTCGCTCGTCGTTCATTGCGCGTGACCTGGACAAGCGGTGAAGATCAGGATGCAGAGTTAAACCTCAATCGTTTCGCTGAGCTATATGAGCAGGCAATGGAAGCCCGTCACGCCGACAGTTTCTATCGCTTTCCGTCTTCTTATTTCTCCCGTCTGGCCTTGCTGGGCCGTCATTTTGGCATCGCCTTTGCGTGGCTGGATGATCAGCTTGCCGGCGCAAGTATCTTTCTCGCTGGACGCGATTACGCCCACTATCACCTTGCCTGTACGAATGAAATCGGCATGAAGCACAAAGCCGCCACGCTGCTTATAGTGGAGGGCGCCAGATGGGCAAGAAACCAGGGATGCAAGCTGCTGCATCTCGGCGGCGGACTGAATCCGGGTGATTCTCTCGAATTTTTCAAATTCAGTTTCGGGTCGCGGTTGTATCGTTATGCTTACTTGATAATCGTCGCCGATCCGGAACGGTTCGAGCAGCTCAGTAAGATACCGAATGCTCCCTGGCCATACCGGTCAAATGGAACGTAGTGCTATATCTTTGGAGGCACTCACACTATGGATAGCCGCCATTGAGATCCATCGGAGTCGTCACCACATCGCGCGCCGACTATAGCGCCTATCGACCGCTGCTGAAGGCATTTCAGGCCGATCCCGACATATCGCTGAAGTTATACGTCTCCGGTATGCATCTCTCTCCGGAGTTTGGAATGACCGTCCGGTTCATTGAAAACGATGGCCTGGAGATCGTCGAACGCATCGAGGTGTTGATTTCCTCCGATACTCCCGAGGCGATTGCGAAGTCGATGGGCCTCGGTCTCATGGGGTTTGGTCAGGCCTTCAGCAAACACCAGCCCGATATTCTCATTGTGCTGGGGGACCGATACGAGATGCTCGCAGCGGCGCTCGCCGCATTACCCTTCAAAATCCCTCTCGCTCATCTTGGCGGAGGTGAGCTGACACAGGGCGCCATCGATGATGCGCTGCGCCACAGCATCACCAAACTAAGCCATCTGCACTTTACCTCCACCGAGGACTATGCGCGCCGCGTCATTCAACTGGGAGAAGATCCAGGCCGTGTTTTTGTATCAGGCGAACCGGCTCTCGATCATATCCTGACCGAGCCGCAACTCACTCCCAAAGAATTACATCGCCGCTTTGGCGTTAACGTTGAGCGGCCATTTCTCCTCGTAACATTTCATCCCGTCACGCTCGAATATGAGCAGGTCGAGTGGCAGATCGACGAGCTCCTTGCGGCTCTCGACCACGCTCGCATTCCGGTAATCTTCACCATGCCAAACGCCGACACCGCCGGACGCATCATCGCTACAAGAATGAGGCAGTGGGTTCAAGCGCATCCCGGCATGGGCGAAATGGTGGACAATTTTGGCGCCGAGGCCTACCACAGCGTGTTGCGTCGAGCTGTTGCCGTGGTGGGTAATTCATCCAGCGGGCTCATCGAAGCCCCTTCCTTCAAGGTCCCCGCAGTCAATATCGGAGTCCGCCAAGGTGGGCGAATACGCGCGGCAAGCGTGATCGACGTCGGCCACCATCGGACAGAGATTCTGGCTGGAATTCAAAAGGCAGCTTCCAGTGAGTTTCGCCAGTCTCTTGAGTCTTCGGTGAACCCTCACGCGAGCAAGACAAACTCAGCAGTATCCACGATCACGAGCGTTTTAAAGCAGGTGGGCCTGGGCGATCCACTGCTTCAGAAGAAATTCCATGACGTGCGTCCTTGCTAGACCGTTTTTTGGTATGGCGGACGGAATCAGCCCAAGACAGCCTGACGTGACAACGCCCGCCGCAGAACGATCTCGAGCGCCGCTTTCTGCTCAGCGTATTCTTCCTCGCTCAGTTTGCCTTCCAGCCGCTCGGTCTCAAGCGCAAACAGTTCATCTTTGAGCGCCGCCATCAGATCGCCGCTGGACTGAGGTGCCACTGATGGTAGAGGCGTACTGGCCACAGGAGGCTGTGCGGAAACTGAAGCCTCGGGCCTCGCCCGCAGCAGGAACGCCGCCGCCACCGCCAGCACGAGCGCCAGCCCGCTGAGAATCCACCATTTGTATTTGTTCAGCGGATCGGGCGTGTCGATCGGATTCCCGAGTCCGCCGCCGGGACGAGTATCATTCGCCGCAGAAGGCTGACCGGCCTCGGGCCCGGCAGCAGTAGTTCCAGCAGCATCGCTCGCCCCTTGCGCCTGCGACTCGCGCGGCATCGAGCCAGAGCCGGAGACGGTGAACGCCATCGGCTGCGAAGGCGAAACACTCCGTGCCAGAAAGGTCTGCGCATTCACGTCATCATTGATTGGCTGGAACGCAACCGAACCGCCAGCCGCAAACTTCATCGCCTTCGGCAGCATGACGGCGACATTCTGCGTTGGCATGGAAACTTTCGGCGTAAAGCTGAAGCTCCCGTTGTATGGCAGGTGATAGCTCACCTGGAAGCGCGTCTCCCCCGGCCGTATTGGAAAGACAAAAGCGTAGTAACCCTTCTCGCCGGTCGGCACCGGAGAAGACGAAACCGGCATCCCACCCGGCCCCATAGCTGCAGAGCCCTCGATGCGCGCGTCGGGTGGCAGATAAATCTCATAGGCCCGCGGGCTGAACT
>DATGAD010000301.1:0-5047 GCA_035313725.1 Alloacidobacterium sp. | reverse complement strand
GATCAGGATTGCCTGCAGAAGGTTGTCGAGCAGCAGGCCTCGTGCCTCGTCCAGAAACAGAATGAGCTAGTGATGGACGACGGACACACGCTTTCCGTCACAGATGCGCTGACTTCCGGCGCGACGAGCGATCTGGCAATGCAGCTGAGCTACACGGCGCGCGCGGGCGCTGGTTATTTCAGCCCCTATGTTGCCTCGGTGATCGACATTGCGCACATCCTGGAGACAGTCCACACGGCACAGTATCAATACATTCCCGCGCTGAGCACTTTTAAGAGCGACGAAGTGAATCTGAAACTGAATTCGCCGCCTTCGTTCCGCAATCCAAAATCGGTGATTGTGATGGCGCTGCCGGCGATTGACGCTGGGCATCTGCCGCCGCTGCGCCCGGTGGATGAGAAGCAGGAGTTCTGTGTCGCGAAAGACAAGCTGGTGCTTCCGGTAGAAGGCGCGCCGCTGGCCTTTGCGACGAACTATGCGCACGATATGGTTCTGCGCGTGAAGAACAAAGACGGAAAAGATGTCGATATTCCGGTGAAGGCCGATCCCACACAGGGCGGCTTTCTGGCGGATACCAAATCCGTGAAGACAAGCGATCTAAATAACAGCCTGACCGGGACGCTGCATGGCATGTGGGGATTTGAAGCGTACACAGGACCGAGCTTCCACCTGCAGAATGCGCAGACGACGAAGTGGGAGCTGGCGGCGACGGATACGCATGCGCTGGTAGTGGGTCGCGAGGACACGCTGCATTTCACTTCAGGCAATGCGACGTGCGTGGATTCGATTACGGCGAAGCTTGAGTCGGGCAAGGAAATCAAGACGGATTGGAAGGCGGAGCAGCCGGACCAGTTGGAAGTGAAAGTTCCGCTGAAGGACGAAAGCCCGGGCGCGCTTACGCTGCTGATCAAGCAGGCGGGCGCGAAGGAGCCCGAGAAGATTGCGCTGCACAGTTTGTCGGAAGCGGGCAAATATGTGAGCTTCACTCTGAATGCCGGAGACGCGCAGGGCTTGCTTACCGGGAATCGTCTGGATGAGGTAGCGAGCCTGGATCTGAAAGGGATTCAGTTTAAGCCGGGCAAGCTGGCCAACACCGCGAGCGGCGATGACTTGACGATGACTGCTGCCAAGGCGGATGCCACGGCGCAACTGCACGATGGGGACAAGGCGACGGCGCATGTTCAATTGAAGGATGGGCGCACGCTGGATGTTCCAGCAAGTGTAGTGAACGCGCGACCCAAGGTTCAGCTGCTGAGCAAGAGCGTGCAGCCTACCGATCCGGGCAAAGACACTCACATTACGCTGAGCGATACGAATGAAGTTCCGCTGAACAGCAAGCTCGTCTTCTCAATCAAAGCAGTGACGCCGGAAACTTTTACGCCCGAGCAGAAGATTGAAGTGGCGACCGAGAATGGAGCTTTCCATACGACGCTGAGCCTCGCCGACGGCAGCTTGACTCTGCAGGATTCGAAGACGGCGTTGGCGACGGTGGATCCGGCAAAGAGCTTTGGACCGTCGGCATTTGGTCCGCTGCGTTTTCGTCCGGTAGGGCCGAAGGACACGGCGGGCGAATGGCAACCGCTGGCGACGCTGGTGCGGTTGCCGGTGCTAGATGGCCTGCAGTGCGGGCGCTCATCGCAGCCCTGCACGCTGACGGGAGAGAATCTCTTCCTGATTGATTCCGTCGCTTCGGATACAAATTTCACGCAGGGCATGCAGGTTCCGGATGGCTTTGCCGGAAATGCGCTGCAGGTGCCGCATCCGATAGGGGGATCGCTGTATGTGAAGCTGCGGGATGATCCTTCAGCGGTGAATACGGTTGTGGTTCCGCGCAAGGCGCTACCACAGCAGGCTTCGACTGTGCAGCCTGGGGCTGCGGCGGCGACAGCTCCTGCGCCCGACGCACCGAAACCGGATGCAGCAGCTCCGGCTCAGCCTCCGGCAACTCCGGCGGCGACTGATCAGCCGCATTGAGTCTTAGACCCACGCGGTGATGAGACGGGCTACGCCTCCTTGTAGCTGAAGGCCGTCACGTCGATCTCTGAAATAGCGCTCGTTGATATCGCTCGAGGTAAGTTCCTCGATTCTTTTGAAGCCAGCACTGCGGAGTTCCTGCTCCATCGCTTCGGGAGAGAAGAAGAGCTGGAAGGGCTCACCTGCCTGGGCCACGCGCTCAGCGATCAGGTCGAAGGCCAGCTTCTCCCGGAAGCTGAGAAACGATCGATCCAATGCGTATTCAAAGGTGACGCCGCTCTTTTCGGGCATAGCTGCGATGGTGTGGATGGTGGAGCGGAAAGCTTCAAGCGTGAGGTAAGGCGTGACGCCAAGACAGGAGAAAAAGGCAGGCTTCGTGAAATCGAATGAGGTCTGTGAGAGGCCTTTGGTCAGGGTTTGCTTTTCGAAGTCGATGGGGACGAAGGTCAGCGACGGTGGGATTTCGATAAGGGCCTGAGCGAGCTGATAGCGCTTCCACTCCTGCGTCGCGGGATGGTCTACCTCAAAGACTTTCAACTGGGCGTACGGATTGCGATAAGCGAATGTGTCGAGTCCTGCGCCAAGGATTACATATTGGTTTATGCCTGCTGTGACGGCGCCTTGGAGCTGCTCTTCCGCATAACGGCTGCGCGCGACCATGAAAGATCGCATGGCGCGGCCAAAGGGGCTGTTGTGCTTCTCGGCTTCTGCACGAATGCCGGCCGCGGCTTGCGGGCCAAGGATGGGCACGGCGACAGGGTCAGTCAACACCAGCGGCTGCTGATCGAGAATTTGATGCGCGGCGCGGCGGCGGGCGACGCCGAACGCAGTCTTACTCGGATTGCCTTCCTGCATGCAGCATTGAGTGTATCGAAGATCCCAATTCTTGCAAGGCCGAAAGAACTATCGCCCGCCTTTTCCGCATGACTCGGGATTCAGGCTACTCCGCAGAGACTTGCCATGAGCCCTGTGTCTGCACCAGCGTTGCGGTCGCGGCTTTAGGCGTTGAGAGATCGGCCTGCACGTTGGGAAAGGCTGATTGCGTCTCCTGCGTCTTTGCCCATTCGGGCACGCCGGTCAGGTCATAGTGGTAGTTGACGGTGGCGGTGTTCGCACCGTTTTGGTTCGTCGCCATGGCGACGTTGTCGATGGAAGTCACGTCGCGATGACCGTAGCAGAAGTTGCCATAGCCGGGCTGAGACTGGTCCGGTGTCCACACGGTGCGGCCCTTGTCTGACACGTCGTAATCATTGACCTGCTTGGAGCCGATGAGAAAGCGCTTCTTCTCCTGCGCGGTGCGCGTCAGCAGGCCTGCGTCAGTGAGGGCGTCGAAGCCTTTCGTTTGCAGATCGTTATTTGTGTCGGCTTGCGCAGGGAATTTCACCGGACTCTGCCAGACGCAGCTCGGGTGCACGGAATAGTAATTGTTGATGGCGGTCTTGAAGTTGGTGGTGTCCGGCTTGGTTTTGTCGCAACCGGCAATTGCGAAGATCATGAGGCCGCACAGAGCGGCGGTGGAGCTGAAACGCATCCTCGGAATAAGCATTGCAAACCCTCTGTGGGCTTGGATGCAGGCTTACCCAACGATGCGTTCTGTGCTTTATTCGTTGCTTACTTCCCGTTTTCTACTTATTGTTCAGCGGTTTGCGCGCGAAATAGTAGAGTGAGAAGGCCAGCAGGGCGAACGCCACTATAGAAATGGACTGGTGCTGCAGCAGGTTGTAGATGGCGCTGCCTGCCGGGAACCAGAGGCGGAGTTCGTTGCCGGTGGCGGTTTCGTAGAGCTTGAGCGCGACGCCTGCGAGGCCCATCACGCCGCCGGCGGCGATGAGCCCGCTGGCGTAGAGGGAGCCGGGAGAGATTTCGCTGCTGGTGTCTTCTTCGCTGCCTCCGGCTTTGGCGACGGCGCGGTCGACCATCCAGCGCACGATGCCTCCGCAGAACATGGCTAGCGTGGTGCCGATAGACAAGTAGGCTCCGACGGCGAATGAGAGCGAGCGCACGCCGAGGACTTCAACAGCGAGGACAAGGAAGACGCCGAGGAAGACGAGTCCCCAGGGAAGTTTGCGCGAGAGGATGCCGTTGATCACGGTGGCCATGAGGCGGCCCTGCGGAGCGGCGGCTTTTTCGCTGCCGATGCCCTGCATCCATTGGACTTCGATCATGCCCGTCTGCGGGTTGTAGAGGTATTTGCCGTCGGGGAGTGTTGTGGAGCCGAGTGAGTTGAGCAGCATGTACTGGCTGCCGTCAACAAATTGCGTTGATTTATCTGGTTTCGTGAGCAGGAAGCGCTGCCGCGAGAAGTGCTGCTGCTGGATCTGCACGCCATCGGGTGGTGCGCTCACGCTGAACGCAATTGGCTGCTGCATAGGCGTGAATGTTTCGAGGCCTTTGTTCATCGCGTTGAGCGTGATGCCGATCGAGAAGACTGACACAACCACGCCAACCATGACGGCGACCTGCTGCTTCCACGGAGTTGCGCCGATGAGGAAGCCGGTCTTCAAATCCTGTGAGGTGTCGCCTGCGTTGGAGGACGCGATGCAGACGATTCCGCCGATGCTGATGGCGAGCGCACCGAAGGCGGGTGCGGTCCATCCGCTGACAAGAAAAATAGCTGCGACGGCCATGAGTGTGGCGATGGTCATGCCGCTGACCGGGTTTGCGGAGCTGCCGATGAGGCCGCAAATGCGACTGCTGACCGTGACGAAGAGAAAGCCAAAAACCATCACCAGCAGCGCGGCGGCGAGGTTGGCCAGCCATCCGGTTTGCGCTCCGGGGACGGGCTTGAAGGTGAGGAAGAGGAAGATCATCAGCACGAGCAGACCGCTGCCGAGGACGACGATGTTCATCGGGATGTCGCGTTCGGTTCTTGAGTTCTCGCCGCCGCTCACGTTTTTGCCGATGGTCTTCATGCCGGCGCGCAGGGCGCTGATGATGGTGGGCATGGTGCGCAGCAGCGTGATGAGGCCGGATGCGGCAACGCCGCCTGCTCCCATGGGACGAACGTAGGTGCGCCAGAGATCGCTGGGCGACATCTGCGCGATGGGCACTGTGCCCGGGTAGATCGCTCCGG
>DATGAD010000300.1:0-10250 GCA_035313725.1 Alloacidobacterium sp. | reverse complement strand
ACACTTGCACCACATACTACTCTGCCTTGGCATACTCATCCATTTCCGAATTCTGTCTACGTTCTTTCAGGTAGTCTCACGCTCGAGGACAGGGAGAGCGGCAAGACTCTGATAGTTCATCAGGGGCAAGCCGTGGGGGAGTCGGTGGATGATGTGCATCGAGGGAAGTCGGGTGACGAACCGACCGTGCTACTCATCACTTATGCTGGGACTCCGGGTGTGCCAACCTCGATCCCTGCGAAGGGGGAGAAGCCAGAATACTGAGAGCGAGTGTGGGTAAATAGAGATGCGCGGCTGCTCTCATCACGCTCCTGATGATGTCATGAGAAACCGTGCCCATGACTGAGTTTTCTGATTGGAAGGCCTAAACCACGTGTGGTTCTTTAAATTGCATGATTTACTGAATTATTTGTCGCGGTTGAGCGATTTGTTGCCGGCCATGCTGGTGACAATTGCCATTGCGATGCTCATCGCATGCGCTGTGGGTTGCGCTTGCTCACCTAGTAAAGAGGAGGACGATCTCTTTCACAAAGATGTGTGTTAAGGAAAACACTGTCGGTCCCGCAAACCTTCCTTACGTTTTACCCAATCTGATTACAGTCTTGGGCAGGAAGAATCAAGTGGTAGGGATTGTACTGGATTATGGTCAGTGTAGATCCAGTAGCACCACGTCCGAGCGCCCCTGCACTCTTTCAATAACAACCTCGCGACCGTCGGGTGAGATATCGAAATCCTGAATGTCGAATTCAGGAGCAAGGTTAGTCAACTGCCGCTCAGCGCCCGTCTCCAGGTCAATGAGCCAGAGATTTTTATGTTGAATCTCCCCTCGCAGCATCACGAGTGCTCGCCCTCCGGGTAGGAAGGCCACACGTCGCGCTCCGCGGGTCGAGGTTAGGGTTGGCAGAGGATGGGGTGTGGCCTCGCCTGTGACCGCTTTTATAGAAAATGTAGTGCCGATGTCTGGTCCCGAGTAAACAACAAAGCGGCCGTCGGGCGACCACGCGGGATCGACCGAGTACTCCGGTACAAAAGAAACGGGAGTGCGACCGTCAATCGGTATGCGAAAGAGGTGAGGGGCGCCGCGATCGGCGACTGCCGAGGTGATCGATCGGCCGTCGGGCGACCATGCTGGACTGCCCTGCAGATCGAGCGAATCAGTCACCACTCGCGCATTCGTGCCATCCGCCTGTGTCAAGTACAGGAGCGTTTGCCGGTTTTGCCGGGCTGAGAATGCGATATGCCGCCCATCGGGGGAGATTGCCGGGCCACCAAAGACTCGCGCTCCCTCGCCGTGCCACAACTCTGTGCTCTTTCCGTTGACGAGCTTCCAAATGCTCTCGCCTGTGCCTGTCGCAGAAACATAGAGAAGATAATCAGGGCCCAGACGTGGGGAAAAGCCGGGGCTGGTCGTTAGTGGAATCCTCACAGCTTCCGACGCCGCTGCAGTTGAGTCAGCGATCCGCAAGCGCCAGAGTGTTGTGTCAGGAGTTGTGCGCGTAACAACCAGACGTCGACCGTCAGCGCTGGCTGCCAGCGAGGTGTATCGCTCAAGGTCAGAGGTCAACCTGTGGGGAATGCGAAGCTCGACGTCCATGCTATAAAGCCAAGGTCCCGAACCATCGGAGTCGCTGGCGAGGTACATCAACGTGCGCCGATTCAACAGGACCGGGTAAGTCACGCGTCCGTTGTGCGACGTGATCCGCTCAGGAGTTCCTCCCTCAGGGTGAATGCGCCAGATGTCCAATTTGTCCGGCAGCGAGCCCTGAACGAAATAGATAAAGCTTTTGTCGGGCGACCACAACGGAAAGTGAGCGTGGAGTCCGGGAGGCGCGGTAAAGATAGGTCGCTCCGCCGATCGCAGACCGCCGTCTGACACGAACAGCGGGTCTCCGGGGCCGGGCGTGTGATACGCAAGTCGTGAGCCATCGCGCGACCAGTCGAACTCGGCCACGCCTTCAAGGTATGGCCTCGGCTCGCCGCCTAGTGTAGGCACCGCCCAGACGCCGATCTCGTCGCCGTTCGAACTGCCTGGCTTGCGAATCCAAAACGTGACGAGCGATCCATCCGGCGAGAACCCCAGAGTCCTGATCGATAGATTCGCGAGTTCCGAAGCACTCCCGTGAGTCAGGTTGTGAAACTCACCCGAACCCACCTGCGTAACCCAGACGTCCATCGGTCCGTCCCGGTCTGACAGAAACGCAACAAAATGACCGTCGCGGGAGACCGCAGCGCCTTGCTCCAGGCCCTCGAAATCCGTAACCGTCTGAAATCGTGCATCAGCGATCGGATTTCGCCAGAAGCGCTCCGTATGCCGAAGCCAGAGGATTGCAACAATCGCCAGTGCTACTGCCACCACTGTCAACAGCAAGACTAGCTTCCATCTGGCTCGGGAGGTCGACGGCGAAATTGTCGAAGTCGGCTGTAGAACGGCATCTGCCGAAGTGGCATTGTTGATCCCGTCATTCTCTGGTGCTCGAAGATTCCGGCGGCGCGCCCAGGTGTCCAACTCTGCCCGGGAAGCGTAGACCGAACCAATCTTGTCGTGCACGTGCCGGTGAACGGGCATACCTTCCCGTTTCTCCCAGCGCTGGACAGTCTTCACATCCCGTTTGACGTATGCCGCGATCTCCTTCCACGAATCCAGCCGGTCTTCAATCGGTCTTTCGGATGGCGATGAACCAAGGGACGGTTCTCCCATTACGCTCTCCTGGCTGGTTCGGAGTCATGGCGAACCCGGGAATCAAATTGTACCTGTGTCCCGCAACGGCACGACAAAGGAGGACATTCGACGGCAAACCTGGGAAACGGCTACAATTCCGCGCCTTGTCGCTTGAGATCACCCGCTGATGTGCCCGATCGTGTCCGTGGGTCACGAGTAAATCTCAAATTGGAGCTTCTTCATGAAAAGCAAAACCCAGACTTCAGCGGTACGCGTGCTCTCACTATTTTTGTTGGTTTCAGCCACCTGTGCCTTAGCCCAGGAGCGCAGGTCAGTACACTTCAGCGGCCTGATCAACGATTATTCGCCCCTCAGTGCGACTGTCAAAGGCAGCCCATGGGAAATACATGGTCAATGGTCAATGGACGTCAACCCAGAAAGGGGAACCGCCGACTTCTCAGCGGATATGACGATGTCCGGCTATGGGAAAACTTCGACGGGTTCTGTAGATCCGACACAGCCCCTCGTAAACCCTCACACGCACCACATCAGGTTGACGAACGCTAAGGTCACCTGGGACATGAGTGGCTGCCCCGCATACCAACCCCCCACCACTTTAATGGGCTTTCAGTTGAACGGCACGGTCAGCCTGCTGACGGGGAATGGAAGCATCGCCCCCTTCGAGACTGATCCGCCTTCATCAACACTGCAGGTCTGTGTCACCGGAGGGAACGATGTCCGGTACTCGGTCACGGATTCGAACGTTACGCTGGTGTTCGGGGGACTTGCGACGACTCATTTCGGGCCGCAGGCCATCCATGGCGTCGTGCGTAAACCGTCAGACGACTCGATCGGGAATCGAGAAGACCGTCGATGAACGACCAGTAGGGCTGATTGGTGCCACTTCCGTGTGCTGGTTCCGACTGAACCTGCGGCAACGCAAGCGCGCATTTCTACCCGGCGGCGATGAACGTGAAAGGGAGGTCAACATGCGAAGGAGACCAACGTGCCTGGTGTTGTTTAGCGCCACAATCGCCGCCGCCACGGCTCTCTATCATTCTGGAAGTGCCTCGGCGACAGCGGCTGAAGGGTACAAAAGCACCATGCTCGCTGTGGGCCGCTTCGGCGAAATGGATGTCTCTAACTCCTTTCCGCACAACGCAAAAGCCGGGGGGAATGCGCAACTCTGGCAATCGCTGCAAGAGACGATGGGGGCATCAGATATGTACGTGCAGAGCAATGTCTGGGAGCCTGGCGGAAGCACAGGCTGGCACACGCACCCTGGGCATAGCCTGATCATCGTCACGGCAGGAACGGTGACGGGTTATGAAGGGCACGATCCAGACTGCAAACCACATGTGTACAAAGCAGGAATGGCGTTTGTAGATCCTGGTGGCGATCACATGCACATCCTCCGGAACGAAGGTGCCGTCGAGGCAAAAACCATCGCTGTCCAGTTCATTCCTGCAGATGCGGCGCGTCGGATTGACGTTGCAGACCCGGGGAACTGTCACTTCTGACCAGGACAGACTGATTGACGTCGCTGCGAGGGATTCCCAGACGAATAGAACCTGTGCCATTCACCTCGATGACTGCCCGTGTAGGAACCGCAGCCTGGAGAGAAGGCGGGCCTCGGCGGCCCGCGTTTCGTCTGCGATCAAGTCAGCGCTGGCGGGTGTTGGCGAGGGCCCGAAGGATTGTGCGGGTGTTCTTGTTCATGACCTGACGAAGGTACATGGTGATGGCGAACAGGAGGACCAGGAAGAAAAGGTCGACGCGAAGCAGTGAATGCAGGAGTCCCCCCAAGGTCTCTGGCGGGAACATGTGGAGGTGCATCCAGATAAAGGCGACGACGGCGAGAATGGCGAGCATGCCAACGGTAATGCGGGAGAAGCGTTCGGACCTGTCGGCGGCTGCCAGGGCTTGCTGGACGAAAGCGACTTCCGCGTTGGTATTTTCGGAGTCGGGCTGCTGATGTTCGGGGCTCATGCTGGTTTCCTTTCGGAGGTGAGGAGTTTGCGAAGGGTAGTGACTCCGTAATGGAGGCGCGACTTGGCGGTGCCGATCGGAATCTCCAGGATGGCGGCACTTTCTTCGAGTGAGAGGTCGTGCTGGTAGTGGAGAAGCAGCACGGCTCTGCTGGCAGGCGAGACGTGGTCGAGGAGGGTCAAGAAGGCCTCGTCGGGGGGCTCGCCGAGACCGGGGTTGAGGGTTGTCAGGTGTTCTGGTGGGGCGTCGTCGAGGGGCTGCCAGCGGCGGGCACGTTTGAGATGGGAGAAGGCAATGCGTGAGGCGATCCGGAAGGTCCACGGGCGAAAGACGGTGGGCTCGCGCAGGAATGGGAGTTTGCGAAAGATTTGGAGTGAAGTCTCTTGGAGGATGTCGTCAGCGAGGGCGGCGCCGACTAGACGGGTGATGTAGCGACGCAACGGCGCATAGGTGTCATGGAGGAGCTGTTCCAGGGCGGCCCGGTCGCCGGTTTGGGCGAGAAGGACGAGGAGGGTCTGGTCGGGGATCAGGGACTCCTTCTGGTGAGCTGGGTTGTGCATGCTTGAGAGAGGTGTTGGGGTCAATAAAGGTTCGGTTCTAGGCAAATAAAAAATCCTTCTTTCTTCGTACACCGCCCAGTTCCCATGTGATATTCCGCTGATTCCGCACTAGTTCATCCGATCGGTAGGCGACGCTGCAAAGACCGGCCTCAGCTGTTTCTCTATGCGCGAAGTATTGTAGCGTTGCGCGCAAGCATAGCACCGGCGCGCGCGCCTGAGGCGCCACCGCTTTCCTTCAGTCCCCGATCACCCGCGGATCGAACAGAAGCGGAAAGAACCGCCCCTCTATCTTCTGTCCCTTTGGAATCACCGGTACGCCGGTCAGTAGAGGCTCGTCGCTCGCGGAGCGCACTCCGTCTCGGAACACGTTCACCAGTGTCGCCCGCCGCGGCCGGTCAGAGCGGTTCTCATACGAGCCATGCACCGTCAACGGATGGTGGAACGAGCACTGCCCGCGCTTCAGCTCGATCGGCACCGGCCGGAACGCCTGTTTCTGTTCCTCATTCAGCACGGTCGTGATCTCGTTCATGTCGCCCGCAAGCCCCGTAATCGGCAGCAGGTTCCACTTGTGGCTCCCGGGGACGTAGTACAAGCAGCCATTGTCACGCGTACTGTCGTCGAGCGCCATCCAGCACGTTAGGTGCGCCATCGGCTGCGTTCGCGTCCAGTACGAGTAGTCCTGGTGCCATGCCACCACGCCGCCGTGATGCGCTGGCTTGCAGAAGAGCTGGTCGTGCCAGAACCGCACCCCCCCGTCCAGCAGTTGCGACGCCGCCACCAGAAACGCCGGACTCCACAGCACGTCGTGAAACGCCGGCCCGGTTCGCCACGCGCCCAGCGCGTGAAACAGGATCTTATCCGGGTTGCTGGACTCGTTGGAATGATACTCGTGGAACCGCTCATGCGATGGCTGCGACGGGTCCATCAGCCACGCCAGCTCTGCGCAGAGCGCCTCCACCTGGTCGTCGTCTAGTACCTGCACTCCGGCGAGAAATCCGTCGCGGTGAAACGCCTCCACTTGGTTCTCGCTGAGGCGATATTGCTGCCAGTCCTGCTTATGCGCTGGCAGCGACCCAAGCGCGCCAGTGGGTGTATTCAACTCCGAGTAATCCTGGATCATGGGGCATCATCCGTGAAATGGGGATTCGGGCTGAGCAAGGCCCTCGTCGGCTTTTCTACATCAATGGGGTCACGGATGACAAAGGCCATCACAGTTATCGGAACAATCTTGCGTCCCAATAGACAGGTTCTGCAGGACGACATGTGATGAAAGGGAACTGAGGATGTGCGGGGTTGATGACAAGATTGCTGTCACGTCCTCGGGTGATTACGCTGGGAACCCGTAAGACTGCGGTTCTTTTCGACTCAATCCATTTGTCTCCGAAAGCACGGGACGCAATCATGTCCGCGGCGTCCCAACCGTCCATCTGTTCAATGGCAACGGTTTCAACGTTGATTTCTTCGGGAATACCGATTTGGACTACTCGATGGTTTTTCGGAGGCTGCGAAAGATTGGCGTGTACGAGGACCTCTAAGAGTGCGGCTGCATAGGTCTCGGATGCATAGATGACAGGAGGGCCGAGCGAATTCCAACGTCCACCATGAAGCATCGCTCCCGTCGCATCAAAGATCGGATGCCGCCCGTCGGCTATTCGATAGGCGATCATCTACAAGGGCAAGCCGAAGAAGAGTTTGTTCAAGAGCTCTTCGACTCTGCGTGCTCCAAGTTCTGTACGCGCAGTTTCCAATGGCGTCTTGCCGCCAAGCTCGCGATGTGGAGTGTTCATCCACTCGCGGGCCCGCTCCCTGTCATCCCAGACATATTCGGCGGCGGCAAGCACCCGTGCAAGACGCTCCGTTCTCTCACTCTCTTCAACGGAGAGACGTTTGGTTCGACGTTTCCACGTCGCTTGGGGGACGACTTTGAACTTGTAGGCGCTTGCGCTACGGCGATCACTATAGAGGCGAGCGGAAAGGCGTTCCAATGCACGCTTCGGCAAACCCGCAGAGACCGCAGATTCCAACTCGCTGACGGTGCGTACCGACGATCCCAGTCCAAGAATTTCCGCGATGGATTCCGGTGCAATCATTGAAGCTCACTATAGCCTATTTAACGGCTCAAGTGAGCCAAGCCTGAAGCAGGAAGTGGTTCGTAATTCGATCGGAACTTCGCAACTCGCTTGACAAACGTCCATGTAAGCGCTTACCTTTCACCGTTAACGTACACAGTCGGGAGCTTTGACTGACGACTTAATCCGAACCAAATGGATCCGGGCTAAGCAAAGTTCGCGGCCGCATTCGGCAGAAGTAGAGCAGGGTGGTCTTAGCAGCGTGAGTGATTGTGCGGCTAACTATCCCAGCAATTGCAAAGGCATCTCCACAAAAGAGCGCTTAACGGGAAGTAGATTTCATTGCGAGGCAATAATGATCATGTTTCAACGCAAAGCCACTGCAGCCAGACGTCTTCTTGCCGGAGTAGGGTTGATGTTGCTCCAGCTGCTGTTTCTCGTGCCCGGCACAAGCTGCTTCGCACAGGTGGATCAGGGCGCCATTACAGGAATTGTCCAAGACCAGAGCGGGGCCGTGGTGCCGGGGGCCGTGGTTACGGTAACGAACATCGACACTGGCTTGGTGCTGCAGGTGAAAACGAACTCAAGCGGCACATATGTCTTTCAACCGCTCAAGATCGGAAGTTACACAGTGACAGCCACAGCAGAGGGCTTTCAGACGGTGACGCGTGAGCACATCCGTGTGGACGCGCAATCGCGCGTTGGCGTTAACCTACAGCTGCAACCGGGCTCTGTATCTGAAACCGTGACCGTTTCGAGCGCGGCGCCTCTGTTGGAGACGCAAAACGGTGCTGTCGGACAGGTGATCAGCACGGAGGTGATCAACAATACCCCTTTGAATGGGCGAAACTGGGTGTATATCGCGCAGCTCACCGCAGGCGTCGCACCGCCTTTTGGAAATACGCGCGGCAGCGGCAGCGGGGATTTTGTAGCAAACGGCCAGCGTGCCGAGCAGAATAACTTCATCCTTGACGGTGTAGACAACAACACTAACCTGGTGGATTTCCTGAACGGATCGAGCTATGTCATGCGGCCTCCGCCGGATGCGCTCTCCGAGTTCAGTCTCCAGACCAGCAATTTCAGCGCAGAATTCGGCCACTCGGCTGGCGGCGTAATGAATGCCAGCATCAAGTCAGGCACAAACCAGATTCACGGCGATGTTTGGGAATACTTTCGCAACACCAACCTTGACGCGATCAACTGGAATGCAGGACCCGACGCAAAGACTCCCCCGTATCACCAGAATCAGTTCGGTGCTACGCTCGGGTTTCCGATTTTGAAAAACAAACTCTTCTATTTCGGCGATATAGAGGCCAACCGTATCTCCATCAGCAACCCGACGCCGATTAACGTGCCGTCGGCACTGGAAAAGCAGGGCAATTTCTCTGAGCTGTTGAATGGCGACTTGACCGGTGTGGGAGCACCCACTGTGCTCTATCAGCCGAACTCAGCCGATCCCGCCCAGCCGCTGTCGTGCAATGGGCAGCAGAACGTCTTGTGCCCCAACCAGATCAACGGAGTCGCTTCCAACATCCTTAACCTGTATCCGGCGCCAAACGCGAACAATGGCAAGCTCTACAACAATTACCTGGTCAACGTAGGCTTCAGCGACAACATTATCCAGTGGGACCAGCGTCTGGACTGGAACATCAGCGCGAAAGACCAGGCCTATGCACGCTACAGCTACCTGCATGAGATTAAGACGAACGGTCTGCCGCTGGGTCCAGTGCTTGACGGCAGCGGGTATGGCGGTCAGTACGATACCAACCTCGCCATGAACTTCATGGGCAGCGAGACTCACATTTTTGGCCCCACTCTCACCAACGAATTCCGCTTCGGCTACAACTGGGGCGTCTTCAACTTCCAGCAACCGAATGCTTACAACCCTACGGCCGCATCTTCGCTGGGGTTGGGCCCGCAACCGGCTAACCTGAAGCCCGGACAATACGGCCTGCCGTCGGGCTACGTCAACGGCACCATACAACAGTGGGGTTCGGTTGGTATCAGCAGAGAATCGCAGAACGTTTACCAGATCCTGGACAACGTGTCGAAGATCTGGGGGAACCATGCATTGAAGTTCGGCGTCTCGTTCCAGGCCGTCCGTTTCTACTATATTTATGCTCCTGCAGACCTCGGTCAGTATCACTGGAACGGCCAGTTTACCGGTTTGCCTGGCGTGGCCAATACTGGCTCGGCCGTAGCCGACATGCTGGTGGACCAGGAAAATTATGCGACGATCTCGCAGTCGCCCAACGTGAATGATGCGCAGTGGTATAACTCAGCCTATGTGCAGGACGACTGGAAGGTAACGCCAAGACTGACGTTGAACCTGGGCGTCCGTTATGACTACTTCCAGCCCTACAAAGAGAATGCGGGACAACAGGCCAACTTTGTCGCCACCGGCCCGCTTGGGATTGGCACTGGCTCCGGCGTATACCAGCTCCCAAAGAGCCAACAGAATGTCGACCTCGGTACACCGTTCCTGAACATCCTGGCAAAGGACAATGTTGCGGTACAGTATGTCGATAACGACCGCCTGGTGACTTCGCAGAAGACCAACTTCGCTCCTCGCATCGGCTTCGCTTATCAAACACAACCGAGCACGGTCGTTCGTGGCGGCTTTGGCATCTTCTATGGCGGCCTGCAGTCAGAAGGCAATGGGAACCTGGGAGCAAATTTCCCCTATTCCAACCAGGCGCAGTTCTTCGCTCCTACCTGCGCCACAGGAAATTGCCCATCGCTGGCTTCGCAGGGCATTACATTACAGGCTGGATTAGTCCCATCGATTGGAGCAGGCCTGCAGACCTTCGTCTCTCAACCTGGATTCCACGCTACTGACCCGGAGGTCAAAACCCCGTACACGATGAACTACAGCCTGGGTATCCAGCAGGCGATTTCCCCGAACACCGTAGCGACGATCAGCTATGTCGGCAACGTTACTCGCCACATGGAGTTGTACAACGGCTTCAACAC
>DATGAD010000299.1:0-13037 GCA_035313725.1 Alloacidobacterium sp. | reverse complement strand
GGCGACTAAGGCTTTCGATCGCTTTCTGGCTGAGGCTCTGGCGCACGAGGTTGCTGAATACGGCGTGAAAGTGAGTGCACTGTGTCCGGGGCCCACCGTCTCCGAATTCAATGAGGTGGCCGGACTACGCCAGATGAGCGTACGTAGAAGTCAATCGGCCGAAGAGGTGGCGCGGATCGGATTGGAAGGAATGGTGCAGGGCAAGCACTGGGTGATCCCCTACTTTGCGGGCAAGGTGATGGTATTTATGCAGCGTCTCGCGCCTCGCCAGCTCGTTTCCGGAGCAGCGGCAAAGATGTTCCGGCGCATGGCCACATAGGCAGCTCTACGACTCGACAGGTTCGACGTAGAACATTTCGTTCGTCTGGCGGAAGCCGTTGCTTTCATACAGTGCCCGGCCTTCATCGGTTGAGTGCAGAGAAACAACCCTGATTTTGCGACGGCGCGCCTCGGCCAACACATATTCAATGAGATGGCTTGCGAGTTTGCGGCGACGATACTCCGGTTCAACGTAGACATTGAGCAGGTATCCCCGCTCCGTCGAACGCGGGTCGAGAGGATGCGGCGGCCAGTCGAGCAACAACAACCCAGCTCCGGCGACAACTTTGCCGTCATCTTCGGTGAGCCAGCCAAGATATTTGCCTTCGTTGATCATCCGCACAACCCAGGGCTCAAAGTGCTGGGACATCACGTGAAGCACCGGATTATCACGCCGTCCGGCATCGACGAACATGCGGTGGCGATGACGGGTGATCGTGGCGGCGTCGGCTGCGGTGGCGGGGCGGGTCTCAAGCATACGTCAGCAAGTATAAGACGATAGGATGATTCTCGGAGCATGCCGTTGCCGAAACAAAATTCGCTGCCCATTGTGACCGATTCTTTCCATCCCGGAATGCGCCTGGGAGTGGCGGTTTCGGGTGGCGCGGATTCTGTGGCCCTGCTGCGGCGATTGGTGGAACTTTGGCAGGAACTCGGTCTCGTGCTGACGGTTTTGCATGTGCACCACGGAATTCGTGGTGCTGAGGCGGATTCTGACGCTCTTTTTGTAGAACAGCTGGCAGAGAAACTCGGGGTGCGCTTTCTGCGGCACAATGTCGACACGCTTGCTCGCGCCGACACAGAGCAGGAGAGTATAGAAGAAGCTGCGAGAAAGCTTCGCTATTCGTGGTTCGGGGACTTGTTGGCGCAGAACCAACTGGATGCAGTTGCCACGGCGCATACTCTCGACGATCAGGCCGAGACAGTTTTGCTCAAGCTGCTGCGCGGGGCGTGGACTGAAGGTCTGGCAGGAATTTTTCCCGTAGTACAGAGTGCGGGAGGGTTGATTCTCAGGCCCTTTCTCCGCACACGCCGGGCTGAGATCGAGGCATGGCTTAAGCAGCTTGGTCAGCCATGGCGCGAAGACTCAACCAATACCAATAGCGCCTACACGCGCAACCGCATCCGCCACAACCTGCTTCCGATTTTGGCCGAATATAACCCCCAAGTAGTCTCGCAACTCGGCAATATCGCAACGATCGCGAAAGATGAAGAGCAGTATTGGCAAAGGGAACTGGATCGTCTCCTGCCTTCCCTGCTTTTGCCCGGCAAAGCCGTGCGTGGAGGTGGCCGCTCCAGCTCCACCCACCCCGACGAGGCGTCGGTTGCCATCGAGGTAGAGAAGCTTCGGGCTCTCCTGCCCGCGCTCCGACGGCGAGTGTTGCGCGCTGCAGCGGAAAAAGTGGGATACGCGCTGAATTTTGACCAAACGGAACTGCTGATGGCGATGGCCGCCGGTAAAGCTGGCCTGCGGGAAACCCTCGCCGAACACGTCCAAGCAGAGCGGACTCCTCGAGAACTTCGGCTCGTTCGATTGCAACAAGAAAGGAATACGGCTGAGCTTCCGGAATATGAGCTGCCGATCCCCGGCGAGGTCATAGCTGAAGCCTTCGGCTTTCGACTAATAGCCCAGGTAAAGGAAAATCCTGTGCTCACCTCTGCGGCGACGTTGAGAACTCACAAGGCAGGAGATCGCGTCCGGTTGCGCTACAGCAGCGCTCCAAAACGCATCAAAGATGTACTGGAACGCTTGAAAGTGCCTGTGAATCAGCGAAAAAAATGGCCAGTTTTGGAGTGGCAGGGCGAAATCGTCTGGATTCGGAACGCTTCGATTGAAAGCAGTGCGGGAGCAGTCGCTGGCCTGGAAGTACATATCGAGGAACTACCTTAGTGTCCGGGCCGTAGTTACTTTTTGTGCATGATGAAAGATCGCGCGAAATTTCTTCCATGCGGGTTACTAGGAGTAGAATAAAAAATGCGTAAATAGACGCAAAACGGAGAGTATTTTCTTCGGCACCTTCCATTCGGAAAGTGCGTCTAATGCAGCAAAGCAGATGAGATGGCTTATGCGGATGCAAAAGTCAGGCAAGCGGCATTTCCTCATCGTGATGCTGGGCGCTTGAGAGAGAAACGAGGTTCTAATTCGTGAATTCTACGGTCAAGACGATCATCTTTTGGGTATTTGTATTTGCATGCCTGGTGCTGCTCTGGCAGGTATTTGAAAAGAGCACCAGTAGCGGCAAGGAGCAGGAGATCGCCTTCTCGCAGTTTCTGCAGGATGCCCAGCAAGGACAGATCAGTGACGTGACCATCCTGAACACCGGCGAGGTCCATGGCCATTTCAAGAACGACAAGAGCCAGTTCCATGTCACCGTTCCTGCGAACTATCCGCATCTCTACGACATCTTGGCCGACAATAAAGTATCGGTCACAGTTAAGGATCAGAGCGGCAACTCGTGGCTGCCCATCCTGATTAACTTCTCTCCTGTCATCATCATCGGCGCCCTGTGGTTCTTTATGCTGCGCCAGATGCAAAGCGGCGGGAACAAGGCACTCTCGTTTGGCAAGAGCCGCGCGCGGCTTCTCTCCATGCAGCAGAAGAAGGTCACATTTAAGGACGTGGCCGGTGTCGACGAGGCCAAGGAAGAGCTGAAGGAGATCATCGAGTTCCTGCGCGAGGCGCAGAAGTTTCAGAAGCTCGGCGGACGCATTCCTAAGGGTGTGCTGCTCGTTGGACCTCCAGGAACTGGCAAGACCCTGCTTGCCCGCGCCGTTGCTGGCGAAGCAAATGTTCCGTTCTTCTCGATCTCCGGTTCCGACTTTGTCGAGATGTTCGTCGGTGTGGGCGCGAGCCGCGTGCGCGACCTCTTCGAGCAGGGCAAGAAGAATGCTCCCTGCATCATCTTTATCGATGAAATTGACGCAGTAGGCCGTCACCGTGGAGCCGGTCTCGGCGGGGGACACGACGAGCGTGAGCAGACCCTGAACCAGTTGCTGGTTGAGATGGATGGCTTTGAGTCGAACGACGGGGTCATTCTGGTTGCTGCGACGAACCGTCCTGACGTGCTCGATCCGGCACTCCTGCGTCCCGGCCGCTTTGACCGCCGCGTGGTAGTTGGTCGTCCGGATGTGCGTGGCCGTGAAGAAGTACTTCGCGTACATGCCAAGAAGGTCCCGCTTTCAGAGGATGTAGATCTTCGTGTATTGGCTCGGGGTACACCGGGATTCAGCGGTGCCGACTTGGCCAACATGGTCAATGAGGCTGCGTTGAATGCGGCGCGCGCAAACCGTAAAGCGGTCATGATGATTGACTTTGAGCAGGCCAAGGACAAGGTCCTGATGGGCGCCGAGCGCAAGTCGATGCTGTTGACCGATGAAGAGAAGCGCGTCACGGCGTATCACGAAGCGGGGCACGCCATTGTCGCTGCCATGCGCGCCCACGCCGATCCTCTACACAAGGTCACGATCATTCCGCGTGGCATGGCGCTGGGCGTAACGATGCAGTTGCCGGAAGATGATAAGCACACCGTCACGAAGGACTATCTTCAGACGCAACTGGCCATTCTGATGGGCGGTCGTATCGCTGAAGAGATTTTCCTAAAGCAGATGACGACCGGCGCAGGCAACGATATCGAGCGTGCTTCAGATCTGGCTCGCAAGATGGTCTGTGAGTTTGGCATGAGCCGTCTCGGCCCGCTGACCTTCGGCAAGAAGGAAGAGCAGATATTCCTGGGCCGCGAGATTGCTCAGCACCGCGACTTCTCTGAAGAGACAGCTCGGCAGATCGACGCTGAGGTTCGCAACTTTGTCGACGAAGCGTACAAGGCCGCGTACGACCTTCTCAACAACAATCATGAGATCATGCACCGCATGGCGAGTGCCTTGCTTGAGCGGGAGACAATCGATGCGAATGATATTCGCGCCATCATTGAAGGGAAGGAACTGCCTCCGCTGAAGACGAACGGTGGTGGTGGTACTCCCGCTACCGGAGATGTCCAACAGGTGCTGAAGCCGGAACCAAATCGCGGCGGAGGATTGCCGGAAGGCAGCCCTTCACCTGCGTAAAAGCTACTTCAACAGAACAAAAGGGCAGCCGCATCGGCTGCCCTTTTGCTATTAGCTGAACATTCCTATTTACGTTTCCAGCGAACTCCGTCCTTCGAGTCTTCGAGCAGTACCCCTTTTTCCAGCAGCTCTTTGCGGATAGCATCTGCGCGCGCGAAATTGCGTGTGCGGCGCGCCTGATTGCGTTCTTCGATCAACGCTTCAATCTGCGCATCGCTTAACGACAATTGAGCCAGCACTTCAGGCGACGCTTCATGCAGACGCCCTTCGCGCTCAGCCCACTCAAGGGCAAAGCGCGTCCACTGCGAGTCATTGTTTTCGAGCACAGCGAAGACCTTGTCGAAGTCGGACAGTACATCGAGAATCACCGGAATATCCTTCGTTCCAAGATTGGAGGCATCAGCAGCGCCATTGACCGTACGGACCAGATCGAAAATCGCCGCGCGAGCCTCGGCCGTATTCAGATCGTTGACTAACGCTGAGCGAAACTTCTCTTTTGCCGCACTTGCGGCCTGTTGAATCTCTGCATTCATTCCAGCTTCTGCACTCTCAGGCCACTGTGTGGTCTTCAAGCGCTGATAGAAAGTGCGCAGCCGTTCCACTGCACCTGTTTCCGCGGCCAGTCCTTCAAAAGTGAAGTTCAGTTGTTGGCGATAGGGAACCGACGTAAGAAGAAAACGGATCGCCGAGGCCTTGTAACCCTTGAGCAGCAGGTCGCGCAGCGTGTAGAAGTTGCCTTCGGACTTCGACATCTTGCGCCCTTCGACAAGCAGAAAGCGCACATGAAACCAGTGACGGGCAAATGCCTTATGCGTGGCTGACTCGGACTGCGCAATCTCGTTTTCATGGTGCGGGAACATCAGGTCTTCGCCGCCCGCATGCAGATCGAATGATTCGCCGAGATACTCCATCGCCATGGCAGAGCATTCGATATGCCATCCCGGACGCCCCGGCCCCAACTCCGTCTCCCAACGGTATTCGCCGGGTTTTGGCGCCTTCCACAGAGCGAAGTCGCGGGCAGAGTCTTTGTCGTACTCGTCTACATCGACGCGCGCGCCATCCGTGATGCCGGAGAAGTCCTTCTTCGAGAGCTTGCCGTATTCAGGGAATCGGGCAATGCGGAAATACCATGAGCCATCCTCAGCTTTGTAGGCAATATCCTGCTCGGCAAGGCGCTGTATGAGCGACACCATCTCATCAATGTGCTCCGTTGCACGAGCGACAATCTCCGGATGTTCGACCGACAGTGCATCCAGGTCTTCAAAAAACGCCTTTTCGAAGCGTGGCGTGTACTCACCGATAGCAACATGGGCTGCGGCCGCGTTGCGGATGATCTTGTCGTCCACGTCGGTGATGTTCATGACGTGCCGGACCTTCGTGCCAAACAATTCCAGCACGCGGCGCAGAATATCGACGTGAAGAAACGTGCGGAAATTGCCGATGTGCCCGTAGTCGTACACGGTGGGGCCGCAGGCATAAATGCGCAGCGCCTCACCGTCCGAGGGCTGAAGTTCTTCGATGGCGTTTGTGAGGGTGTTATAGAGGCGAATCGTCATTCGTGCGGTTAGCGGCTGCTTCGAGTTCCTCTTGCGATTCTATCAGTTAGGATTCAACGCCCTAGCGCGAGCGACGGCTCGGCTGAAAGGTCTGCTGTCGCATATTCGTGATCGAGCAGCTTCGGCCATGCTGCCGCCGCTACCATCGCAGCATTGTCAGTAGAAAGCGCCAGAGATGGGAAAGCGATTGGCACATTGCGTTCTGCTGCTTCGGCGGTAAATCGCACACGCAACTCGCGATTAGCTGCGACTCCACCGGAAACAAGAATGCTTGCAGCATCAAAAACTTCCGCTGCTTGAAAGGTCTTCCGACGCAGATCGTCAACGACAGCTCGTTGAAATGAGGCAATCAGATTCAGCGTTTCTTCATCGCAGAGCGCGAGCGCATCGGGTGGACGGGCATCTGAAATCTCATTCAATCTCATGCGCCGCGCCCCAATCGATGCGAAGAGGTCATGCGTCTGCACATAGCGCAAAACCGCAGTTTTGATACCGCTGAATGAGAAGCGAAATTGGCGATCCCAGTCGTCGCCGTGGGCTTCTTTGCGGTGCGCTTTAGGTTTGATCTGCGCGAATGAAAATGGGACGGCCCTGGGGTTGCCGTGCGGGGCCAGAGCGTCGATCCAGGGGCCACCCGGATAGCCGAGGCCAAGCAGTTTGGCTACCTTGTCGAAGGCTTCGCCTGCAGCGTCGTCCACCGTGTGGCCCACATTACGGTAGTGCCAGGATTCTCCGTTGCGCCGGGTGAGGTAGAGATGTGTGTGGCCGCCCGAGACGACCAGCGCCAATGCAGGCAAGGGAAGCGAATCCTGGGCCAGTTGAGCCTGCTCCAGCAGGACAGCGTGGATGTGGCCTTCGAGGTGGTTGACGGCGATGAGCGGCTTGCCCAGGGCGTAGGCGAGGGATTTGGTGTAGGTGATGCCTACGAGCAGAGCGCCGGCCAGTCCGGGGCCTTCGGTTACTGCGATGGCGTCGAGGTCCTGGAGGGTGATGCCTGCCTCGGCGACAGCAGCACGGACGACGGGGACGATATTGCGCAGGTGTTCGCGGGAGGCCAGTTCAGGGACGACTCCGCCATAGGGAGCGTGCGTGGCGATCTGCGAGGCGACTACGTTGGACAGGGTCTCGGTCCCCCGACGGACAACGGCGGCTGCGGTTTCGTCGCAGGAGCTTTCTATACCCAATATGAGACCTGTGCTCATCTGTCTATGATATTTGCAGCGTGGGATAGAAGACAGAGCGATGACGAAGAGTCAGGCACAATTCGCAGCGGAGGCCATTGTCGAGCGGTTGCGCGCTGAGGGGTATGACGCGTACTTCGCGGGCGGTTGCGTGCGCGACATGCTGCTGGGCCGCGCGCCGCAGGACTTCGATGTGGCTACGAATGCGCGTCCGGATATCGTGCTGGATCTGTTTCCGCGGACGTTCGCGGTTGGGGCGCACTTTGGGGTGGTGCTTGTCGCCGACGAGATTGACGGTGAGGAGATCGTCACCGAGGTAGCTACGTTTCGCTCCGATGGTACTTATTCCGACGGCCGTCGTCCGGATGAGGTGCGGTTTTCGGATAGCCCGCAGGAAGATGTCTTGCGGCGCGACTTCACCATTAACGGTATGCTGCTCGATCCGCAGGTGCTGACTGAGACCGGCGATCTCGAACAGGCTGTGCTCGACTTCGTTGGCGGGCGCGCTGATCTTGCGGCGGGCGTTGTGCGGGCGATTGGCGATCCTGATAAAAGATTCGCGGAGGACCGGCTGCGGATGCTGCGCGCGGTGCGGTTTGCTGCGCGATTTGAATTCGCCATCGAAGCGGAGACGGAGAAGGCCATTCGCGGCCATGCCGAGGCGATTTCGCAGGTCAGCTGCGAGCGAATTCGCGACGAGTTGACGCGCATGCTCACCGAGGGCCGGGCGCAGCGGGCGTTTGAGTTGCTCGACTCGACCGGGCTTCTGCGGCAGGTTCTGCCGGAGATCAGTCTGATGCATGGGGTCGAGCAGCCTCCGGAATACCATCCGGAGGGCGACGTCTGGGTGCACACGCTGCTGCTGCTTGAGAAACTGCCTGCGGGCGTCTCGCCGACGCTGGCCTGGGGTGCGCTGCTGCACGATGTGGGCAAGCCGGCGACCTTCGAGCGCGCTCCGGACCGCATCCGGTTCAACGGGCACGTCGAAATAGGCGTGCGGATTGCCGAGAATATCTGCCGCAGGCTGCGCTTTTCGAGTGAAGACACGGCACAAATCGCGGCTTTAGTTGAGAATCACATGCGTTTTGGCGATGTGATGCGCATGAAGGAGTCGACTCTGAAGCGGTTCTTCCGGCTGCCGCGCTTTCCCGAACACCTGGAACTGCATCGGATCGACTGCCTTTCGAGCCACGCCGATCTTTCGCTCTACGAATACGCGAAGCGGCGTTACGAGACGCTTCCGGCAGAGGCGGTCAAGCCGCCGCTTCTGGTGACGGGCGAGGATCTGATCGCCGCCGGATATCGTCCGGGGCCGCGGTTCAAGGAAATGCTCGCCGCGGCAGAAGACGCCCAGCTTGAAGGGCATATTGTGTCCAAAGACGAGGGGCTTGCGCTGGTGCGAGCGGCCTTCCCGGCGGACTCCCCCTCCCCCCTGGGTGGGTAGGCTGGTTTCTTTTGTTTTCAATGAGATAGCGGGGGATCATCCCCCGCTATCTCATTGATTCTTCAATTGCTTAGGACGTTTCCAGTGTTTTCAATACTTTACGGGGTAATCGGTTTTCCCGGTTACCTGATTGCCCGGAAATTCATGCCCCTATATTCAGGATAGCAATTTTGGCGAAATAGTACGCCAATTTTCCCCGTTTTTTATTTCGTTTGGAATGTGGCAGTTGCGGGATTTTTGGGTGATCAGGGGGCTTGACAACGGTTTTTTGGGCGCGCCCAATAAGGAGCGCTTCGCGGTCGTGAGTGATCCGCTGCGGTCTTCGACCTGCGCGGATGGGCCTCCCACCCCACCACGCGAACAGCGCGCGTGCCGGGGACCCCGGCCTGCGGCAGCGAGGTACGCCGTCTCTCGACGGCGGTTTTTTCCGGGGGTTTAAGCTCCCGGCTTCTATCTCGGAGGTGCTTTGCACCTCTTTTGTTTCCGGGTGTCGGGATTGTGGTCTCCCCCTTCGACAGGCTCAGGGCAGGCTCTTTCGCAGAGTGCGCGAAGGGATGGGGGCACGAGAATAATGGCTGATCCTGGTGGATACTGGTCGCCTGTGAGGAAATATGCCCCAGAGAGTTGTTCCGATGATTCATGTTCCGGATGTGCGGGCTACCGCCGATTGGTATGTGTCGATCGGGTTCCGACTGGCCCGGTGGAATGAAGAGGATGGTGAGCTGAATTGGGCTCTGCTGATGCTGGGAGAGAACGAGGTGATGCTCAACTCCGGTGGGAAGCCGAGTTCGGCATTCCGGCGGGAACTTGATCTCTATATCCATACCGATGAGATTGAGCAGGTGTACAAGCGGCTGAAAGACCGGGTGGAGATGGTCGAGGACATGCACGACACGTTCTACGGCATGAAGGAGTTCATTTTTCGTGACTGCAACCTGTTCTGGCTCACCTTTGGACAGCTGATGGCGTAACTTGTCTTCCGCGGCGTACCGATTCGGGACTATTCTTGTGGGCTGAAAGGAGGACGAGTATGTCCGACGAGCACAAGAAAATTGCGCGGAAGTTCCTCGAAGACGGCTGGAACAAGGGGAAGGAGAAGGCTATCGATGAGTTGATGTCGCCCAAATGCCGCTTCCACGATCCGGTCTTCCCATCGCTCACTTCCGGAATGGAGAACTACAAAGAACACATCCGCAACTGCAGGAATGGCTTTCCCGATCTGAAATTCACCATTGAGGACAGCATCGCCGAACGCAACGAGGTGGTGCATCACTGGAAGGCGCATGGCACGCATCGCGGCACGTTCCTAGGCATGCCTGCGACGAACAAAAGCGCGACCGTTTCCGGCACGACGATCTACCGCATGGAACGAGGAAAGCTTGCGGAAATTTGGGTGGACTGGAATCTTCTGAGTCTGCTGGAACAGCTTGGATTGGCCATGCCGCAAATGCAACCGCAATCCTCGGAGCAACCGGCTGGAGCGCAGCGGTAGCTTTTTCATCCATTTGCTTCGCGCAGAATTGATCAACCCAACCTGTCTCTTTTGGACGATTTGAGGAGCAGGTTGGGTTTGTTCGGTGGCGATTTATTAATCCGACGCGCGATTTCGCCGAACTTAAAGCAAATTAAGTAGGTATGGTCACCAAATCCGGAAACTCATCGTAAGTTTTCCCATCCAAAGTTCTGCCTGTCACGGATTTTCGTACGCCACCCCATTGTTTGAAAAAGAACCGGACATTAGACACCGAGCATTGATCTCTAATCGATCGCACCCAGGCTTCTCTGATAGGTCTTGCACCGATACCACTCTCACCCCCGACGATAACCCAGCTAATCGAGGAAAGATTCAATGTTCCCAAGTCCTCTAACAAAGGCTCTACGGACAGAAACCTAACTTGTGCTGGAGAGTTTCGTAAATGATCGATGCGAGGAAGTCCATACTTTCGATCTTCCACGCTGACC
Organism: Alloacidobacterium sp.; assembly: GCA_035313725.1. Taxonomy (GTDB): domain Bacteria; phylum Acidobacteriota; class Terriglobia; order Terriglobales; family Acidobacteriaceae; genus Alloacidobacterium. Next base: position 2,511 of record DATGAD010000299.1, on the reverse strand, counting down.
CCCCACCAAATGTGCGAAGCTCTCGTGGCAAATCTCAACTTATTTTGGAGAAGGTCGCGGAGGCGCTCTGAGCGTTTGGTTAAGACTTGAAAAGTGTGCCAACTTGCTTCAAGCATTACTTGAGCTACACGGACAATATATTCATCCGGAACGTCTGGGTGGAATAGATCACTCATGGAGTTTACAAAGATCATCCGTGAACGCTTCCAATGAAGTGGATCTTCAAGTTTTTGCGGAACCAGTCGTAGATCAAAACCCTGTTCATATGGGTGATTTGCTACCCCCCGAAATCTTTCAGCGAACGTTTCAGCATAGCAATGCTTACAGCCGGGGCTGATTTTCGTGCACCCGCGGACCGGATTCCACGTAGCGTCTGTCCATTCAATTGTCGATTGTCCACTCAACGCAATCCTCCTTTCGGAAACTTCACTAAAACGTGACCAGCAAAAGTAACTTCTCCTGATCTTTTGGGGCGTTTGTCCATGGGCGGGACAGCTGTAATTTTGCCGCTTGCCTCCATTCCTAAAAGCACCTTCTTATAATTTGCTTCGATGAAGGGGCGGCCAACATTATGTTGTTCATAAATTGCACGCATTGTTAGAGCTTTGCCTGCAAATTCGCTGCTCAGCATTTCTTCTAAGTCGTCCAGAGGACGAGACAATTCAAAAAGCAAGGGGAACTTTTCGGAGGCCGGTGAAAATTCAAAAGAGGGAACACCTTGATCCTGGCCGGAACTCTCACGTGCCATAATTCCCTTCATAATTTCGTATCCTTTGAAATGCTTGCTGGCGAATATGAGATGGTGGCTTGTCCGACTCCCTCGTTCGTTTTTGAATGTGAAGGGCAAAACAAAGTTTGCTCCCATTTCCCTTAGAGCTTCCGATAGTCGCTCAAGGATGAGATGCTCTCTTTCGATTGAATTCAGCCCCTCGAGTTCTTTGCGGATCGCCTCAGCACGTTTTTCTCCGAACAAAACATTCACGTGCTCCCTTACTGCTTGGTTCGTAAGCGCCATGTTCACCCGGTTGTAATTGAAGAAGAAAACACAATCACAGCCCCAATTTTTCAATACTGAATTTATGAGTCCAAGAGACAGTCCTTTATATCCCCACGGATCAACGAAGAAGAGTGTTGGAACAAGGCGCATCTTTTCGAATTGTTTGACAATTCTGTCTCCGACTTCTTCATTGATCACATTTGGCTTATGTCGAAGTCTGCCAATATTGGGAATCGCACCTATGGCAGATACCAAAGAGCTAACATTTTCGGGATCTTTGTCATTGAAGAGAGTGACCAGGCTTTCTCTGAGTTCCGAGTCTTCAATAGCCGCTTCTAGGACTTTTAGCGGAGTAGAGTTTGTCCCATCCTTGTAGCGGCCAGGTCCAGCAAAGAGATCAATGTAAGCGATGCGGCCACCCGTTTTCTTGGCGGTTGGTAGAACCACTTTGGCCCATGCCCAGAAATATTTGGCAACAATCGATGCTTTGACTTGTGATTGTTCGCGCGACTCTTCAAAAAAGGAAGAATCAACCATCATGTCTCCGGCGAATAAAATACGAATCTATTGGGCGAGTATGTCATAAATTTGAATGATTTACGAGACACCAAAGTTACTGGAACCAAAGGGAATAACTGCCACGTATTGAGCAGGGGATGGCAAATAACTGAGGCTATCGCTTCTTAATGCATCGCCGCTACGGCTTCGCCCTCGGGGCTCTCGATGAGTTCGGGGACGCGCCTTCGGCCGATCAGCAGGACGAGCAGCGCGATGAAGGACGTGCTCGATAGCAGCGACACGATGGCGGTCGCTCCGAGGACGCCGATTCCCATGGAGATGGCTGAGCCTACTCCGGCTTGCAGGAAGCCAAGGAGGGCCGATGCACTGCCTGCGTCCCTAGAAAAGGGCGCCATGCCGAGGGCGGCGGCGTTGGGGTAGGTCAATCCAATCGCGAGCAGGAAAAAGAAGAAGAGGACCAGCGTCGCGGGCAGGTCGAGGACGTGGGCGTGTGCGCTGGCGAAGAAGATGAGTCCGACGAAGACCTGAAAGGCGAGGGCGTAGAAGAAAATCTGCCGGCTCGTGAAGCGGCGGAGCAGGAAGACGTTGATCTGGTTGCCTCCGATGAAGCCCATGACGAGCACGGCGAAGATGAGGCCGAAGGTGCGGGCGCTGAGGTGGTAGCCCTCCATGAAAATGATGGGCGAGCCGGCGACGAAGGCGAAAAGGCCGGCGAAGGAGAAGGCTCCGGCGAGCGCGTAGGTGGTGAACTGCGGCTGGCGGAGGATCGTCCAGAAGCCCTGCACGATGGGCTGCGGGCGGAGCGAGATGGAGCGGTCGGGCGTGTGGCCTTCGGGCAGCAGCGTGAAGGCTAGGGTGAGGATCACGAGCGCGTTGGCGGCCAGGACGAGGAAGATCCAGCGCCAGCTCAGGCTCGATACGAGCAGGCTGCCGATGGTGGGCGCGAGCAGCGGCGAGGTTCCGATGATGAGGAAGAGCAGGGAGAAGACTTTGGC
>DATGAD010000298.1:0-11118 GCA_035313725.1 Alloacidobacterium sp. | reverse complement strand
TCGAGCTTGCTGTGCTCCTTTTTCCCGACCCACGCACACCCTACAAGCTGCAAACCAGTCCAAATGTCCCCGACGTTCCCACACGCGCTGCCGTGGAAGCAGCCGCAACCAGCAACAATCCCGATCTGAGAAGCGCAATGGCTGCATTGAAGCAGAACGACGCCGAGGTGCTCGCCGCACGCGCGGCTTATTTGCCTGACCTCGGATTGAACTTCACCTACGGTATTGATGCGCCACAATTTGCCGTCAACGGACCGGATGGAGTGCGGAATCTTGGCTATTCCGGCAGCGTCACGTTAGATATCCCCGTATGGGACTGGCTATCGACACAGCACAAGGTAAAGCAAAGCGAGATTCGCCGCGATGCGGCTCGTGTAGCTCTCACCGCCGCGCAGAAAAGACTGATTGCCAACCTTGAAGAGACATACAGCGAGGCAACAACGGCGCACGATCAACTGGCATCGCTCAATCAAAGCGTCGAGACAGCCGCCGAGAGCCTTCGATTGACAAAGCTGCGCTATACCGGCGGCGAAGCCACCGTTCTCGAAGTAGTGGATGCGCAGAATGCTCTTACCAGTGCGGAAAATGCGCGTGAAGACGGAGCCGTTCGCTATCAGGCTGCTCTGGCCAATCTTCAGACATTGACAGGAACATTGTGAGACTCATGCCTGAATCGAGAGAGAAAAAAGAAGGAATGACACTTGGCGAGCGGAAGAGCTGGTTTCGCCGATTTCTGATTGGCGGATCGATCGCATTGTTTGTGACAGTCGCTGGTTGTTCGAAGAAAGAGGCCGCGCCCGAGGTTCAGGTTGAAGTGCAGGCAGCGCACCCGACCCAGGGGCCAATCACCGTGCATATCACCGCCGATGCCGTGCTGTCTCCGCTGGCGCAAGCCGCGATTGCCCCGAAAATCAGCGCGCCGGTCAAGAAGTTTTACGTTCAGCGCGGCTCCCATGTGAAGGCAGGGGAGTTGCTGGCTACACTTGAAAACCGCGATCTGACCGCAGCTGTACTCGACAACCAGGGAAGCTATACGGCAGCAAAGGCGGCCTACGATGCTTCGACGCGCGCGCAGGTTCCGGAAGACTATCAAAAGGCCGAGCTGGATTTTGCGCAGGCCAAAGCGAATCTCGATCTCAACCAGAGCATCGTAAACAGCCGCAAGCAGCTATTTGCCGAAGGTGCGATTCCCGGGCGCGATCTTGATACAGCGACAGCCGCGTTGGTGCAGGCTCAGGCTGCATACGACACGGCGAAGAAGCATCTCGAATCGATGAAGAGTGTCAGCCATGAGGCGGCCCTCAAAGAAGCGCAAGGGCAATTGGCATCCGCTGAAGGCAAGTACATGGGCGCCGAGGCGCAAGCAAGCTACTCGGAGATCCGCAGCCCCATCGAGGGCGTCGTCACTGACCGGCCGCTCTTCGCAGGCGAAACTGCTGCGACCGGCACTCCATTAATCACGATTATGGATACGTCGGCACTGCTGGCCAAAATTCATATCTCTCAGCAGTTAGCGCAGCGTCTGCAAGTTGGAGACACTGCATCGATCACGGTTCCAGGATTTGATGACACGGTGCCGGCAAAGGTTACGCTGGTCAGCCCGGCACTCGATCCCGGCAGTACGACAGTTGAAGTGTGGCTGCGGATAGAGAACAAGAACGGGATGCTGAAAGCAGGAACGCCGGTGCACGCCGCGATTGCCGGCAAAACAATTCAGAATGCGTTGAAACTTCCCATCGCCGCCATTCTCACTGCGCAGGACGGCAGCAAGTCAGTGATGGTTGTCGGAACGGATGGATCCGCTCACAAAAAGGCCGTGGAAGTCGGCATCCAAGACGCCGGCGAAGTGCAGGTCACAAACGGCCTGTCATCGAGCGACACTGTCATCAACGATGGCGCGTACGGACTGGATGAAGGAACAAAGGTGAAACAGGCAACGGCCTCCGGCGAAGACAAGCCATCCGCAGGCAAAGGCGGAGAGGATCAGTGATAACGGATACCTCCATCACACCGCCAAAGGTCACGGAGGGCTTCTGGCTGAAGCGTTCCATCAGGACCATCTTTTTCTTTGTGGTGGTACTGACGGTCGCAGGTATTTACCTGGCGTTCAAGGTACCGATCTCCGTTTTCCCGGAAACGAACTTTCCGCGTGTGGTCATTGGTGTCGATAACGGCGTCATGCCGGTCGAACAGATGCAGGTAACGATCACCAAACCGATTGAGGACGCGATCAACAGCGTCCCCGGCTTGGCGACCGTGCGTTCCACCACCAGCCGCGGGTCAGCTGAGATCAGTCTCTTCTTCGACTGGAATGTGGATATGTTCCACACCCTGCAGCTTGTTGACTCGGCCCTAGCAAAGGTACAGCAGACGCTCCCGGCGACCGCGCGCATCACCACCAATCGGCTGACCTTCGCGACCTTCCCGATCCTCGGTTACAGCCTCACATCGGACACGGTTTCTCAAACCCAACTGTGGGAGTTGGCAACCTATGAGCTGAAACCCCCGCTGAACCGTGTAGCCGGCGTGAGCACCGTCACCGTTCAGGGCGGCAAAGTTCCCGAGTATCACGTCGTTCCGGATCTGGCCCGACTGCAGTCCTCGGGAGTCACAATCTCAGATCTGGTGAACGCCATTCAGGCGTCGAACATTATTGACTCCCCTGGTCTCTACGAAGAAAACCATCAACTGATTCTCGGTCTTGTCGGCGCGCAGGTGAGAGATGCCGGTGCTCTCGGCCAACTCGTGATCAAGACGACGCCCGGCGGTGCACCAGTACGAGTGACAGATGTCGCTACCGTGCAGTCAGCAACCATGCCGATCTATACCGTTGTGACTGCGAACGGCAAGCCCGCGGTGCTGCTCAACATCACTCGTCAGCCAGCGAGTAACACCGTTGCCGTAGCAAATGCGGTTGCTGACGAAGTAAAGCTCCTGCAGAAGACTTTGCCCGCCGGAGTCAGGCTCGAGCCTTACTATGATCAGTCACAACTGGTCCGCGAAAGCATCTCCAGCGTTCGCGACGCTATCTTTATCGGTCTCATCCTTGCGTGCATCATTCTTTTCCTCTTCCTCCGGGATTGGACTTCGTCGGTCGTAGCCGGTCTTGTAATTCCAGTAACCGTAGCAGTTACAATTCTTTTTCTCTGGCTGATCGGTGAGAGTTTCAACCTGATGACCCTTGGCGGGCTGGCTGCCGCTATCGGGCTGGTGATCGACGACGCCATCGTCGTTGTCGAAAACATCGTTCTCCATCGCGATTCAGGGGAAACGCGCATAGATGCAGTTCGCAAAGCATTGCATGAAATCACTGTGCCCCTGGTCGGTTCGACGATTACTCCTGTAGTCGTCTTTCTGCCTTTGATCTCCGTAAGCGGAGTGACGGGAAGCTTCTTCCGCGCACTTGCCGTCACCATGACCGCCGCGCTGCTCACATCGCTTTTTCTCGCCCTCACCTGGACACCGGGACTTGGCCTGGTTATGTTGCATGAACGGCAGGATGCGACTGCTCCCTCAAAACATGCCGAGCCCGGGCGCGTGTTAGGCCGTATCCTCCAATGGCACAATCGTTCATTGAATTGGTCTCTATCCAATCCGCTGATTCTGGCATTGGGCTGTCTCGTCCTTGTGCTGGGAACGTGGTTCGCATACAGGGCTTTGGGATCAGATCTGCTGCCTGAGATGGATGAAGGCGGATTCATTCTCGACTACATCATGCCGGCAGGTAGCTCACTGACAGAGACAAACCGCGTGCTCGAGCACGTGGAGCGGATTCTTCGCGCAATGCCCGAAGTCGAAAGCACATCGCGGCGCACCGGGTTGCAAATGGGACTCGCGGCAGTGACCGAGGCCAACACAGGCGACATTACTGTAAAGCTGAAGAGCAAGCGCGATCGGGGTATCGACGAAGTCATGGCCGATATTCGCGAGCAGATCAAGAAAACCGAACCGGAACTCGACGTCGAGTTTACGCAGGTGCTGCAAGACATGATCGGCGATCTTTCCAATGCGCCCGAACCAATCCAGATCAAAATATTCGCGAATGATCAGGCGCTTCTCAACCAACTGGGCCCGCGCGTCGCCGACGCCATCGGCAAAATTAACGGCGTCGTCGACATACAGAACGGCATCGAGAACACTCTAAGCGGTCCGGCAACAAACTTCAGAGTGAATCCTACGGTTGCAGCGCGCCTCGGTTTCACTCCAACGGAAGTAGCCGAAGACGCAACCAGCATTCTTGACGGACTTACCACTACTGAGCCTCTCATCGCCAACGGCCGTCCCTACACGATCCGTGTGCGACTGGGCGACGAGACTCGCTCATCGCTGGATGCAATCCAAAATACAGTCTTCAACAGCGGCACGGGACACACAGCAACCCTGGGCTCGCTCGCTGACATAGAGCAACTGCCTCCGCAAAATGAGATTCGACGGGAGAATCTGCAGCAACAAATCGTGGTAACAGGACGACTTGAAGGATCAGACCTCGGCAGCGCCATGGCACAGGTCCGTCAAACAGTAGATGGCCTGCATCTGCCATCAAACGTGCGCGTTGAATACGGCGGCACCTATGAGGAGCAGCAAAAGTCCTTTCACGAATTGATGCGCGTGCTGCTTCTTGCCCTGGCTCTTGTTTTCGGCGTTCTGCTCACGGAGTTCCGCAACTTCTCCGCGCCCATCGCCATTCTTACCTCTTCCGTTCTTTCTATCTCGGGCGTTGTTATCGCGTTGCTCATCACTGGAACCACCTTCAGCGTTGCATCATTCATGGGACTGATCATGGTCATCGGTATCGTGGCGAAAAACGGCATCCTCCTGCTGGATGCAGATGAGAAATTCCGCGCCGAAGGAGCCAGCCCGAAAGAGGCCATGATGCACGCGGCGCAGCGCCGTCTGCGCCCTATCGTGATGACCGCGATTGCCGCTGTATGCGGAATGCTGCCACTCGCATTTGCTCTGGGCTCTGGATCGCAGATGCTGCAGCCTTTGGCCATCGCGGTCATCGGCGGGCTCTGCATCTCAATGGTGCTTAGCCTGATTGTGACGCCGGTTGTGTATTACTTGCTGACCAGAAACAGCACTCATGCTGCCTGATAGAGTTTGGGTTTTGCCCTCATCCGCCATCCCCCAGGGTGCCTAAGTCTTTGAAAATGCACGCCTTCCGCTATAAAGCCGTCAAAATATTGATAATACGCGGGTTGCGGGTAAAGTATCTGGAATCAATAAGAAAGGCCGCCAGGCATTCGGGCGGCCTTTTCTCCTACTTCCTATCTCTATTTTAGTGGATTTGGCCGGAAAACGCGCCAATTTTCAGATTGTTTTTGAGCTTTGGAATCAATGAGTTAGAAAAAAATGCGAGCGTTGGGTCTTGACAAGCGTAGATGGCTCCCTGCCTGTGAAAAAGGTCAGCCTTCATGCACGGTGACGATTTGTGTGGAGGAAGCAACCGAAGACGAAGACCTTGTTTCCATCGCCGGCAACCGCACGCTCACGGTTGTTCCTACGCCTACGGTGCTCCTGACTGCAATTTCCCCGCCCGCTCCATCCACGATGCCTTTGCATATGGAGAGGCCGAGACCAGTGCCGCCGGTATTGCGATTGCGCGAAGGGTCGCTGCGGTAGAAGCGCTCAAAGATATGCGGCAACGCCTCAGCGGGAATGCCGTCGCCCTGATCTTCGATGCGGAGGTCGACCATGTCACTTTCCTGACTGATCGAGGCGGTGATCCTTGTGCCGCGGCTGCTGTGCTGCAAAGCATTCAAAAGGAGATTCGAGAGAAGCAGGGCAGACTCTTCGGCCGGAACCGAAATGCAAAAAGAATCGGGCGCGGACAGATTAACAGTCACTCCACGCAGTTCAGCCACACCATCGAATTGCTCGACTGTCTGACGGAAAACTGCCGAGATGTCGGTCGGGGAGGTCGCGGGTTCCGGTTTCGCGGCCGTGCTCTCCACGCGGGCGAGTGTGAGCATCTTCGCAACGATATTTTCCATACGTGCGCAGTCCAACTCGCACCGCTCAAGACCTGCCTGGTATTCAGCAGCGCTTCTCTGCTTGATGCCGAGCAGTTGAAGAGAAGACTTAACAACCGCGACACCGGTCTTCAATTCATGCGCGGCATCACTGATAAAGCGCCTCTGTTGGAAAAACGAATGCTCCAGCCTCTGCAGCGTGGCCTCAAGCGCTGCTACCAGTGGCTCAAGCTCCTTCGTCGCGCGTGCTTCGTCAGGTGGGCTGAAGCGCCACGCGTTGACTGAAACTCCGGCTGCCTCTGCGGCCAGCGCTCGCAACGGGGACATGCTCCGATTCAACAGCCATGCCATGACGAGCCCGGTAACGAGCAACAGCACGAGGCTCGCGACTGCGTAAAATTCCACTGCTCCGGTGACGGCACTCCATACCCGCCTGGTCGGAGCGCCATAAACAACGGTCACATGATGCGGAACGCCGCCACCCTTGTCCCCCGGGTCAACGACGCGCAAGCCATGCAGTAATAGAGCGCGATAGCGCTGTCCTTTTACTGTCAGGTTGAAGTAACCATCAGCAGGCGTGGCAGAAGCGTCTGGTGAAGCGCCATCCCAGTTGGGCGAGCGCCCCAGCAATCTGTTTTTCTCATCACGAACTTCATAGATATCCTCCAAAGGAACATCCACGTCGTTCTTGTCGAGCATGACATTGTCTTCGGGATCTTCTGCATCCTGCACCGATCCCAGAAGCGAGTCCGCGCGCCCGCGCAGCAGGATGTCGAATGACCGAAAATGGCTGTGCCGTTCATAAAGCCACGCCATGCCGGTGACGCACACCGCGGAAATCAACTCGACCAATAGAACAGTAGTGATAAGCCTTCGCGCGATGGAATAAGACTTCATGCGACACCTTTGCGTACGACAATCAGCCGATATCCGCGACCTCGCAGCGTTTCGATGCTTGGCTGATCGGAAGAAGTGTCCAGCTTCTTACGCAGATTCGATACGTGGGCCTCGATCACGTTGGAATGATGCTCCCAGTTGTAGTCGTACAGATGCTCAAGCAATTCGCGCTTCGAGACAACGACACGCGGCCGGTGCATCAGATATTCGAGGATGCGGTATTCCATCGGAGAAAGATCGATCATCATGCCAGCGCGCCAAACCGATTGCTCCAGCGTATTCACTTCAATATCAGAGACGTTCAGGGTCGGATGCGCGGCGCCTTTACCGCGCCGAATCAGGGCTTTGACGCGGGCAATCAACTCTCCCAGATCGAACGGCTTGCTCAGATAATCGTCCGCACCTGCATTCAGCAGTTCAATCACAGAGCGAGTCTCCCCCTGTGCCGTCAAAATCAGAACCGGTGTGCAATCGCCCGCAGCGCGCATTTTTTTCAGCACGCCCAGCCCGTCGAGCTTTGGAAGCATCAGGTCAAGAATGACCAGGTCGTAGCAACCGTCCTTCGTGAGATAGAGTCCAATCTGTCCGTCTTCCGCAAGATCGACGGCAAACCCAGGGCCTTCACGCAGCGCAGCCGCCACATTTTCCGCAAGCCGGATTTCATCTTCAATTACAAGTACTCGCATTTTTGACCCGTCAGTTAGGGCCTGCTCGCCCTAATAGGGTTAGCAGGCCCTAGTGTTCCACCACCAAGATTAAGAGCACCTGAATCGCAAGTCGATAGATGAAAAATGCCCGGGATTTGCAATGCAGCGCATTCAGGTCCAATCTTTATGCCTGAGATCGAAGATGTTTAGGGATAGGACGGAAGCCGGTCAACTCCTCGCGAAAAAGTTAGCGGTCTATGCCGACCGCAGGGACGCAATCGTGCTAGGACTGCCGCGTGGCGGCGTACCGGTCGCCTTTGAGATCGCCCAGGAGCTTCATCTTCCGCTGGACATTTTGCTTGTCCGCAAGTTGGGAGTGCCGGGACAAGCCGAGTTGGCAATGGGCGCGATAGCTGCAGGCGGAATACGAATTCTTGATCAAGCCATGATCCGGCAGCTCGGTATCACCGAAGAGGAACTGGCATCAGCGATCGCTGAAGAGGAGCAGGAATTGGGACGCCGCGAACAGATGTACTGCAGCCCAAAGTCAAAAATTCCTCTGAACAATCTCCATGTGATTGTCGTCGATGATGGAATAGCGACCGGTTCCACCATGCTTGCAGCCATCCAGGTGCTACGTTCACAGCAACCGGCAAAAATCATCGTGGCTGTGCCGGTAGCTCCCCCTCATGCGCGTCAGGAGATTGAAGCGCCAGGCCATGAATTCGTCTGTCTGCGGGTGTCGGAGTACTTTCCTGCGGTAGGCTCGTTCTATCGCGATTTCTCTCAGGTAAGCGATGACCAGGTTTGCCGTCTTTTGGCGCTGAACTCCCAATAAGTCTCGGGCGCGACGCGAGCATACACTGAACGGATGCGGATCATTCTTTTTGGCGCCTCGGGCATGGTGGGGCAGGGAGTTTTGCGGGAATGCCTGCTCGACCCCGAAGTAGAGAAGGTACTTGCCATCGGACGAAGCTCCGCGGGGTACACTCACACAAAGCTTCGCGAACTACTGCGCGACGATTTGTTCGATCTCTCCGATATTGAGGCTGAATTAAGCGGATACGACGCCTGCTTTTTCTGTCTTGGTGTCTCGTCGTTCGGCATGACAGAAGAGCAATACCGGCGCATTACTTTTGATCTCACCTTGGCAGCGGCGCAAACGCTGGCGAAGCTGAATCCAGAGATGACGTTTATATATGTATCCGGAACAGGCACAGATTCGAGCGAGAGAGGCCGGACCATGTGGGCGCGGGTGAAGGGTAAAACCGAAAACGCGCTGCTGAAGTTGCCTCTTCACGCGTATATGTTTCGTCCGGGAGTGATCGTGCCGCTGCATGGAATTCAATCCCGAACAAAGAGCTATCGCTTGCTGTATGTGCTGACCGGTCCAATTTTGCCGTGGCTCTATGCGCGTTTCCCCAAATATGTGACAACAACCGAGCGGTTGGGGCGCGCAATGATCAAAGCGGCTAAAGAAGGCGCGCCGAAACGAATCCTTGAGAGCGTCGATATAAATCAGCTCTGAGGCCTGAATACGCTTTCAAATTAAAACGTTCGAATTGCGCCGTCGCGCAATCCAGCCGCTCAAAGTGCGCGCATGCAGCCTGTCAGCGATGCCTGTGGCATAAAACGGACTGGGTATTTATCCAGAAAATCGAGAATATGTTCGACGAGCGAATCATCCCCTCGTCCTATCGATTGTTTTTCTGTGGAAGCGCTTCGGCCCTCGGTCTGCTCAAGCAAATCATGGGAAGACGGGTGGTTTGTGGGGTTGGTATTACTGCCGTGACTACGATGCTTTGCACTGAGAGGCATTTCTCCTCCTGCAACATATTTGTTAAGAGACGAAGGGTTATGCGTCGAAACAGTGTTTCGGTTCGAGAGAACCAGGCAAAATTCTTGCAGTAATGACAATTTCATTCAGAGCGCGAGGCGTCTGCCTCAAGAACTGATCTTTTTACCATTACGGGAAAATAGTGACGCTGGTAATGCAAACGTTACAAAGCAGCTGAAACGATGGAGACGAAGGACTTAGGCTCCCCCGTACAACTGAAATGTTGCCCAGTAGAGCGGTTTACGGAAGACGTTTTGCGAGTTTTTGAGCATGGCAAGCTTTGCGTCCCGCAGCGCTACATCAGGAGATCGTCCGGCTGCGATTTCCGAATACATTTGATCCATGATCTGCGGCGCAGCCGAATCGCTGACCTGCCACAACGAGCCAACGACGTAGTGCGAGCCGGCACTAAGGAACGCCCAGGAGAGGCCGACGAGCCCTTCTCCGCCATAGATGCGAGATCCCGAGCCATAGCAGGCCGAGATTGTGACCAGGTCCGCATGCAGAGGGTGCTGGATCACGTCGCGCGCGTAGAGCTTAAAGGAATCGGGGTTTGCAGGATTGCGCGTCAGCACAATCGCTGAGTCGAGTGGGCTGGCGCTGCTGCTGGTGCCGTGCGCGACAAAGTGAATCAGGGAATAGTCTCCCGGATCGCTATTGGCATAAGCGGAGGGCAGTGCCTGCTTCTGGACAAAAACGCTTTCATCTGCCGACTGGAAGTGCCTGGCCACGTTCGTAACTTCAGCGGCCGCACCGGGCAGATCAGGAAACTTTTCGTCGGGAGAAATGGGATTCCCGATCAGCAAAAGCTTTTTCGGATTCCTGGCGTGCTGCTCAGGGTGAAATGCCGCAAGCAGCTTCAATGAGCTGGCGTTGGTAATGGTCGCGTCTTCGATCCAGTAATGAATCCCGCCGCCCGGCGCGAGCAGTGTGTCGAAATTCACGGTTGTAAGGCTCCCATCGGGAATGATGAAGACCGGCGATCCCTTGGGAATCAGCGAGGCGGCAGGCTCAACCAGGATCCTGTATAGGGCCATTCCGTCGGCATAGGCATCCATAAGCGGGTCCCGCGAACCGAGGATGGCTCGCTGGTAGTTTCTTACATGTGCATCGATCTCTGCCTCTCCCGGCAGCTCGAAAAAATGTGTTCCCGTCGGAGTCACTGCCCAGAGATACGACTCGTCGGGCGCTAGAGTGTAGACCAGTATCGTGCCGTGGAGCCTTTGTGCAATCGTAGGAGCGGCCCGTGGGTTTTGTATTTTGGCCTTGAAGTTCGGCGAAGCCATTCCCAGTCCTTCCTCCAGAGTTCGCGCCCGTCCAAGATCAAGCCATTGCAAAGCCTCATCTGTTTTTTTGTGGCTTACCAGAAAACGCACATAATCGTCGTAAAGGCGATCGGCGTGCGTTGCAAAAGGTAATTTTGACTCCGCTTTTTTTATGGATTCCCGCTGCGTCTCGAATGTAGTGATGGATTGCCTGTACCACTTGTCTGCGAGAGCGGTATTCTCCGATTTTGCATACAGATTTGCGAGCGCGCCTTGAACCTGCCATTGGAGAGACGGCATGATTGTCGGTTTTCTCTCTAAATCCAGCAGGATTTTGCTGGATTCGTCGATGTTCTGCCGGTGTTCGGCAATCAGGCTCTTGAGGAACTGCGCATCCATTTCGTCTGAAGCTGTTCCGGATGAATGCGCCAGGGCAAGTGCCTTATCTGCGTGTTGCTCAGAGGCGTCGAGGTTGTCCAATTGCAGCAGAAGTTCAGCAA
>DATGAD010000297.1:0-23819 GCA_035313725.1 Alloacidobacterium sp. | reverse complement strand
TGGGGTCGGGGCGGAAGACGATCTCCAGGGCGTCGGACGGCGCTGAGGCAGTGGCCGGTGCGCCTGCTCCCTTTGCCGATCCACCTTTCGGTGTGAACGCCGTATCGGCGATAAAACCATCATGCAGGGTTTTGCGCCAGTTGAATTCGAAATCGCCCTTGGATGAAAGCTGCTGTCTCCAGTTTTCGCGGACCGCGTCGTAGCCGGAGAGATCAGGATTGTCGAGCAACGCCTGCACCACTTCATGCGCCGTGTGGCCACCGTAAAGCGGATCGATCATCGGCTGCACGATCGAAACAGTGCCGTCATAGGCGCGCGCGTCCGACCAGCTTTCGAGGTAGTGCGCGCTGTTGAGATGCCAGTGCGAGAGCTGGGCCGTCTCGTCCACATGCGAGCCGAGATGGACGATTGTCTTCACGTTGCTCAGTGCTGATTCGAACTTCAGATCGGCGGGTGTCGTGTAGACCGGGTTGCTGTCGAGGATGACCAGCCAGTCGACCTTGCCCGCGTTCATGTCCGCGACCAGCGATTTCAGATCCTCCGTCTGAATCGAGGGTAGCGGATTGACAGTCTCCGTGTAGATGACCGTCTTCCCCACATTGCCCAGCGCTTCATTAATAGCGATGGCCGCCGCATGCACTGCGACTGATTGCTGCTCGCCGGGAATGACGACGCACTTTCCGGCGCTAGCCTTCAAGTCCTTAGCAACTGCAGCAAGATACTTCTTTGCATCATCGGACCCGCTATAGCTGGCCGATCCCGATACAAGCGTTCCGGCGAGGGCTGCGGCGAACGGGCCTATGTCGCTTGCGCGGAGTGCGAGACGATGCTCTGCCTTGAGACCCGTCGTCGTCGTCCAGCTTTCGACGACATACAGACGGTTCATCTCGGTCGTAGCGTCGAGTCTGCGTTTGTTGGCGTAATCCTTCGCCAGCTTGTGGAAGCCAGGATGAGCCGCGCCGGAGAGGAAGTCCGCATCGAGCGAGAGAATTACGTCCGCTGCGTCGAGCCTGTATTGCGCGTCAAGATAATCGCCGAAGGCTGCCTTCGATGCTGCGAGCGCCGAGTCGCGGTTCACTGCGTCGTACTGAATCCACTTTGCATTTGGGAAGGTGGCTTGCGCCTTCTTCCACTGAGCTGCCAATGTTGGCGATGTGACCGTTCCGCTTAGGAAATAAACGCCGGTTCCACCGGCAGACTTCTTGTCAGCCAGCGTGGAGCGCCATGCTGCCTGAAACGCCACCCACGTGCGCGTCTCGCCGCGATAGGTCGGATGCTGCGAGCGGTCGGGGTCGTACAGGTCGAGCAGTGTTCCCTGCGTGAGCGGATCCGAGCCACCCTTGTTGTATGGGTGCTCGGGATTGCCGTCGACTTTGATCGGCCGGAAGGCGTCGCTCTTGACCAGCACCGGAACTGCTCCGGTCGGGAAGGGAAACGCCGTCGCAAAATACATCGGCTTGCCGAGAATCAGGTCTTCGGGCGCCTTGATGTAGGGATAGATCGGCTCATCCGGCTGCTTGGTGCAGCCGGAGAGTCCAGCCAGCGCCAGCGACGCGCCAGCCAGCTTCAGGAAACCGCGGCGCGATACCGGATCGATCCACTCAGAAGCCTGCTGCGGGAATTCACGGCTCAGCATCTCGCCGAACCCCGGCTTGTCGGCCAGTTCGTCGAGACTCCGCCAGTACTTCTTGCCCGTCTTACCGCCCAGCTTTTTCCGGACCTCTTCGAGCGTCATGCCTTCGGGCTTCTTCTGGACCTCAAGCGCAACCAATCCGTTCTCGTCTAATCCGTTTTTACTCATCTCTTGATCGTGTCTCTCGCCTGTCGTCTTCATCGGTGGCAGACCTCGCAGCTCGACAGGTCACGCGGTGTGCGGATGTGGTACTGGTCTGTCAGGAACTTGCCCAGCTCTTCCTGACTGGTGAACTTCTGGTAATTCAGCACAGCCGGAACTGCGGCAGCACCTGCGTCGCTTGCTGTCTGGCCGCGGAGGCCGACGGGCATCAGCTGCAGCGAAGCCAGCTGGCCACCGGTATTCGAACTTGGATCAGTCTCGGTGCACGTCACATCCTGCGCTGTTGGAGTGCCGGTTTTTGCAGATTGCTTGACGGCGCACCATTCGGGCTTCAGCTCGCTGGGGCCCGTCCACGCCATGTTGTAGATTTCGCTTGTAGGCCGCAGGTTCTGCGCAGGATTGCGGTGGCAGTTCAGACACCACTCCATCTGCAGGGTGTTCTGCTGGTACATGATCGGCATCTCGTCGACACGGCCGTGACAACTCGAGCAGCCGATGCCCTTATTTACGTGGATTTCGTGACTGAAATAGACAAAATCTGGAAGATCGTGGATTTTTGTCCAGGTAATCGATTCGCCTGTCGCCCAGCTGTGACGAACCGGTTCAAGCAACTCGGCGTTGGTCCAGATCTGCGCGTGGCAGTTCATGCAGGTCTTGGTCGGCGGGATGCCGGCGTAGCTCGACTTTTCCACCGACGTGTGACAGTACTGGCACTGCAGACCCAATCCCTGTACGTGGTGTTTGTGGCTGAAGGGGACCGGCTGGTCGGCGCGCTGCCCCTGGCGGGTCACCCATGGTGATCTTTGCAGCTGATCCAGCGTCACACCTAAAGCAATTACGATCAACCCCGTTAAGACCAGGCTCATCCGTGCCAGCGCGTTCGAGCTGCGGTCAAAAATCTGCGCCATGAATGCGTTCCTGCTTCCTCAAAATCCGTAAATGGTTGGTAGGTTTTAGCGTTGCAGCCGGCTTTCCTATCCGCCGGACACAGTTTTTGAGTGAAAAATCAATATAGCAGGTGAATGGGGAGGCTCGGCAACTCGGAGGACCGCATCCCAAAATTTTTCGTATTTTGCTGTGAAATAAAGCATTTAAGACTAAATTAGTCGCCGTTTACTCGGTAGAAAACAGCAGGTATAAATGCATTTCAGTCTGCAGTTCAAACTGACAGATTTGCCGCCTTCTCTATAATCATCTCCCAGCAGATGAAGCGTTTCCTTTTTCCCATTCTGGGGCTATGGGTGCTCCTCTACGGCTCGTTCGCGTTGGTGCGGCCTCCGCTACTTGATGATGCGGACGCTGTGCACGCCGAGGCTGCGCGCGAAATACTGCTCACGCACGACTGGGTCACGCTTCACGTCAACGGCATTCGCTATCTGGAGAAAGCTCCGCTGCTTTACTGGAGCATTGCTACCAGTTTCAGGATTTTCGGCGAGCACGACTGGGCCGCGCGCCTGCCGCTGGCGCTTTACGCGTTGGCGCTGTTCGTCGTTGTCCTTGTGTTGGGGCGCCGCCTCTTTGCTTCGCGGCAGGCAGGCTTCTATGCCGCGCTTTGCCTGGTGACGGCGAGCGGCATTTTCGGATTCACGCGCATTCTTCTGCCCGATGTGATTCTCTGTCTCTGGATTTCGCTTGCAATGTACTTTTTCTGGAAGTCGCTGGGCGAGGTCACTCCATCGCTGGCAACTGCTCTGGGATTCGACATCTGCTGCGCGCTGGGCGTACTGACCAAGGGCCTGGTCGGTGCTGTCATTCCGTTGGCCATCATTCTCGTGTATCTGTTCCTCACGCGGAACCTGCGCCATCTTCTGCGCTGGCATCCGATTACCGGTCCCATCGGATTTCTCATCGTCGCCGCGCCGTGGCACATTCTCGCCGCATTAAGAAATCCGCCCCTGGGCGTGCCGGGTGCGACTCCCTCGCCGGGCAATGTCCACGGATTTTTGTGGTTCTATTTCGTGCGCGAGCAGTTTGTGCGCTATTTCACGCGGAGCACGCCGAATAATTTCGATTCAGTACCACTGCCGCTCTTCTGGTTGCTGCTGTTTACTTTTATTGCTCCGTGGTGCATCTTTGCGCTCATCGCTCTTGCACGCCTGCGCTGGGCGCAGGTCTTTCGCCGCGAGGAACTGGATGGAGGCCAGCGCACGCTGCTCCTGCTTACCATCTGGGCCGTTGTGGTGATGATCTTTTTCAGCTTTCCCGCGCGGCAGGAGTACTATGTGCTGCCTGCGCTGCCGCCTCTGGCGCTGCTGGCCGGATACTGGTTCGCGGAAGATGAACTCGCTCCTTCATCGGCAGGAAAGATCGTTGCCTGGATTCTTTTCATCGTCGGCCTGTTCGCCGCCATTGCTTCACTGCTCTTCGCGGTTCACTACAAACCGCTGCCGATTGGCACCGATGTCACGCAAGTGCTGCAACAGGTCACGCGGACTCATCGGCTCTTCTTCGGGCACTTCTTCGACCTGACGCGACGCGCGCTGGGAGCATTTCGCGTGCCCCTCAGTATCACGACCGCTGCTATTCTCGTCGGCCTCACAGCGAATCTGTGGTTCAGGTTCAAAGAAAAACCCCGCATGGCGAACTGCTTCCTTGTCGGAACTGTCGGTGCTTTTCTTGTCGCCGCGCACCTGGCGCTGAACACGCTATCGCCCGCGCTGTCATCGCAGATTCTCGCCAACGCCATCAGGCCTGAAATGGATAGCGATGACGTTGTCGTGATCAACGGCCGCTATGAACGTGCGTCTTCGCTGCCTTTTTATCTTGAGCGGCAGGTCAAGCTACTCAACGGCCGCGGCGGTGGTCTCTGGTATGGTTCGTTCTTCCCCGACGCGCCGCAGATCTTTATCGACAACGACACGCTGACGCAGTTGTGGATGGGGCAAAACCGCATCTTCCTTTGGACACCCCTCGATCAGGTTCCGCAATTGCCGGGGCAGTCTTTCGTCATCGGGCGGAGCGGCGGAAAAGAAATCCTCAGCAACCAGCCCAGTTCGCACGGCGCCGAGTTCTAGGACTGCGCGTCCAGCGAAACGCGCCTTCGGCGCCAATTCTCACTGGCCTGACGGATTGGCAACGAACTTTGGCGTACTTGCCTCCGTGCCGAACTGCCACGCCGTGAGGTACGCGAGTTTGAGAATTTTCGCCATCTTCACGTAGTCGATTTTCTCGGGCGTGTCCGTGGTGTGGTGGTAATCGGGGTGGAATCCAGTGAACCACCAGAACGCCGGAATATTGTGCAGCACGAAGGGAAACTGGTCGCTGCGGAAGAAGATGTTGAGCGCGTTCTCGTGATCGAAGCGATCGTCGAGGACAAGACCGACATACTTGTTCTCTTCGACCACCGTCTGTTTGTATTGCGGGCTGTAGAAGGCTCCAATCAGGTTCAGGCGATTCGTTGTGTCTTTGGGAATCTCGATCAGCCCATCCGTCTGCTGGCTCGGCGTCTCATCGCGGCCGATCATGTCGAAGTTGATCATCGCCCGTGTCGTATCCAATGGCCGCAGCGGATGCGCCGCCATGTAGTACGCGCCCAGCAGCCCCCGCTCCTCTGCGGCAAAGACAACGAAGAGAATCGACCGCTTCGGCTTCGACGGATTTGCGGCAAATGCATGCGCCAGTTCCACCACGCCTACCGTGCCTGAGCCGTTGTCGTCCGCGCCATGCCAGATGTCGAGGCCGCCTGAGGCATTTGGCGAGGAGCCGTCGTGGTCGTGATGCGCGCTGATAAGGATCGTCTCCGCGCTCAGACTTGGATCGCTGCCAGGCAGCAGTCCCGCCACGTTGTAGGACGTCCCGGTGGTGCGCGAGAGGTTCTGGAAGTGAAGCGTGACTGCCGTATCCGGCAGCGCACGCGATTGCGGCGAAAGGTCCTTGTCGATTCCAGCCTGCAGTGCGGATGGCGTTGCGCCGGCAGTCGCCAGCAGCTCCGCGCCGACGGCGTCGGAAACCACGGCTGCGGGAATGTGCAAAGCATCATCGGCGAGCGCCTGCCCCGGTATGGGATTTATGCGCGTTGCGCTGCCGCCTATTCGCGCCACGCGTTCCTGGTTCGAAGGATGCTTCCGGTTCGGCTCGGCGACAATCAGAATCGCAATCGCGCCGTGCGCCTGCGCATTCAAAGCCTTTACGCGTGTCGTGGCGTAGCGGGTGTTGCCGGTGCCGTTGAAGATGGAGTGCGGATCGGTTTCCTGCGGCTCGTGATCGAAGACGAGTACGATTTTTCCCTGTGCGTCGATGCCTTGATAGTCGTCGTAATGCAGCTCAGGCGCGGTGATTCCGTATCCCGCGAAGACGACCGGAGCGGATAGATCCACATTGTCGTGATAGCCGCCGAGCACATCAGGAAACTGCCATTTTTTCTCGCTGCCGCCACGGTTGAGCGCGATGAAGCTCGCCTTGCGGTCCGGGCGGTATTCAATCAGCGGAACAGGCTGGAGAAAGCTTTTCCGGCCGCTGACATCCGTCACGAGGGGCACAAGCTCCGCCTTGGCGAATTCCGACGCGATCCACTGGACTGCGGCCTCGTCGCCCGGTTGCAGCGACATGCGCCCCTGCAGCGCATCGGACGCAACGAAGCCCAGATCGGCGCGCAGATCGCTTTCACGAATCTGGTCGAACCCTATGCGAATTTGCGCTGGCACGGCAGGAGTCTGCGCGATGGCGGGGAAGGTTGCAGGCAGCAATAACAAAAGAGTGGCGGAAAGGCTGAGTCTCTTGTTCGGCATGCACCCAACAATAACCGACTTCGTATCTCGGCCCGCAGATTTTTCTTCAGGAAATGTTGGAGAGGTCCACGCTGCTAAGCTTGCCGTCTTTCAGCGCAAATCTCTGATCACGCCAGGTAATCGTGTTTCCGGCATAGCTCCAAGCCCAGACGAAGAGCGCGGCCAGGTCGCGCAACGGCAGCAGCCAGAGATCGCGCAGCACCTGTGTATCGCGCAGAACTCCAACGCCGATGGCCAAAGCAACCGTCACCCGCGCGGCGCAGACGAGGCTCAGCAATGCGAGGCTCGAAAGGCTTGCACCGGCGGCAATAAGGTTCAGGATGGCCCAGGGCAGTCCGAAGGTGAAGACGACACCAACGTAGCCCCATTTGCGCGCGTCCCGCATGCCGCGCGCCCAGCGCAGCTGATGGGCAAGAAATTGCCCGAAGCTGTATGCCGGAACCGTGGTCTCGACGACTTCATCGATGAGTTCCACGCGATAGCCTTTGGCGGCTATGCGCGCGCCGAGTTCGTAGTCGTCGGCAAGATACTCGACGAGCGGCACAAGGCCGCCGATCGCATCGAGCGCCCCGCGCGACATGGCCAGCGTAGAGCCCAGCCCAAAACGGATGCCGCCTTCGAGCTTGCGAGCGGTCAGCACTCCGGCGGCGAAGTCAGTGGAGATGCCGAGCGCTTCCATCTTCGATCCGAGCGTGCCATGCGAGCGTCCGCGATAAAGCGCCGTCGCCATGCCGACTTTCGCATCGGCAAATGGAGCCATCGCCCGTTCGAGATAACGTGGCGAGACTTTTATGTCACTGTCATTGATCAAAATATGCGCAAAGCGCGCCTGCGGCGCCATCTGCGCAAGATTGCTTACTTTGCCGTTCGCGCCCAGTACGCGTGGGCAGAGGACAAGCCTGATGGCGATTTCAGGAAACTCCGCCTTGAGTTGTTCTACTGCGGCAACCGACGGGTCATCCATGCTGCTTACGCCGAAGAGAATCTCGTATTCGCCCACGTACTGCTGGCGGCAGTGACTCGCAAAGCTCGCATACATGTCGTGATCGAAGCCCTTGAGCGGCTTCAGAATGCTGACGGGAGGATGAAACGAAGCAACATCTGGGCGCTTGCGGCGGACGAAATCGCGCGCGCTCCACAGCGCTGCGAAGTAGAAGCCCAACCCGCATAAAGCAAGGATGGTCGTGATGCTTTCAATGATGACTGCGAGCATGAATGCTCAGTTTACAGGGGCACTGACGCAGACCCCTGGCACGAAAGGCGCGAAGCGCGTCCGCCTGGACGGCCAGTCCTCACTCGTAGCGCAGTGCTTCAATCGGATCGAGGTTGGCAGCCTTCCACGCAGGGTAGATGCCGAAGACCAGCCCGATCATGCACGACACAGTAAAGCCGATGATCGCCCACATAGTGGACATGGTTGCAGGCAGCGCGCTTAATAGCAGACGTATCAGCAGCGTGATAATGCCGCCGACGACAATGCCGATGACACCTCCAAGTGCGCACAACGTAATCGCCTCAGTTGTGAACTGCATCAGGATATTGCGCTTGGTCGCACCGATGGCCTTGCGTACCCCGATTTCCTTCGTGCGCTCAGTGACGGAGACCAGCATGATGTTCATCACGCCGACTCCGCCTACCATCAGGCCGACACTTGAGACAGCAACCATGAAGATGGCGAGGCCTCCGGTGAGCTGGTTCCACAAGCGCGTCAGCGAATCTGGGGAGAAGATCTCAAAGTCATCCGGGCTCTCGACACGTACCTTGCGGCGGCGGCGCAGCAACTCGCGAACCTCATCTTCCACGAGGCTGCGGAACTTCGGATCGTCGTATTTGACGCTGACCCAGATGCCACCGGTGACCGCATCTTCAGGATGGAGCTTCATGAAGGTGCCAATCGGAAAAACGGCTTCATTGTCTTCAGGATTGCGTCCGCCGCCGAATGCCTGCTTGCGCTTGTCGAAGACTCCGATCACAGTAAAGGCATTGTTTTCGATTCCGACTTCTTTGCCGACGGCGCTCTCATTGCCGAAAAGCTGCTTTGCCGTGTCATATCCGAGGATGGTCACGTTGGCACGCCTATCATCCTCTTCCTGGGTAAACATGCGGCCCTCGGTAAGAGGAAGATCGGCCACCTCCGCCACCTGGACGGAATCGCCCTGCAGAAGCGTGCCCTGGGCCTTCTTCTGCCCGTACTTTACGCCGACGACTCCTGCCTGAAAGATCGGATTCGCATGACGCACTCCGCCATCGGCGGCGACAACGTGCGGCAGAGTTCGAATTGCAGCAACATCGTCAAATGTGAGCTTTTTGCGCGCGAGCATCTCAGCCGTCGGGCGGACGCCGATCACCGGCATGTGGAAGACCCAGAGCACGTTCGTTCCCAATGAACTGACCCAGGTCTGCACGTTATTATCGAGGCCGCTGATGATCGACGAGATGGTGATGACCGTGGCCACACCGATCACGATGCCGAGAATCGTCAGCCCGGAGCGCAGCTTGTTCGCCCGCAGGGTCTCAAGCGCCATACGAACCGCTTCACGTGAATCAGCTGTTGACATCTCGATCTTCCTTTCCTGGATTCATCACATCTCCGACCGCAGCGCCACAATGGGATCCAGCATGGCGGCTTTGCGCGCCGGATAGACTCCGAAGAAAATACCCACGCCCGCGGAAACGAACAGCGCAAGAAATACCGACCAGATCTGGATATCGGATGGGAACCCAATCGCCAGCGTTACCAGCTTGGCAACGCCCGAACCGCAGATCACGCCGATCGCTCCACCGACAAGCGACATCGTTGCCGACTCGATCAGGAACTGCAGCAGGATGTCGTTATAGCGCGCGCCGAGCGCCTTGCGCACCCCGATCTCACGCGTACGCTCGGAGACGCTCACAAGCATGATGTTCATGATGACGATGCCGCCGACTACGAGCGAAATCGACGCAATGCCAATCACGACGAAGAAAAAGGTGGAGCTGATGCTCGTCCACAGACCGACGAATGTCTGATTGGTGTCGAGCGAAAAGCTATCCTCGGCGTTCGCCGCATCGTGGCGGCGCGAGCGTAGCAGAGCACGCGCTTCGTCTGATGCGCGATCGAGCGCCGGCCCTACTGAACCGGCTTTGATGTAAATCACGATGCTCTTGTTGGTTCCGTACTTGCGCTGATAGGTCGTGATGGGGACAGCAACGTAGTTGTCCTGGCTTTGGCCCAGCGTCTTGCCCTGGC
The DNA here is from genome assembly GCA_035313725.1 of Alloacidobacterium sp. GTDB lineage: Bacteria > Acidobacteriota > Terriglobia > Terriglobales > Acidobacteriaceae > Alloacidobacterium. The sequence goes on along the minus strand of DATGAD010000297.1, from coordinate 14,068 downwards.
GTTCGCCTACGCCAACTACGGTGTAGGGTTCACCATCCACTCGGATCTCTTTGCCCAGCGGGTCCATGCCGGGCATCAGGTTGTCGACAATGTCATAGCCGATAATGGCGGCGTGCGTCGCGTACTGCTCATCGGATGGAGTAAAGCTCCGCCCCAACACCACGTTCAGGTTCGACATTTCCGGCATTTTCCAGCTCCAGCCGCGGATGCCGGTATCTGTACTCGAATGCGAGCCGTAGACCACTTTCCCGGTAGTGCTTTGCAGAGCGCCCACATCGACGCAGGTTTTGCAGTTGTCCCGGATCGCCTGGTAGTCCTCGAGATGGATGTCTTTCCGGCGCTGGAACTTTTCGTATTCTTCGTAGGTGAAGATGACTGGGGGCTGCTTGCTCAGGGTAAAGACATCGGCTCCATATCGATAGACCTTGGTCGCCACGTACTTGTTCACGCCGTTCGTCAGGGTGATGACGGCAATGACCGAGGCGACGCCGATGACCACTCCAATCAGCGTGAGGATGGAGCGCAGCTTGTTCGCCCAGAGGGACTGCAGCGCAATCTTGATGGCCTCGACAAATTCCATGCAGGGCTTTTATCCGTGTCGCAGGGGAGGTGTGCTCCTAAAGCATACGCCAGTCATTGGCGGGGAAGACACACTTTCGCCATGCAGTGACAGATACGAGATGAGTTGGGGGTTTGTTCCCGTCGAAAGTTCACGCCCGCGAGGGCCCGATTGCTAAACTACTAGCGCAATGGTTCGGTCTCTCCAGCACGTGATCAAGACACTTCGCTCACATGAGACGGAGCAGTTCTTCCGTAAACGCGTCAAAAGGACAGATGTTTCGAAAGCGCTGAAGATACTCAGGAAAGCCAGCAAAGGAAATTCTCCGATTCCCGGAGACGAAACGACTTAACTCTCTGCGATGAGAATATCTACTGAAGCGGTAGCCCTACCCCATTTGGAGAGATCGGCTGGGTCGGGCGCTGGGCAAACTCACGTTCGATGCGTTCGTTGATGCCCGCCTGGGCGAATTCTGCTGCGACTCGGATGCCGTTGTAGATGGCCCGCTCATTCGATGAGCCGTGACCGATGATGCAGACGCCGCGCACTCCGAGAAGCGGCGCTCCGCCGTATTCGGAGGGATCGAGGCGCTTTTTGAAGGCGTTGAAGGCCTTGCGCGAGAGCAGCGCTCCTACCTGTGCCGTCACCGTTGTGTTGAGTGACTGCTTCAGCATGTCGCGGACAAGCTTGGTGAGGCCTTCAGAGGTTTTCAAGGCGACGTTGCCGACAAAGCCGTCACAGACAACCACGTCCGCGTGGCCGTTGTAGATATCGCGACCTTCGACATTGCCGATGAAGTTGATGGGCAGTTGCTTCAGAAGCGGCAGAGTCTCAGCCGTAAGCTCATTGCCCTTACCTTCTTCTTCGCCGATCGAAAGCAGGCCGACGCGCGGGCGCGAGATCTTCAGCACGCTACGCGCATACATCTCGCCCATGACTGCGAACTGTTCAAGATTCTGCGGCTTGCAATCGACATTCGCACCTACGTCTAACAGGATGCAGGGCGAACCGGCGCTCGTCGGTACGACTACAGCCAGGGCTGGACGATCGACCCCGGGCAAAGCACCGAGCACCATCTTGGCCGTAGCCATTCCGGCACCGGTGTTGCCAGCCGTGAAGAATCCCGAGACCTTTTTATCTCGAACCAGACGAAGACCGACACGCATGGAGCTGTCGCGCTTGGAGCGGACTGCACTCGCAGCCTTTTCATTCATGCCAATGTGTTCGCTGGCGTGAACGATGTGGAGAGGCAGGCGCTCACCACCCAGGTACTCGTGGAGCAGCGGACGGATACGCTCCTGCGGGCCCACCAGGTACACTTGCACGGGCAGGGTACGGCAGGCGAGGATAGCGCCCCGAATCTCCGGCTCAGGCGCCTTGTCGGCGCCCATGGCATCGAGAGCAATGTTGGTCAGCATCGTTGCTGAACTAGCTGGCTTCCTTCACGTCGAGCACTTCGCGGCCCTTGTAGGTGCCGCACTTGGGGCAGGCCCGGTGGGGCAGCTTGCGCTCGTGGCAGTTCGGGCACTCGGAAACACCGGTGGCAGTCAGCGCATCATGTGCGCGGCGTTTGGAGGTGCGGGCCTTGGAGTGGCGCCGCTTTGGATTCGGCATTGCAGATTCCTTTCATGCAAACAGCCCGCCGAGTCTCATTCCCGAGGCAGGTAAAGGGCTGTTCTTTAAAACTTTACGACTTCATCCGGCTACCCAGATCCGACAACGCAGCCCATCGCGGATCAACAGGCGCCGCATCGCAGGTACAGGCTTCGGAGTTCAGGTTCTGGCCGCAGCGCGGACAAAGTCCTTTGCAGTCCTGGCGGCATAACGTTCTTGTGGGCAGGGACAAAAGCACCTGCTCCCGCAGCACGTCTTCGAGCACAAGGCCGCTCTTTTGATAATAACCGATTTCGGTCTCATCTGTGTTAATGGAGCGCTCGGAAGCGCCTGAATCGACACCTAAAGGGCGAAAAATGAGGTCGAAATCGCCTTTTAAGGCGTGTTCTACCGGCTCCAGACACCGGGCACAAGCCACTTCCACCTTACCCTGATATGCCGCCCGCAGACGGATATCAGGAACGATCTCGCGCGGTCCGCGATGCTCCTGGATCACTTCAGCACGCCCGGCGACTCCAAGCGGCCCCAACTGTTGGACTTCCTCACCGTAGTCGATGTCGTCGGAAGGAAGGGAAACGTCAAATACGAGCGGCTCCCGCTCAAGGTCAGCAATGGTAATCAGCATGGCAAGCCTCGCAGTTGTAAGGAAGGTCTCATTCAAGGGTAAGGATGGAAGTCCTGCGGGTCAAATGGCAGATTTCGCGGACAGCTCGAATTTTCATGGGCAAGACGCACGAAGCATCCAACTGTTCCGCCCAACATTCCCTCTAACATGAGGCAGTGACTCGCCCACGCACGGCCCTTCTCGTTTCTATCATCGCAATTGCCATCGGCTGCCTCGGTTGGATTTTCTGGCAGATGCGGTCGCCTTCTGCTGCTCCCGCGCAGGCTGCATCAACACCCGGATCAGTCCCTGCGTCCAACGCCAAGGATGATCTCGCGCCCACTTCGCTCTACGCACACAACATCCTGCTGCGTAAAGGGCCAGACTTTCGCGTCTATATCCGCTGGATCAGCGGAGTAATGGAGCGCACCCGCCCGCAGGTGACGCCCTCTTTCGACGACCCTGATTCCTTCGTCCTGCAGATTCGCAAGGGTGTGGTGCGGGCGAACATTGGGGATCTTGCACACTATCTCAACGTAAGCTCGCCTTCCGACGCCCCGCTCAAAAATATCTCGGTCGTGCCCGACGGCGATCAGTTGAAAGTGCATGGGACCGCACATAAGGTCATTCCTATTCCGGTCGAGATCGAAGGACAGTTTTCGTGTACCCCGGATGGCCGCATACAGTTCCATGTTGCCAGGATCAGCGCGTTGAAGATTCCGCTGAAGGGCCTGCTCGGAGGCTTCCATATTGAACTCTCCGATCTGGTGCACACGACCAACTTTCCGGGCATTCAGGTCGCCGGAAACGACATCTTTTTCGACACCACGAAAGTGCTTCCTCCGCCTCACATCCATGGCCTGCTGACGTCTGTGACGGTAAAGCCTCCTGACATTGAAGCCATTTACGGCAACGCGCCCAACGATGACGCTGCGTTGGCCAAGTGGCATAACTTTCTGCGCCTCGAAGGGGGCACGCTCGACTTTGGCAAACTGACCATGCACAACGTCGATCTCACATTGATCGACGCTTCCCAGGATCCGTGGTTCGATCTCGATCTCGTGAACTATCAGGCCCAGATCGTCAACGGCACGACTCGCATGACCGCCCAGGCTGGGCTCGAGATTTTCATGCCCGACGTGGACGAGAAGGCTCCGGCAAAGGTCGCGCAGGGCATCACTCTCGAATGGCTGAAAAACCGCAACCGCGCGGTGCCGACCGATGTTGAAGTCGCGAAGTAATTAACTCCTATTGCAGAGTGCGCCAGTCGCCGGACGCAAAGAGCCGGATGGCTGCAACCCCGGCTGCACCGGCACGGATGCAGTCGCGAGCGTTGCCCGCAGTGACGCCTCCCAGCGCGAAGACAGGCATTGGTCCTGCGATGCGGCAGGCAGCAGCGAGCGCGTCGAGTCCCTGCCCTGGAATAGTTTCTGTACCTGATTGCTTCTCAAATACCGGCGCGAACACAGACAGACTCGCGCCGTGGTCGCGGACGACTTTGATATCTGAAAGCGTGTGACAGGAGAAACTGATGACGGGATCGGCAACGGCTTCGCTCATGACTGCCCTTGCTTCTGCGATGGCTGAACTGGGCATGTCCGCCGTCAGATGGACGCCGTCACAGCCGCTGGCCGCCGCCATCTCCGCAGAGCCATTCAGAAGGACGCGTGCGCCGCTTCCGGTCAACCGCACTGCGCTGACAATTTTGGCAGCCAGCGTGGTCAGATCTGCCGAAGCTAAGTCTTTCTCGCGAATCTGCACGAAGTCGACGCCGCCTTGGGCCCACAATGCAGCCTGCTCCACCAGCGCATCGGGAGTGGCAAAAAGCGTGCGGTCGGTGATCGCGTAGAGCAGCACTGTTCAAAGTGTAACGGGCTGGGGTTACAATCATCTTCCGGGTCCGGTGGGTCCAAAAGGGCACAGGATTCACCGAATCGCAAAAACACATTTGCACAAAGTTGCCGGTTGCAGAGTTACAGTAGTGTGTTGCAGCTGAGAACCTTAAAAATATCCTGAACACCGCGGACTCCTCATGGACACATACGATTTGCTCGTCATCGGCTCTGGCCCCTCCGGACAACGCGCTGCTGTATCCGCGGTAAAGAAGGGGAAACGCGTTGGGCTGATTGAAATGCGCAGCGTGGTAGGCGGCGTCTGTATCAACACCGGCACCATCCCCAGCAAAACGATGCGCGAAGCCGTGCTGCATCTCTCGGGCTACACCTACCGCTCGATTTACGGCATGAACTACCGCGTGAAGGAGAAGATCACGATGTCCGATCTGGCCTTCCGCGTACAGCACGTCATCAAAACCGAGATCGATGTGACCGAGGCGCAGCTGTCGCGCAATGGTGTGGATGTGTTGACCGGCGTTGCCAGTTTTGTTGACCCCAATACGCTCCGCATCGACGGCGCACGCGGCACCAATACCTTCCATGCCGAAAAGATCATCATCTGTGTCGGCACCAAGCCCGCCGGAAATACCAAGGTCCCCATCAATGGAAAGACCATCATCAACAGCGACCAGGTCCTCGAGTTGCAGGATCTTCCCAAGACGCTGATTGTCGTCGGCGGCGGCGTTATTGGCGTGGAATACACCTGCATGTTCGCCGCGCTCGGTGTGCGTGTCACACTGATTGAGAAGCGCCCCAAGCTGCTTGAATTCGCCGATCAGGAGATCGTCGAAGCACTTAGTTACCACTTGCGCGACAGCCGCGTAACGATGCGCCTCGCCGAAGAAGTGGAGAGTGTGGAAGAAAGTTCGAGCGGCGGTGTGGTAGCCAACCTTGAAAGCAAGAAGCGTATCTCGGGCGACGCGCTGCTCTACGCCGTTGGCCGGCAGGGGAACATTGACGAACTCAATTTATCGGCAGCTGGCATCGAAGCCGATTCGCGCGGACGCATTCCCGTCGACAAGGATTTCCGCACCAAGGTGCCGCATATCTTCGCCGTCGGTGACGTGATCGGCTTCCCCAGCCTCGCGTCCGTTTCAATGGAGCAGGGCCGCATCGCCGTAGCGCGCGCCTATGGCGATGAAAACGAGCAGTCGAATCCTGGCTTCTATCCTTACGGGATCTATACCATCCCGGAGATTTCCTTCATTGGCAAGACAGAAGAACAGCTCACGGAAGAAGACGTTCCATACGAAGTCGGCGTAGCGTATTATCGCGAAATTGCCCGCGGGCAGATTCGCGGCGATACAACCGGGCGGCTGAAACTGATCTTTCATCGCGAAACGCGGGAGATTCTGGGCGTGCACATTATTGGCGAGGGCGCGGCGGAGCTGGTGCACATCGGTCAGGCTGTCATGGCTTTGGGCGGCAAGGTAGACTACTTCATCGATTCGGTGTTTAACTATCCCACCCTGGCTGAGTGCTACAAGGCGGCCGCCTTTAATGGCGTCAATCGCCTGGCGAAATTTGAATAGCACGCTCCAGAGGTGAAAGAGGGCAAACATGGCAAAGACCATCGGCGTTGTGATGACAGAAGCCATTCGGTCGGGCTTCGTGGAAGATCACAAGATCACGGGCAGCACACGCAGGTTTCCTGAAAACATGGACGAGTCCAGCGGACTCATTGAAGTCCCTGCCGACGCTCTCAGCGAGAGCATTTGCGATGAGATCAAGGCCATCGTTCCTGAAGGAACCAAAATCGACGCTATCGGTGTTGCCATGCCCGGTATCATCCGCAACGGAGTTGTCGAGGACTCGCCCAACCTGCCGCAGCTGAAAGGCGCGCGCGTAGCCGACATCGTGCAGGCAGGGTTAAAGTCGCGCGGCGTTGACAGCCGCGTCAGCGTCTTCAACGATGCCGACGCGGCGGCCGCAGGGCTGGCCGCAACCCGCGGCCAGCTCGACCGCCTCATCCGCGTCTGGACGATCGGCAATGGCATCGGCTTCGGGCGGTATCCCTACGCGGAAGGCCCGTGGGAAGGCGGCCACACGATCATTTCCCTCGACCCGAAAGAGAATTACTGCGGCTGCGGAGGACGCGGCCACCTGGAAGGCATCATGGGTCATCGCGCCATGCGGCTGCGCTTCCTTGACCTTGAGCCGGATGAGGTTTTTGCTGCTGCCAAGAAAGGCGACAAGCGCTGTCAGGAATTCGTCGAACGCTACCATCGCGCGCTGGCGGCTGCTACGGCCACGCAGATCCACCTGGAAGGTCCGGGCAAGTTCTACTTTACTGGCCGCGATATACAGCGGCTCGACCTCTCCCGACTAAAGCAATATCTCTATGAAATGGTGAAGATGAGCCCGCTACAGAGCTACACGCTGGAACTTCTGCCGGAAGACTCGACGATCAGCATCATCGGCGCCGCGGTCGCCGCTGAACAAGCTCAAGGCCCTTGTTAGTGATGGCTGCGCTGGGCTAGCGGTAGCTTCTTTGATAGGTGCGCGTGATGCGGTCGTGCCAGCCCAGGTGATCTTCGTCGAAGAACGCCCAGAGGAAGCCCAGGCCCAGCGGCATCGCTGAAAGCAGCAACGCCCCTACGCGAAAGCGCATTGTCTTACGCGTGGGGTTGTCGTCGTCAAAGGTGCAGAGGGCGATCCTTGCGTAGCGCATGCCCGGCGTCGCATCCAGATACGAGAAAAACAGCCACTGATAGAGCACTGACAGCCCGAACAGGACGGTGCCTGACGCGGCCAGCGCGGTTTTTCCCATTGGCGGATGCGCCGTGCAGGCGACAAAAACCAGCACAAAGAGCAGAAAGGCCGCAACCACCAGCGAAGCATCCACGATGGCTGCCATCAGGCGATCTCCGATCGTCGCCGTCTGCAGCGGCAACTCGAAAACAGGAGCCAGCGGCCTGTGGTCTTCACTCGAAGCTGCTGCGGGAGCGTAATACTCTTCCCTTGGCTTGGCATCGAGTCGGATCGAGTGCCACTCGGGCAGCACGGCATCCGATACCGGCTCCTTGGAAATTGTTTCCGGCTCAACTTCAAAGATGCGCAGCTGTGATCCGTCGGGCGCGGCGTCCGTCTCGCGCAGGGGCCCTTCGGCCAGTCGCGGACGTGCCTTGCGCGTGGCAATCAATTCGCGCGGAAATTCGATCAGCTTTGCCGGAAGCGGCTGCGTGGGAGTGACGGTCGCCTCTTCAAAAGGATCGACGATCTCGGTGATCAGAGGACGACGCGGCTCCGTGGCTCGCTCAACCCTGACTGGCTCCAGTGCGCACGCCTCGGCGATGATTGGCTCTGAAAGCTCTTCGTCCATCTCCAGACCCGCCAGAACGGCCTGGGTTGCGGCGTGCGCCTGCGCGGCTGCTTCAGCTGCAGCCTCGGCTGCACGGGCGGCTGCCGCCTGCGCAGCCAGCATCTCGCTGTAGGTCGGAGCCTTGGCATAGCGCTCGGCTACGCGCGCGGCCACGTTGGTGGCCTGGAACTCCTTGCGTCGCGTGGCGTCTTCAAAGCCCGGGAGCGACGACTGCCCGTCGGGAGTGCGCGTGCGGCGGGTGCGATGCGCGGCCAACCGGGCGTTGACTTCGTCTTTCCATGAAGCTGGTGTGCTCGCGGCAGAATCAATTTGCAGGCTTGAGGTCGATGTGCTCAATGGAGTTCCCCGTATTTCTGTGGATGTTTGCCCATCCGTATCGGATCAGGCGCATCCTTTCTGCTCTTCTTCAGGACCGGAGGCAGCGGAGACACGCACAGCTCACTTGCTGGACGATCTCCAGCAGCGGCGAGCCAACGAGTTGTCATACACCAGAGCAGCGGCGCTTTCTCCTCCCTGAAGGCCTTAACCTCGGCCCAGAGGCAGCTCCTAAATCGTGCATGGGAGCCCTGTTATGCTGAGATTGCCCCTCGTGATGAGAGCCCGCATCTTTTTATGTATCACGCTGCTCTACCTCTGTCATCCGCAGCTTTGGCCGCAGGCAGTAACGAAGCAGTTTCCTCCGGCCGCAGGGCCGCCAAATAGCGTCGCGGACGAACTTCCCGACGACCCCAGTGCCGCCGCTGACATTCCCATAGCGAAGGTCATCCCGGCGCCGCCGACCGGCGTTCCGGTTGAGATTCACGCCGACAAGCAGCGCGAGCAGGACAACGTATATACGCTGACTGGCAATGTCCTCATTGCCTACAAGAGCTACATAGTGCAAGCGGACACGGTCACTTACAACCGTGATACAGGCGAAGTAGTTGCTGAAGGCCACCTCATTGTCGACGGCAGTCCGGATAACGAGCACATCACCGCCACGCACGGCGTGATGAATCTCGATGAGGATACCGCCCACTTCTACGACGTCGTTGGCACGCTTGGAGTGGCTACGGTCGGGCCGCACAGTCGGATGGTCTTCACCTCGCCCAACCCCTTTGCCATCACTGGCCGCGAGGTGATCAAGCTCGGAACAGGCCGCTACCAGATCATTGACGGAACGATGACCTCCTGCCGCCTGCCAAAACCTGACTGGCGGCTGCTCTCGAAGCACATCAACTTGACAGACGGCAAGGCAAGCGCGCGGAATACATGGTTTGAGTTGCTCAGTGTGCCGTTGCTTTATCTGCCCTACGTAACGCATCCGGTCGGCGAGGAGACGCGTAGTGCAGGCTTCCTGCTGCCGATTGTGGGCAACAGCACCACCAAAGGATTCATTCTGGGGGAGGAAATCTACTTCCCTCTCAGCCGCAACTCCGATCTGACTGTCGGTTCGGAGTATTTTTCAAAGCGCGGCTTCTCGCCCATGGCCATGTACCGTTATCGCGGCTTCGGCGAGAACTTCTTTAACGTTCGCTACCACGCCCTGTTTGACCGGTTGCCCGGGACAGAAAATCAGGGCGGCACCGATCTGCTGGTCGACGGCCGCCGCGACTGGGGCCAGCACACACGCGCCGTCGTCGATGCCGAATACCTCAGCTCCTACGCCTATCGCCAGGCCTTTGAAGAGAGCTACGCAATCGCCATCAACTCTGAGGTGAAATCACAACTCTTTGGCGCGCACGCGCTCAACGGCTTGGCGGAGAGTCTACTCTTCGACCGCTATCAGAGCTTCCAGAACAGCACGACGAACGCTGAAATCCGCATTCTGCATCTGCCTTTCTTGCTACTTGAAGGCGAAGACCAGTACCTAGGCAACTCGCCATGGATGTGGGGCGGCATGACCTCGGTCGCAGCTCTGTCCCGCTCCGAGCCTGCGAACGCGATGAATACGGCAACGTTCAAAGCCCGAGGAGTTCCCCGCGTCGACATCTATCCTCACCTGGCGCTGCCATTTTCCGTCGACGGCTGGACCTTCCGCCCTGAAGTCGCGGTGCGCGACACCTTCTATGGCAAAAGCCAGAATCCCTCGCCGCTTGGCATCGTGCCCAGCGAACGCGATGCCAGCCTGAACCGTAAAGACTTTGAAGCGGGCGTCGACATTCGTCCCCCTGCGGTGGAGCGCGACTTTTCCGCCCCCTGGCTGGTGCATCTGCTTGGCGGCGACATCCGCCATGCCATTGAGCCGGATATCCAGTATCACTACGTTACGGGCATCGACAATTTCGATTCCGTGCTGCGCTTCGATGTCGTCGATATTGCCAGCGATACCAGTGAACTCGACTATTACCTGACGCAGCGGGTTTTTCTACGACACCTCCATCCGCATCCATGCGAAGGCGACGAAGCGCTCGGCCCGGACGACCTCTGCGGCGGAGGAACCGTCGACTGGCTCTCGTGGCAGGTGGGGCAGAAATATTTCTTCAACAGCGATTTTGGCGGCGCGGTCACGCCTGGCACCCGCAACGTGCTGACGACAACGCTTGACCTCACCGGAGTAGCCTTTCTTACTGGACCCCGTACTTTTTCGCCGGTCATTTCGCGCCTGCACATGCGGACTTCATCGGCAACAGATGTGGAGTGGGACCTGGACTACGACCCGCGACTGGGACGCATCACCGCAAGCAATGTGTACGCGCAATACAAGAAGGGCGACTATGCTTTCTCGGTAGGCGATTTCCATCTGAATGCGCCCGAGGCGCCACCAACGTTGCAGTCGACGCAGACAACACCCGTCCTCAACGCCACGTCGAACTACAACCAATTGCGCTTCTCCGCCAGCTATGGCGGGTCCAGCAAGGCCGGGCTCAGCGCCGGCACCAGCATCGGATACGACTTTGTCCAGAACCAGCTGCAATATGGCGCCGGCCAGGCAGCCTATAACTGGGATTGCTGCGGACTGAGCTTTGAGGTACGCCGCTACTCGCTGGGAACAGTGCGCGATGACACACAGTATCTCTACAGCTTTACTCTGGCTGGAGTCGGCTCCGCCGGCAGCCTGCGCCGCGCCGCGCGTATCTTCTAGACAGTCTAACCGCCTGCCGGAACCCTCACGGATGAGATAATCAAAAGACAGATTTCTCCCACCGGAGAAAGGTGGCTTTCTTGTTTCGAACCCGGTTTTTCTTTGGCTGCCTGCTTGTTTTTCTAGCAGCCGGATGTAAGGCGCAGGACTCTCCTCTAAGCCCAAAAGTCGACCGCCGCATCGAGATTCTCGTGCGCTCGCAGCTCAATGTCCCGCAGGACTGGATGGTTGATGTAGGCGCCCGCAGCAAGAGCGACTTTTCCGGATTTGACACTGTGCCGATTACATTTACTTCGTCCGCCGACCCGGCGAAGAAGCAGACGCTGAGCTTTCTCCTTTCGAAAGACGGCAACACGCTCGCGCGCCTCTCGAAATGGGACATCAGCAAAGATCCGGCAACGTTGATCTCGACTGACAGCCGGCCTGTGCGCGGAAATCCGCAGGCCAAGGTCACAATTATCAACTTTGACGATCTTGAGTGCCCCTATTGCGCACGCATGCACGCACAACTGTTTCCGGACACCATCGACCGCTACAAGGACAATATCCGGATCGTCTACAAGGACTATCCGCTTATCGAGATCCACCCGTGGGCGCTGCGCGCTGCGATAGACGCCAACTGTCTTTCCGCACAAAGCCCCAATGCCTACTGGAATTATGTCGACTATCTGCATACGCACGGTGACGACATAAGTGGACCGCAGCGCGACGTGGCCAAGTCGGCGGCCATGCTCGACAAGCTGGCGCGAGACGAAGGTCAGCGCAGCAAGCTCGACGCGGCAAAGCTCGATGCCTGCCTGGCAAAGCAGGATGATTCGACGGTGCGCGCTTCTCTGAAGGAGGGCGATACGCTGGGCGTCGACGGCACGCCAACACTCTTCATCAATGGCGAGCGCCTTTCCGGCGCTCTTCCCGAATCACAGGTCTGGATGGCGATCGATCGCGCCCTGAAGGCTGAGGGGATAACGCCGCCAGAGCCGACTCCACCATCACAAGTCAAAGGCGCGGCAAAGAGTCCCGGCGACAGGTAGCGATGACTTTTCAGCGATGAACGCGAAGATTATTCTGAATAGACTGGCGAGTGCGAGCGGCGCACTCCCAAGGAGACAGCGGTTGCAACCCTTATTGAACGGCAACACCCTTTACCAGACATTGAAATTTCCCCAGAAGATGGCTTTCCTCGGAGTGGCTGCGCTCTGCCTTGTCGGCGTCGCCGGCTGCCGCCGTACCCATGGCCCGGACGTCGTGGCGACGGTCAACGGCAAGCCCATCATGCGCTCTGAAGTGGAAGATCTCTACCAGACGAACCTCGGCGAGTCCCAGCAGCAGCCTTCAAAGGAACAGGCCGATGTCGTGCGGTTGAATGTCCTTCGCACGCTCATTGACGAAGAGATTCTGATGGAGCGCGCTGCGAAGTTGAACCTGACCGCGACGGACGAGGAAGTCGACAACCAGATCAACGAATATAAGGCGCCGTATACGCAGGAAGAGTTCAACAAGCGCCTGGCGGAAAAGCATCTCACGCTGGATGACATGAAGCGCCAGATTCGTCGCGCCAAGACTGAAGAAAAGCTCTTCAACAAAGAGATCAACTCGAAGATCAACATCACCGACGCGGACATCGCCGCATATTACAACGCTCACAAATCCGAATTCAATCTCATCGAGCCGATGTATCACCTCGCGCAGATCATGGTGACTTCAGTTCCGCTGCCGCCGCAGCAGCAGTCCATCAACTTGCAGAACAGCAAGGCCACAAACGACTCTGAAGCAAAGAAGAAAATCGAAACACTCCACAATCGCCTGGAGAGCGGCGAGGACTTTGGCCTGCTGGCGCAGAACTTCTCCGAGCGCCCCGACACGGCTTCGAACGGCGGCGATATGGGCTTCGTCTCAGAAACACAATTGCATGCCAGCCTGGATGTCTACAACGCGATCGCCAAGCTCCAACCGGGACAGATCACCGAGATCATGCCGGTTTATGACAATGCGCACAAGCAGGTCGGCTATGCCATTTTCAAGCTCATCGACAAGCAGGCAGCGGGCCAGCGCGAATTGAACGACCCGCGCGTGCAGCAGACCATCCGCGGACAGTTGCGCGATGCTCGCCAGCAGCTGCTCAGGAATGCGTACCTCGAAATGCTGCGCGACGAAGCCCGTGTCGAAAACTTCTTTGCTGAAGACGTCTTCAAAAACGGCGCGCAGTAAGGCGTATTTGAAGGTAACAACTTAAATACATTTTCACCTGTCTCTTACTGAGCGCCGTCGGATAATGGCGATATGGCGATCTCTCCGGAATCAGTCGCTCGGGCTTTTGTCCAGGCGATCAATGCACATGATGTCCATGCCCTCGTGGAATGGATGTCCGATGAGCACGTCTTCATCGACTCTTTAGGCACTGTCATTCGCGGCAGGGAAACCATGCGCGGAGGATGGGAGAACTACTTCCGCATGGTCCCGGACTATACACTGACAATCGACGAAACGTACTCATTGGAAGGTGTAGTGATTATGCTTGGCGCCGCACACGGTACATATACAACGGACGGCAGCCTGCTTCCTGAAAATGCCTGGAAAACACCTGCGGCTCTACGAGCAGTGACTGAAAGCGGCAAGGTGAAAGAGTGGCGCGTATATGCTGACAATGAGCCAATCCGTCAACTGATGTCGAAGAATCGAGCGAAACAATGATCCGTTACGGCATTCTGGGCTTCGGCCACCACGCTCGCAAACGCCTTATGCCCGCCTTTGCTGGAGCACAAGTGGCAGGAATATGGCGACGTGACCCGGCAAAGGCGCAGGCCGATGCGCGAGAATTTCATATCCCGCATGTGTTCGATTCGGCTGAGGAACTCTGCGCCTCGCCGGAGATCGACGCAGTCTTTATTGTTTCGCCCGACGCGCTGCATCTGCCGCATGTACTGCTGGCGGCGCAGCACGGCAAGCACGTCCTCTGCGAAAAACCGCTGGCTCTGAACGCTCCGGAAGTTGAGAAGATGATCTTCGCGAC
>DATGAD010000296.1:0-12020 GCA_035313725.1 Alloacidobacterium sp. | reverse complement strand
GTTGGTGCCATCAGGGTTTTCCGTTGGGCCGATGCAGTATCCCGCACCATCGAGACTACCGCTCGGTCCGTTGATGGATTATGGATACGAGGGCACGGCTGTATTTCCGTTCGATCTTTCGACATCCTCGCAGATCCCTCTAGGAACAGCCGATCCCAAAGCGCATGTGCGATGGCTTGTGTGCAGAGAAGTGTGCCTACCTGGAAAAGCGTACCTCGGTCTCAATCTCAACGTAATTCCGCAGGCATCTTCAGAAACCAACAAACTCATCGACGCCGCTGTCGGCGCGGAGCCAGTCAAGGTGCCGACAGCGGTTAAGATCGGCGTGACCGCGACTCGTGACACGTTGATGCTCAACATAGTCACTGGCAAGAAAGAGATTTCGGCGGAATTTTATCCGCTTGATGACGATTCGATCCGGAACGCAGCAGACCAGAAGATAGAGCCCACAGCCGACGGCGTAAGGCTCGTGACAGAGCGAGCCGACATCTCCGACACGCTGCCGAAAGAACTAAAAGGTCTCATTAAGCTGAGTGGTGGACGGTCGTACACATTTGATGTTCCTGTCGAACCGGCACTCTCCCACCCCAGAGGTGGCAGCGAACCAGGGCTTCTTTTTGCGGTTGTGCTTGCATTCGCCGGCGGAATAGTTCTTAACCTCATGCCATGTGTCTTCCCGGTCCTTTTCCTCAAAGCTCTGGCTCTGGTCAGCAGTGCCGGCGAAAGCAGAGCGCGTCAGCGCGCACACGGGATTGCGTATACAGCCGTAATCCTGTGTTCCTTTTGGATCATCGTGGGCGCGCTGCTAACGCTCAGGGCTGTAGGCAAACAGGCTGGATGGGGATTTCAACTTCAGTCCCCAGGCTTTGTTGTCGCTATGACCTGCCTGCTGTTTTTTATGGCGCTCTCGCTAGCAGGCATGTTTGACCTCGGTCTGACTTTGACGAACGCCGGAGACGATCTCGCCCGCAAAGGCGGTTATACCGGCTCGTTCTTCACGGGTGTCCTCGCAACGGTGGTAGCAACGCCCTGCACTGCACCGCTGATGGGAGCTGCCATTGGGTTTGCGCTGTCTCAAAATGCACTCGTGACCTTCACGGTCTTCACGTCCCTCGCCTTTGGCTTGGCGTTGCCATATCTCGCGCTGACCTTTGTTCCAGGCGCGGCAAGCAAGTTGCCGCGCCCCGGCCGCTGGATGGAGACCTTGAAGCAATTCACCTCCGTGCCCCTTTTCCTTACCGTGGTTTGGTTGATTTGGGTCTATGGCCGTCTCAGCGGAAGCACAACCGGAGACAGCACCGATCATGTCACCCGACTGCTGGTCGGATTGCTGATCCTCGCTATCGGAGGATGGATACTCGGACGTTGGCCTGCCCGACCTTGGGGATATATAGCCGCTGCAGTGACGGCGGCAGCAGCTCTCGCTTTCCCTTTGGTCACGGCTCAACCTGATCGCCTGCAGTGGCGCCCCTTCTCTAATGCTGCCCTCGAAGAGGCGCAGAGCCAAGGCAAGCCGGTCTTCGTTGATTTCACGGCAGCATGGTGTCTCTCATGCCAGGTCAATGAAAAGGCGGTTTTGCAAGATCGCGGCGTCGAGCAGGAGCTCCTTCGTCGACACTACGTCCTTCTCCGCGCTGACTGGACTCGCTACGATCCGGAGATCACCAGCGAACTCAGCCGTGTTGGGCGTAACGGAGTCCCGACCTATGTAATCATTTCGGGACCGAGCGAAAGAGCAACGCACGTTCTGTCTGAGCTGCTTACACGCCGCGTTGTCCTCGATGCCATCCGGCAGGCCGGAATACAGCAAAATAGTCAGATACTGGCTCCGCTACCTGGCGGAAAGACTGGAAGCTAAAGATGACCCGAAACACAGCGGCTACGGACATCTCAGACACCATCCAATTCGTGCTGGAAATTGACAAGCTGAAAGGCGTCCTGAGAAAGGTTCGGCCCATTTGGGAAGAGCGCTACGAGAATACAGCCGAGCACAGTTGGCAGATCGCGTTGTTCGCTATGTCGATGGCACGCACGCTTGAGCTTAAGATCGATGTCACCCGCGTCGTGGCGATGCTGCTCGTACATGATCTTGGCGAGATCGACGCCGGCGACAAGTTCGTATTTGCACAAGACGGGTGGGAGGAAAGGAAGGCTGCAGAACTCAGGGCCTTGGAGCGCATCTGTGGCCTGGCACCCAAGAAAACAGGCGACTTCCTCCTGGGGCTATGGAAAGAATTCGATGCGGGAGAATCGGATGAGGCTCGCTTCGCCAAGGCTATCGACCGCTGCATGCCCGTCCTCTTGAACCTCAACAAAAAAGGTGGAAGCTGGCTGGAACACGGTGTGATTTACGAGAGGGTCGTCGAACGAGTGGGCCCTGAGATCGAGAGTGGTTGTCCTGAGCTGTGGGAATATCTGAAGCCTCAGCTGGAAGCGGGGCGCCGCAAGGGCTTCTTTGCGACGTCCGCATCCTAGGAAGGGACCAACAGCGAGCCAAACAAAGCTACTCTTTGAAAAGATGCGTTGCATGTGTGATCGCGGCACCGGCACGCATCGCCGCAGCGATGACCGCCGTTTCAGCAAGCATCGCATCCGTCGCACCTTCTTTGCGCGCCGACTGGACATGTAACTCAATACAGTATGGGCACTGCGTACTCAGCGCGACTGCGACCGCCATTAACTGCTTGTTTAGTACATCGATTGCGCCCGGTGCAAACGCCGCTTTGTCGAAAGTCCAAAAGGCCTTCATTGCATCCGAAGCGTTTTCATCGAGTTGCTTCAGCTTCGTAAGATTTGAGATGTTATACATCTGCACTATCTCCTCGTGAGATTGGAATCAAATTGAGCCGAAAAGTTCATCCCACGGAGAAGACTCGAAACGGTTGATATCCTTTTCAGTCTTTACGCGCTATGGCCAATCGACTATCGCTCGAACTCTGACGAGCCATCCTGCGCGAAGGTTACACTGGGTACGTGATCGAGTCCGGCCTCCCCGCAGAGCGCTTGAGTTGTCGAAGCGGCGATCAACAGGCGGCCGCAAACCCTAGCAGGCGTTTGCGCGTGTCGAGCCTTCGGCCGAAGGGCACGAGCCCCACTACACGAGACCTGCACTTCCGGTTTCTAGGTGCCCAGCGTAGCGAACCAGGAAGTTGAAGGCTTCAGCCTCGACCGTCACGTCGTACCAGCCGCGGCTGCGTCGTAGCGAAAACGGGACCATGACCTTCTGTCGCTTCCCAATACGTTTGTTTCGCAGTCCCGATCGATAAGACTCAGCTGCGATGAGACACTCGGTTACGGTGTAATTCTCTCTCGTTATTGTCTGGGATTCTCTGCGGGATTTCCGCTCCGAATCCACGCCGTATAAATGATGTCGCGCAATTCAATCAAAGCGGCGGCCAACCTCTCCTCCGCGAATTTCTTCCTCTCGGGGAAATGAGCAGCGGGTAAGGGTGAGGACTCTTAGAGTCCTTCATCCCTAATCGACCTCGCTGCGGTAGTGGAACGTGTCCTAAGACTAGAGTTTCTCGGCGACGATATCCACGGGCTTGATATCGGGGTGAGCGACAAACAGCTCTTCAGCACGTGCGAAAAGCGCCTTGGCTATCTCACCGTTGACATGAGCGTTTCTTCCATCCTCATCCTTGAAGGTATCGAATATGCCGAACGTTGCGGGCGCGACCTTGAATGCGAACCACGCTGTTGTCCCTGTTTCTGCCTCGACTAGAGGGCCGGCAGACCGCAAGAACTGTTCCACCTCTGCCTCTTTGCCGGGGCGGGCCTGCAACGTTGCTAGTATTCCGACTTTGTTCACGTAAACTCTCCTTCGTTGGTTGTGCGAACCGAACTTCCTGTCTCGCCTCGATTGGGGCTCGATGGAAGCCCGTCACTGATTCGAGTCTGCAGTATTCATTGCTGCGACAGGTCACGCTGACCTTTAGAAGCAGAGCTGCCTGGAAGGTTACAGGCTGTGATCCGATGACTTGGTCCACGCCTCACTATGCTCGTCCCGATGTCTTTCGCTTTTCACATGCGGGCCGTTCGAGTGACTCGCAGGCCGACCTCCACAAACATCATCCACAAGCGCTTCAATCTGAGCTTCCCCTATGTTCAGGAAGTATCGAGAGGCCTGTGGCTTGATGTCAGCCACCGCCCTGGGGACGGGAGCATCGACACTGAGTCGCTGGTCGTTGGTTAGCGGGGACGCTCAAGTGAGCTGTTATCAGTAAGAAGGCCAACATGCTTGTCACTCGAAGTCCGATCGCCCCGCTGTTTTTCGGAACGGAACCGGACCACTAACCTGGAACTGAGACCAGCGGAATGGAGTGATGGTTACAAGTGCTGCCTTCGCTCGGATGTCGTAAGTTTTTCTGTATCCTTGTCGAAACCTGAGCGTCAAATGCGAGTGGCCACAGAGCGAGCAGTGATCGCCTCGCAGCGATCGGAGACACGTGAGCTTTTTAGTGACCGGGGAGTCCGCCGCTGGGCTGTCGGTCTAACCAGCGTTTTTTTCATTGTGTTGCAAAGCATATGCACCCTCGCCATGGCGCTCAGCGGCGTGCGTCTCGCCATTGGACTGGGAGCTCTCGCTGCAGTCGCCTTGGGAGCCAAAGGACCTGCAACCGGACTTCACCAGGACGCCATTCGTATTCCTATGATGGCGCTTGCTGTTCTCGGGTCGTGCATCAACCTTTATATGATCTGGAGAATTCGATCTCTCCGAAAGCGACCGTCTGCTCAGTGGAGGCAACAGTCGATTTCGCGCCGGCGCTTGTGGGGAGAGAGAGTGCAAATCATCCTCGCTTCTGTCACTCTGATTCTGGTCCTGGCCGAATTCCTCTCCCATCACTACATCTTCCGCTTGGTCGGATAAAGAAGATCCAAGTCAATGAGTTATCAACGAGTCGATGGTTGAATCTTGCAGTTTCTCGTTCTTATCTACTCCGCGTGGTCGTGCCGGATGTTCAGTCCATTCGCGGAATTGCGCCAGTACAGCTACCGCGTTTCAATGTAGTCGTCCCATTCGAACGAGCCGGCATTGAAATAAAGACAGCCGCAACCGGATACTCTCAGACGCATCGGGAGTACCGGTGCATCTGAGAGTGAAGTATCGTTGAGTTCGATAGCCAATCTTAAGCAGCCGGTCTGTGATCGCCTTGGTTATCGCGCGGATCCTCCGCCGAAATCCATGGTCCCGCTTGATCTTCATAGTTATCAAACGGACGTACAGCGAGAATCGCACGGTCTGAAGCGATGATTGAGTGAGGCGTTAAGGCTACTTGCTGGTCAGTCCGGGGCGTATTTTCAGCATTCATGAGACCAGACAATTCGCTCTGGCGAAGGCCGGTGGAAGCGGCTAGAAGCACCAGAGTACGTTCTCTGAGACCCAGTCGATCCGACAACGCCTTAATTTCAATGGGTGTCAGCACATTCGGCAGTGTCTTGCGTTTAGCGCCCTGGCGCACCAGGCGAATTGGAATGTGATCGAAGAGTTCATATCGTATACATCCGAGGAAGTTCGAGGCAGCCTAGTGAGCGCGAAGTTGATTCTCGCTTTCAATTTATTGTTCGGCATCTCATCCGGTGAATATATTTCGCTGCCCTGGATTATGGGATGAGTGTTGCCTTGACTAGGCACTCCGAAATGTAAATTTGGTTTACAAGCCTTCAGAATTTTGGCCGCTCCTGCTGCTTTCCCGCATAGCCTATGGGAACGATCCTGCCGTGTTTCTTGTTTGTTTTCATTGGGGCGCCGTGGATCGCGAAATCCGGTGAAAGCCAGTTGGTCCGATCGGTGCTAACCTCATCCCGGCCGCGGTTGTGGCAGCCATCCTGCAGCTTACCGTCTTCCTGGTTCGTGGAGGCAGGCGCGCGCGATCAACAACCGTGGACAAATCGTAGGATTTGCAGAAGACGGTACCGTGGACCCCACATGCCAGCCTGGCCCGACTAATAATCGGATCTTCCTGCCGGTGTTGTGGGAAAACTGCACTGCCTCCCCACTTCCTGACCACGGAAACGGCGGTATGGCCTTTGGCATTAACAACCAGGGCCAAATTGTATACACAAGCTGCCGCCTCGTATTCAAAGCTTGAAGTTTGATAAGCTGTCGTCCCGTATGCAACGTGAACAACTCGTTTGGCGATGTTCACTTTCCTATCTCGTGCCTGGCATCCACTCAACAGCAGCTGCCAATGAGCTTCTACTTCGCGCTTGCCGGCGGCACGATGCCGTTCATCCGCAGATATTCCACCATTTGGCCGTAGTGGTCATTCCCATGTGCAGCGGCAAAAGCGGCTATCGTCGTCCTTGTACTGAACCCGTCAATCGGCTTAATGGCTACAAACGCATTTTCTGCCGTAATGGTCGCTATGGCCTTGTGCGCATAGACGAACGAAGCTTCCAGGGCAGCCACCGCTTCGTCTCTAGTCGTAATTGACCCGATAGCCTTCATGTTGCGGTCAGGTTTAATGCCGCTCCAGCCGAAAAAGAAGTAATTCGCCTGTGCCAGGTGAGTCACCTGTGCCACAAAGGTGCGCACGGTGTCGAACTGCGTGGTTTGGCCCGCAGCGAAGATGCCTTGCGCTGGTGCGAAGCTGTATTTATCAGCGGGCATCGCCTTCGCCGCTCCCACTACCTGGAATTCCATCATCGACAGCAAACCGTCCAGCGCTTTCGCGGGGTCTTCCTTTGTACCCACCGGCGGTGACGGTGGGGGGCCGCTCGTCTGTGAGCGCATCTGCACACCACTACTCGAGATCACAGCAGCTGCAAGAACCAAAGTGCGAATGAGCATTGTTTATCCTCGATCCAAGTTTGTTTAAAGGCGACTCCAGCGTAACAGTCCTTCCCTCGTCTGACGTGGTGCAATTCTGGGTCACGTCGATATTCGACGTGACCCATGTTGTCCCGCACAATCTCCGGCCTTGCGCCAGCGCAACATATAGCTGAATGGTGCGCGAGCTCCGAAAAGCCCACTTTATCTCCCGAATGGGCCGGGGCCGAATCTCTGCGAAGAGTGGCAGGCATTCGCGGGCACAGTGAAATGCGGGTGTGTACGTGCGAAATCTGCAACGGACCTATCTATTCTTTCGTTTACAGGGATTAACAGAATGGCATGGATCTTGCCCGCATCCGGCCCGGTGAGCACCGTTGCCATGCCCGAGATTTGTCCGCGCTCATTGATATTGCTGGCCGCGATGATAAAGAGGTTGGAATCCTCGCGAATGAGCGTGTTCAGGTCGGTCATCACATTGTCCTGCCAGATGAAGCCACGGGACCAGCCGACGGAGTTGAAGGTGCTTCCCACCACCTGGCCCCGGTTGTTGATGCCTGTGGCAAAGGCGGCACCATCTCCCGGCAGAATGCCGAGGCTTGTGACTGCGCTGTGTGCGCCGTTCTGCCAAAGAGAGGCAACGATGGTTGTGCCGTCAGCGGTCGAGACATACCCCACAACTTGGCCGTGGTCATTAATGGCGTAGGCGTCATTTCCATCGCGTCCGAGGTCTGGAAGCTGGAAGGCAGTGTCGTTTTCCCACAATACGGCGTGAGTCGCTATGTTGCTGCAGGTTCCCGAGGAACCTACGGCCTGGCCTTGATCGTTCAAGCCTTGTACGAAGCCGTCTGGGTCGCCATCCACCGTAGGAAGAGGTCGGACTTCGCCTTTTTCCCATAATACCGGCGAAATAATCTTTCCAGGCTTGCTGGGCGAGCATCCGGAGTCCTGGACCGTCGTTTCCGAAATGCCTACTATTTGTCCGCGGTTATTGATAGCGCTGGCCTGCCCGTTATTTCCGCCGAGCGTCGGGAGAGCGCTCATGTGGAAGAACTGCCAAAGAAACGGACGACAAGTAAGGTGTGTGCCGAAGGCGCAAAAGTCTTCACCGTCTGGATCTGGAACAGATGTTTCGGCCAGACCGACAGCTTCCCCGCGATCGTTGATCCCGCCATAGTTGGTCCAGCTGTTCTTTCCTCCCAGCGTGCCGAGGTCGATGTTGAGTCCGTAGATGCTTATTACCGCGCGGCCACTTGCAATGGTCGTGGAGGTCGAAGTGATGGGTGGGTTTACAACCCCATCCATGTTCTCTGCCCAGCCTTGATTATTGAGTCCCATGACCATGCTGAAGTTGTCCGTGCTTTTGTTAAGGCCCAAATCGGTAATCTTGTAGCTCTGTTGAGCGAATGCAGCGCTGGCGCAAACCAGAACAATCGTCGTAACACACGGTATCCGGATATTGCGCAACTGTCTTAGTGTGTTCATGTCTCCTCTTTTCTCCATATGAAAGTCGCCGTGGCGAGATGACTGGTGGACTTACGTCACGAATCACCCGGCGCTCTAGCAGTGCAGAGCAGAATTGGCACACAAATTCCACAAATTCCTGCTGGTGAACTGAGGAAGCACGCCATGTTCCAAGTTCGCGACGATTACGTGACACAACCGGCGCGACATTTCAGAGTTCGAAGACGAGTGGCGGATTAACAATCTCCTGGGACGGGCCTAAAGCGACCAGGGCGACTGTTTCTCCAACTTTTCATACACACACTGGCGAGAGGATACGAAATTCGAGAACACCGAGCAGCCAGGAGTCAGGCATTGCGATTGATTTTCAAATGATTTACATACATACTAGTTGGTATGCTAGTTGCTCACGAGAGGAAGCGAGGGGTCCGTGACCCTGAACGTACACGGGAACGCTTGCTGCAAGCGGCCTATCGGGAGGTCCTCAGAACAGGATTCCAGGGGGCTGGCATCGATACAATTCTCGCCGCCACCAACCTCACCAAGGGAGCGCTCTATTACCACTTCGCCAGCAAGGAAGCTTTAGGGTATGCCATCGTCGACGAGATCATCGCAAAACTTGTCCACGACAGGTGGTTGCGTCCTCTGCTTAGCGACGGGCAACCCATCGACATTTTGATCGGCATTGTTCGGCGGATACCAGCTCGGACCCAGGACGTTCGCGCCGGTTGTCCGCTGCTCAATTTGTCACAGGAGATGTCTCCGCTGGACGAGCAATTCCGCACGCGGCTGGAGAAGATATTCCTTGACTGGCAGGAAGGTGTTGCAACGCTTTTGCGGAAAGGGAAGGCCCAGGGAACAGTTCGCCGTGATCTGAATCCAGACGAGAGTGCCAGTTTTCTGGTCGCCATGGTCGAGGGCTACGCCTCGTTGGCGAAGAATGCTCAAGATGCCAAGGTGTGGGAAATGGGAATTGGAAACATCGTGGGATGGTTAAGGTCTCTTCGGGTGCCGCGTCAATCTCCAAAACGCGGACGACCCATGTCGAAGAAGCACGTTGTCCGGCGAGGGCGGTGATTTCAGTTTCGGGAACGCCATGGATCGAAGGAGATCAGCGATGGTAGCTTGTCTGAGTTTTCCTCCAATCCCCAAGCTCAGTCGAGTTCAGGTAGAAGCAGTGCACGCCTCATCCTCAGTCACGTAGCAGAAATCGACACGAAAGAACTAGGGGTTTCATCATGAGCGCCCGCACAATTCAGGATCAGGCCATTGCGCGTAAAACCTCTCTTCAGCAAGCTGCTCATGCAGATGCAAACGCTCCGGCTTGCCCACTGCGGGGGGCTGAGATGTTTTCCACCAGAAGTAAAAGGGGCTACAGTCCGGGAGCGACAGAGGATCAGTACTTCGAAGGTCTAGATACATCATTGCCTCCCGTCATTCGAGTTGATGCAACGAGCCTCATGTGGGTCTCGCGGCAGTTGGAGAGCATAGTGGAACGACAGGGTCCGCGAATCGCGTTCAAGGCAAGAGGTACCATTTTACTGTTGAATCTATTCGACATTGTGGCGGTGCAAGCAGAAGGCAATTACGTCTCGTTACAACATCGACCTCAACACTATCTGGTACACGAATCCCTCTCGTCCATGGCCGATAAGCTCAAACCCTACGGTTTTATTCGCATCCACCGCTCGGTCGTCGTGAACATCTCGGCCGTTGAGGAGATCCATCCGCTACCGACGGGGGAATACAGGCTACGTGTAAGAGGCGGAAAGGAATACTTGGTAACGCGCACATATAAACATAACCTCAAAAACCTGGCTCAACTATGGGTAGGAACAGAGCGGCTTTGCGGCATAGGTTGCGTCGATAAGGGCGCCTAGGAGTTTCCGTCGCGGTTTAGGGCTGGTGCTCCAGTTGTAAGCTGTGACAGTCGATCGACGAGTAATGAACAGGCATCTCCGGCACTTCCTCCTGCTTGTCGACGACTCAGAAGCGGTTGGCCCTAATCCAATCACCGCGAAATCGCCAAGCCGCTCATTATCGGCGTCGCTGGCCTTCATATCGAGCGAAGCGGCGTTCCGTCCACTCATCACTCGCTCGCAATACCACATGGACGAATAGTCCGCATCTCGGACAGGTGACCCTCTCATTCAACTATTGAGAATAGGGCATAGCGTGAAATGAACACTCCCGAATTTGAGGAGACGATCAGCTCAGATTGCTGCCGCGGTTCGGCAGAGGTCCGATTGATCACTTAGGTATTATGCTCAGGGTGCTGGCGAGGGTGCTGAAACGAAATGTTGCCGGATTTCTCAGTGTCTAAGAGTGACTTTGAGTGTCTTGAATAGCCATCAGCACTCATGAAATCAATTGGTTAACGTGCGTTTGTATACCTGTCACGGCAGAGGTCGCGGGTTCGAGCCCCGTCGTCCCCGCCATAGATTCCAAAGCACTTACGGAATATATGGGACCTAAGTGACAAGCAAATCCGGGTCCGATAAAGGTCCATTAAGCTCCAACCTGAGCTTTCTGCGGGTCCATCTCACCCGCCTTTTGACCCATGCCGAGAATCATCGGGATACTCACTCGGAAACAATAAACGCAATTTGTTCAACGCTCTCACTATGGCCAAACGAGCTTTAGCCACTTCATCAATCTTCATCAGAGTTGTTGTCGCCTAGCAGTTCCGCCACCGACGCGATAGCTTCGTTCCAGTTGTCTTCAATCATCTGCAGGACTCTAGCGTCGGCTTCATTCTGGCTTTGCGCTCTGAACCAATTCTTGTTCCTCGTATTGATGCGGTCTCGATATCCCCCACCAAGGCCCCACTGCTGGGCGCATTCCGCCCAGAAGTTCGAGTCTTTCGACAATTCATCTGAGTAAATACTCTGTCCGACCAACTGCGCTTTCCTAACGATACTGTCGAACCCATCTTCGAGCACACGGACGGTCTGGCGTATCAAGTCGTGAGCGTCACTGAATTGCTCATCTTCAAGCAAGTTGTCCGCTATGGACCGGAAGCCGGCCAGCTTAGGCTCCGTCAATTGCGCTGCCATGCGTCTTGCGCCGTGACTTAGCTGATGCGCGTAGTCAAGGTTGTGCCAAGATCCATCTCTGACAACCGTTGCATAGATGGTGCGATGATGTGCGATCGTTATTGCCGACAGGAGGCTGTCTTCCACATGACTTGAAGCCATCTTTGAAAGATCACCGTTGTTCGCAAGCCAAACAGACAAGCGACGTGACGCTGCGACCAAAATGCCCTTCGATTGTTCTTCTTCATAGTTCAGAAGCAGCATCTTCGCCCCGCGTATGATTTCGCGAAGACCCTCACGTTGGACATCTTGAACGTGGCGAATTCTATCGATCAAGAAACTTCGGAGTACATCTGGCGAATCGTCCGCTGAATTGAAGAAGAGTACCGGCAGCGATGCCAATCCCATGTGACTCAGCTTGAGCACGACTTCCTCGTTCTTAAGTTCGTATCCCTCAGCATCGTTTTGCGCCGGATACCCGTTATCCTTCATGGCAAGAGCTTCTCCGGGTCTAGGTAGAGCAAGTAACGCCGCATTCGTATCGATCGTTCTGACGCCGCCCTCCTTTGCTCGTTGCAAAAGATGACGAACAGCAGTTGACGGCGCCTCATTGAACACCGAGCACAGTATGACTACTGAGTGTGGATCATCGAAGTGTTGTTCGAGGTCCGCGCGTCCGGCTACATCATCAATGCCTTGGGTGTCTACGAGGGTGATCTCCAGCGACTCCTCGCGGAGTACGGTGGTCG
>DATGAD010000295.1:0-27816 GCA_035313725.1 Alloacidobacterium sp. | reverse complement strand
AGGTACCGCAGTTCTCACGCCCAGCACTACGGGTCCCGGCAGTGTTACTGTAACGTTTGATAATCAGACGGACACGATTAACTTCACGGCGCAAGCTGCGACTCCAACTTCGCTGTCGATTTCGGGTGGCACGACATACTTGTACGGGCAGCCGTCGAGCTTCAGCGTGCAGCTCACACCCACCAATGCAACTGGCATCACTGCAAGCGACTTCACGGTAACGGTTGATGGCTCTTCTTCGGGCTACGGCCTGGCGCTGATCAGCAACAACAACTATCAGATCAGCGGGCCATTTAATGCGCTGGCTCCGGGGAGTCATACCCTTGCTGTCTCATTTGTGGGGACTACTGCTTACACCGGCAGCGGCACGAGCACCACACTGAATGTTTCCGCCGGGACTGTAACGATCAGTGATACAGTTACGCCTGCCAGTCCTGTTCAGGGACAGGGCGGAACGGTCATGGTGACTGTTGCTGGCGTCGGTACTGGCGCTGGGCCGACGGGTACTGTGACTTATAAGTTCAACACAGGAGCCGCACAGGGTGTCGCCTTGAGCGGAGGCGTCGCCAATATCACGATTCCAACAACTCTTCCGACAGGCGGCAATTCCCTGTCGCTTGCTTATGGTGGCGACACCAATTACGCCGCCGCATTGACTTCGACTACCGTCACGATTTTGGGCAAGTCGCAGACCACGATCGCTTCGTTGACGGCTACTACGGCGCAAATCAACGTCTTTGGCTTTGGTTTCACGGCACCCAGCGGACAGCTCGCTTTCAATGATGTGACTTCGAGCAGCCCGGTCACAGGTCTCGTAACACTAAATACAGCCAATGCAACACCGTCATTGTTGCCGCAGGTTACCACCAGCACGGGAACCAACAGCCTTCCGGTCTGGACGGAACTGGCGGATTTGAATGGAGATGGAATCCTGGATCTCATCACCTCCGTGTTCGGCACCGACTCCATTACCGTGCAACTTGGCAATGGTGACGGCACGTTCCAGCCGGCGACGGCCATTCTGATCGCTGCCGGCTTCGGTCCCGCCGAGGTCCACGCGGCCAGCCTGCGCGGCAACGGGACGCTCGATCTGATTGTCGGCAGCTTCAACACCAACCAGATCGCTGTGCTGCTGGGCAACGGTGACGGAACTTTTTCGTTGACCCCTCGCTACGACGTTGGCTCGTCGAGCACTACTTCTCTTACCACCGGGGACTTCAACCATGACGGCAATCTGGATGTAGCCGTCGCCAATACTGAGGGTACCGTTACTATTCTCCTCGGCAATGGCGGCGGTATTTTCACTGACGTCGGAGCTCAATTCAATGTTGGCCGCATTCCCGAGGCCATTCGTGCGGGCGACTTCAACGGCGATGGCTATTCTGATCTTGCGGTAGCAAACTATCAAGATGGAACTGTCTCCATATTGCTGAATCAGCAGAATGGAACCTTCTCCGCGACTCCTGTTACTGTCGGCACAGGACCACAGTCTGTGGCGATCACAGGCAGTGGCAGCAGTCAGCTGATTGCCGTGGCGAATTTCGGCAGCAACAATGTCAGCATTCTAAAAAACAATGGCAGCGGAACATTCGCGGCCCAGACGCCGGTGAATGTCGGTGCGGGACCGGATGAGGTGAGGTTTGCCGACGTCAATGGCGACTCCATTCCTGATCTGGTTGTCGCAAACTATACGGACGGTACGCTCAACCTGGCGACGGGCAGTGCAGGCGGAACTTATACTGTGCTTGGGCCGTTTATGATCGGTACCAAGCCTTATTCAGCGGCTGCGGGCGACCTTGACGCGGACGGCACGCCGGACATTGTGGTTGCCAACTGCTTCAGCAACAACACAGGAGTGCTGCTGGGCGGTACGCAAATATCGGTACCTTATACTGGACTTTCTCTCCCCGTTGGTAATGCTTTAAATGCTGTTTATTCCCCTGATGGCAATAGCAAATATGGAGCAAGCACGTCTCCGAATGTGACAGCTCCTTAGTCATTGACAATCTGCGTTTGAAAGCCGAAATGGCTTTTCATAAGAAAGGACTCATTCGAATCATGTCGGAAACACGTGAAAAACGAGACACGGCCCCGCAGGAGGAGCGGGAAGATATCCGTCAGGAAGATACCTCCACTCGTCGGGAGATGATCCAGCGATATGCCAAGGTGGCCGTGGCGGCTGCGCCTCTCCTTCTGTTTGTATCAAAGGCTAAAGCCATTCACAGCAAGCCTTAAACCGTAACTCAGATGCAATCGCCCGGTTCTTCTGCCAGTGCAGGGGACCGGGCTTCTGATTTTGTTCGGCTCTAGATTTTCTGGATGGACGGCGGTTCCCTGCCAGTTTCAGGCAGACGGAGGAAACGCTGTGCGCCACGCCTGTCGGAGTCCATATTTGGCCAGTAGGCGAAACGGTCGTACGAGTGGCGCGAAGCTATTTGGCAGCCGATGTCGCGCGGTCCATTGATAATCTTCACCGGTTGGGGAAAAAAACTTCAGGCGGCATTGCCATCGCCTGACTCGTTCTGTCTCCGTCTGTAGATAAAACGAGAGCTCGGGACTGCGGCCTGTACCCGCTTCTCCTGCCAGCAATGTTGCCACACGCGCGCGTGCGGCTTCCATGTCTTCTGGCGATTCTGCCAACACTGCCAACAGATCCTTTGGCAGATGCTCAGGGGAAGCTTCGAGTATCATCGCGCAGCCGATGTAGAGGGCTTGCTCCAATCCCTGCTCTTTAGCCTGCCTCACAAATTCATGCGCGCTGCATTCCTTCACAGCGCTTAGCGCGTGCGCGGCGTCGAGGATCCAGATCAGTTTTCCGAAGCCATGTTTCAATCCATGGAGCAACAGGTATAGAGCGCGGTCTGTTTCTGACATTGCCAACAGCGGCAAGCCACGAAATGAACTCTTCTGCGTTGTGCTCCATGCTCCGTCCAGATCAAATGGAAAAGATCGCGGCGATGCCACGCCGAAGTGCAATTCAACGAGGACGCCATTGCGCAGGAATTGGCGCTCGAACTCTTCTA
Source organism: Alloacidobacterium sp. (assembly GCA_035313725.1). GTDB lineage: Bacteria > Acidobacteriota > Terriglobia > Terriglobales > Acidobacteriaceae > Alloacidobacterium. The sequence continues at coordinate 24,793 of DATGAD010000295.1, read as the reverse complement.
CCGGCGAGGGTGCAATCCAGCCCGCATCTATCAACACTTTCTCGGCCCGGCTGAAGTCTCTTACGCGCACCAGCAAATCCAGGTCCTCACAGGGGCGCATGGCTATATCCCCATATATCGTTTCTGCAAGGACGGGGCCTTTTAGCGGGACCACGTCGATACCGTGTTGCGCAAATCCAGCGAGGAGTTGTTCGAGTTCCGCCGCCAGCATCTCAGTCGATATCCGGGAACTGGCGACAGCACGTTGAAAATCGTCCGGTAGTTCTGCCCTGACAGCAGTTAAAGCACGATAAACGAGAGGCAGCACTCCGTGGGTCTCGGCCAGCGTTGCCAGTGCGGCCCAGTCCGCGCACTGCGGAGCAGCTGACAGCGAGCCTCGCAAAGACGCAATTAACAACTCCGCCTCTGGAATGGCTATGTCGTTGTGCTCATCAGATTCTCTTACAGCAGTCAGGATGAACACCCCCTCAATTCGAGGATATATCAGACAAAAGCTACTCAATAACTACATGGGCGATACTGCCAATGCGCCATCGGCGAGAGAGTTCATAGGTTTTTGATTGTTTTGAGTATCCGCGCTTCCATACACTGTCTGCTATGACGGTACCGGCACGCACGCTCGGAGCCCTGAAGCTGGAGGTGCGTGAATCCTTGATTGCACGTACCGTACAACTACCTGTACAGCAATTCATCCATACGCAAGGCGTCAGCAGCGCTTTCCTGCTGGCGGCTGCGGTCATCGCTCTTGTCTGGGCGAACTCCCCGTGGAGCGCGTCTTACGATCACATCTGGCACGTCGAGCTTCGGCTCTCGGGGCTGCAATTGCCTGTCCATGCCTGGATCAACGACTTCATGATGGCGCTTTTCTTTTTCCTTGTCGGCATGGAAGTGAAGCAGGAAATCGTCCACGGCGAACTGGCCGACATGCGACGTGCTGCATTCCCTATCTTTGCGGGCCTTGGCGGCATGGTCGTGCCAGCATTAATTTTCGCTGTACTGAATCACGGCAAACCGGGAGCGCATGGCTGGGGAGTTCCGATGGCGACAGATATCGCCTTCTCGCTAGGCGTACTTGCCGTGGTGAAAGGTGTCCCTGCGGAGCTAAAAGTCTTCCTGCTTTCGCTGGCGATTGCTGATGATATCGGCGCCATCGCAGTCATCGCATTTTTTTACACTGAGACGTTGCATCTCGATCAGCTTTTTATCGGCGCTGTTCTGCTGGCGGTGATACTGCTCTGCCGACGGCTCGGCGTTGACCGGCAGATTGTATATGCGGTGCTGGGCTTCGCCTTCTGGCTGGCAATTCTTCGCTCGGGACTTCATGCAACGATCGCCGGGGTCATTTTGGGAATGCTCGTGCCCGTCCGCTCCCGCGTGTCGTTGGATGCATTTGGCGAGGTCTGCACGGAAACTCTCAATGAGTTTAAGAAGGCTTTTGCTGCCGGAGACAAGGCGCTGGCCAATCGGCAGCTGGGTGCGATGGAGTACCTGATTGCGAACAGCGAATCGCCCGCGGATCGGGTGACGCGAAGGCTGCACGACTGGATTGCGTTTCTCGTTCTGCCTCTGTTTGCCCTGGCAAATGCTGGAGTAACGTTTTCGCTCTCGACATGGCAGTCGCTGTTGCATAGTACGGTTGCCTGGGGTGTGTTGCTCGGACTTTTTGTGGGGAAACCTCTCGGAATTTTTTCTGCATGTTGGATTGCCGTTAAGCTAAAGATTGCGCAGCTTCCGCAAACAGTACGCTGGGACCATATTGTCGGAGTCGGTTCGCTCTCCGGCATCGGGTTCACGGTTTCCCTCTTCATCAGTGCTCTCGCGTTCGATGATCCGGCGTTGCTCGATGCAGCCAAAACGGCTGTGCTTTGCGCTTCCCTGCTGGCTGGGGTAGCCGGATATCTACTGTTAAGTCGCGCTTCCAGGCAGCAAGCGAAATCGCTCCCCGTAGAGGATGGCGCAAATCTCTGACTGTTGTTCGTATTTTCAGGAGAGTATGGATGCGATCAAGAAAGCGTTTCCAACTGCTTGCCGCGTGCGTGATTGCCGAGTTTTGTCTGCTGCCTGCGCTGCCACAGAAGGCGCCGAATCATTCTAACTTTATGAACGAAGCTTCTAATAAGTTTTCAGCGTCGTCGAGCGCGATCACGCCTACAATTGAACACCTGGATCCGGCCCTGGACCTGATTGTGCCAGCCGGGGCTACTCTCGAAAAACTGGCCACAGGTTTTACATGGACTGAGGGACCGGTCTGGATACCGTCCGGCTATCTTCTATTTGCCGATATTCCCAGCAACAGCATTCGCAAGTGGACACCGGCAGGTGGAGTGAGCATGTTTATGCAGCCAAGCGGATACAAGGGCGCGGCTCCATATGGTGGTCCTGAACCCGGTTCGAATGGGATGACGCTCGACAGTCACGGCCGGCTGACGGTCGCCGGTCATGCACAGAGGAATGTGTGGAGACTGGAGCACATCGACGCCAAGGCGCAGGTTACGATTTTGGCCGATAGCTATCAGGGGAAACAGCTGAACAGCCCTAATGATCTTATTTATAAGTCCGACGGAACGCTCTACTTTACTGATCCGCCGTATGGGCTTCGCACGCAAAAGGACAACGATCCTGACAAGCAACTGCAAGTAAATGGCGTCTACCGTCTGCCGGGCGCAACGAGTCAGAAACCGGGAGCGCCTCCTGCCCGTGACCGGTTGCAGCTATTGGTGAAAGACCTGCCTCGGCCCAATGGAATCGCATTTTCACCGGACGAGAAATATCTCTACGTAAATAACTCCGAGCCGAAGAAGTTTTGGATGCGCTATACCGTGAACGCCGACGGCACGCTCACGGATGGGAAATTGTTCTTTGACGCCAGTTCGGATCTGCGGCCGGGATCGCCGGATGGCATGAAAGTGGACAAAGACGGCAATCTTTACAGCGCCGGTCCGGGAGGAGTCTGGATTTTTTCTCCAGACGGCAAACATCTTGGCACAATTGATATTCCCGAGAAGGTGGGAAATCTGGCATGGGGCGATGCTGATCACAAGACGCTGTATATCACCGCGAGTTCGAGTGTCTATCGAATTTCCCTAAAGATTCCCGGGATATATCCGTTGATCCACTAATCTTGCATCAGAGAGTGGATTGACTGCGAGCAAATCAAACTCGGTTCTGATTTCAGGGGGTGCTTCGCCGCAGCGTTCACGTCGCTGGGTTCCGACTGTGCTTCTCTCGCTGGCATCGCTTATCAACTATCTCGATCGCGGCAGCCTGAGCGTTGCACTCCCCTTTGTTGGGCGTGACATGCATCTTGACCCATTGCAACAGGGATGGGCTCTTGCTGCTTTCTCGATTACGTACACGCTTGCGCAGTTGCCGGCAGGGTGGCTGGTTGATCGGTGGCCGCTTAAGTGGCTTTATGGGGGAGCGTTTGCTCTCTGGTGCATGGCTTCGGCTGCCACGGGATTAGCTAGCAGCTTGGCGATGTTGATCTTCTTTCGATTGCTGCTCGGTATCGGTGAGGCCGTAAACCTTCCTGCCGGGCTCAAATTTGTAAGTGAGCAATTTCTGCCGAATGAACGCGCTATTCCTTCGGCGATTCTTGATGTTGGCTGCAAAGCCGGATTGGCTATTGGTCTGGTTCTAGAGGCATGGATCCTTCGCGTCTTTGGCTGGCGATGGATGTTTCTTTCGACAGGATTAGCCGGCCTACTCTGGTTACTCCCGTGGGTGCTGCTGTTCACTGCTCCTTCCAGCAAGGCAAAACCCGTGCACCCCGCTCGATCTGGAAGAGCTTTGCTGAAGCTAGTGCGCAGCCGCAATATGTGGGGGATGTCTGCGGGATTTTTCTGCTGGAATTACTTCTGGTATTTGCTGATTAGCTGGGGGCCGTCTTATCTCTACACTGTGCGTCGCGTTCCGCTCCGTTCTCTCGGCTGGGCTGCGGGCCTTTTGTATCTGATTGTGGCATGTAGCGAAATGACAGGTGGCTGGCTCATAGCCGCTCTACTCAAGCGCGGGTGGTCGATCACTCGTGCGACCAAATCCGTCATCGCTCTCGGGTTTTCACTCGGCTTGTTCATAGTTCCGGCATCTTTGGTGGAAGATCGCGGGCTGGCTCTGCTGTTTCTGTACATTTCCGCACTTTCCGGCGTCCTAATCTCGGCGATTCTTGTGGTTCCACAACAATGCGCGGCGCCAGACCAGGTTGGATCATGCGTCAGTTTTCAGAACTTTATCGGGAATGTCCCTGGAATCATTGGCCCCATCATCACAGGCTGGATTGTGAGGCGCTTCGACTCTTTCGTCCTCGCTTTCTCGCTTGGGGCTTTGGTCGGCCTGGTGGGAATCGCCTGCTATATGTGGTGGCTTCAGACATTGAAAGCCGGGACCAGTCTGGAGTATGCATGAGAGTGAAGATTCGCATTCTGAGGATAAATTGTGAGCACCTACTTTCAGCCTGAGGCTCTCTATGCCAACGGCGCGTTTACGACAGATACCGGTTTACTTGCAGACGATGCCGGCAGGATAAAGAAAGACGTGGTTGAGGAAGCGTCGCAGGTGCAAACGGTGGCATTTGCTCGCAGGGCCATGCTACCGGGCCTTATCGATGTTCACTCTCACTCATTTCAACGTCTCATTCGCGGCAAATCGGAATCGCGCAGGACAAGCGGGAAGGACTTCTGGTCCTGGCGTGGAACCATGTACCACGCTGCCGCCCAGCTCACTCCGCAGGACGTTTACGATGTTGCGCGGATGACCTTCCTGGAGATGGCGCTCGCAGGAATCACCACAGTGGGCGAGTTCCATTACCTGCACAATGCTCCTGATGGCCGCCCATATGATGATCCGAACCGGCTAGGCCAGCAGGTAATCGCTGCGGCACAGTCGGTAGGGATAAGAATTGTTTTGTTGCGATCGGCATATTTTCGTTCTGGATATGGAGTACCCACAGACCCGGGCCAGACACGGTTCTTTGAGAACAGGAAAGATTTCATCGCTAACATTGAGGCGCTTATCGCTGCCTGTCAGGGCAAATCCGATGAGATTCAAGTGGGTGTAGCGCCGCACAGCATTCGTGCTGTTCCGCTGGAAGAGATGCGGGACTTGGCAGAGTGGGCACAGGGGAAGCTTCTTCCGATGCATATGCATGTTTCTGAGCAAGTAGCCGAGAATGCCGCGTGCGTGGCCGAATACGGCAGCACTCCGGTTTCGCTTCTTGCAAAAGAGGGGCTGTTGACGCGTAATCTTACCGCTGTACACGCCACTCATATCACAGACGAAGAGACTCGCATGATGGCGGATGCAGGCGCGGCCATTTGCGCCTGTCCGACAACAGAGCGGAACCTTGGAGACGGAATCCTTTCTGCGGATAGCGTTATGCGAGCAGGAATCCGCGTCGCTCTCGGGAGCGATAGCCAGGCCCAGATTGACCTGCTCGAAGATGCCCGGCAACTGGATTATCATCTGCGGCTGAGTCATCAGGAACGGGCAGTGCTCGATCAGATAAATGAACAGCCGCTAGCGTCGCGCCTGCTCGACTGTGCGACGATCAGTGGCGCGAAGTCGCTGGGTGTTGCGGCCGGCGAGTTGGTTGATGGTGCATACGCCGATTTCTTTACCGTCGACCTTGATCATCCATCCATTGCCGGTAATTCTTCGGAAGATCTGCTATCCATGATTGTCTTTGGGCTGACGCCATCGGCAATCCGCGATGTAGCGGTAAACGGCAGGCTGATTATTCGCGATGGAAAGCACGAGTTGGAAGAAGAGATTATCGCGCGATACAAGGAGGTCTATCGCAAGGTCTGGGCGAATGTTCCGTATGAGGGTGAGCGTTCATGACGACTGCTGTCGATCATCTGCTCGAACTGATACGCCTTCCATCGGTTTCGTCTCTATCTAACCGGCAAGTTATTGAATACGCAGAAAATGTTCTGCACGCCAAGGGATGGGGCACACGCAGACTTATGTACAAAGACTCTTCGGGAGAAGAGAAGATCAATTTGATCGCGGCGCCTCCGAACCAGAATGTTGCCGATCGGGACGTTGATCTTGCATTATTTTGTCATACCGATACGGTCCCGTTTTCTATTGACTGGACAAATGCTCTCGATCCATTCGTTGAGGGTGAGAAGCTCCGCGGCTGTGGCGCCTGCGATGTCAAGGGTTTTATGGCTTGTCTTCTTGCTGCGGCGGATCAGATTGAACCAGAGCTTTTTGTGGATGGTCTGCGGATCGTCCTGACCGCTGACGAAGAGATCGGTTGCATTGGCGCCTCTCACCTGATCGCGGCAGATGCTGTAAGGCCTAAGCGAATCGTGATCGGCGAACCTACTTCTCTCCACGTTGCGCGGGCGGGTAAAGGATATTGCCTGGCGAAGGTCACAGTTGTGGGGAAAGAGGCGCACAGCGCGCATCCCAACATGGGAGCCTCCGCAATTTTTGCGGCCGCTCGGGTGATCTCTGCCATTGAAGAATTCAGTGAGGAACTTGCGAAAGAACGGCACAATTTCTTCGAGCCAGGTTTTACAACTATTAATGTTGGAACGATTCATGGAGGGACTGCGAAGAATATTGTTCCGGGTGAATGCGAGTTTATTGTGGAATGGAGACCGATTCCCGGGCAATCTGCAGATAAGGTGCTTAACGGCGTATGTGAGATCACAGAAAAGCTGAGGCTCGTCGATCCGAGATTTGTTTATCGCGTGACGACTCTTCGTACTCAGGGAGGTTTTGAGACTCCGGAAAATTCTCAGCTTGTTCGTGCGATCGAGGAGTTCACTGGCCAGCCTGCTGTTTCCATTCCTTTTGGTTCTGAGGCGAGCTTGCTCTCTGCGATAGCCGAGGAGGTTGTCGTCATCGGTCCCGGCGATATGCGTTCCGCTCACAGCAGCCGCGAATTTGTTCCGATACCCGAGCTTGATTTTGCGGTTAGTCTCGTGAAAAAACTGATGTGCCGCGGCTGATCGCCTCGCAAGCGGCGGCAGGATAATCTAATTTCTATGAACTCTCTCGTCACGCCCTCCTGGCTGGCAAACCGTCTCGATGATCCCAACACTGTGATTCTCGATGCCACTCTGCCGCCTGTTGGAATTACTCCTCCGGTTGACACCCGTGGTCGATACGTTTCAAAGCACATACCCGGAGCCGTTTTCTTTGACATCAACGAGCTCTCCGACCAATCCACATCGCTGCCTCATATGCTGCCCACACCCGAGGCGTTTTCTGGCAGCATGTCGACTCTTGGCGTGGGTGATGGTTCGACTATCGTCATCTACGAGCAGGAGGGCGTTTTTTCTGCGCCCCGGGCATGGTGGATGCTTCGTACCTTTGGAGCGGAGCACGTCTACATTCTCGATGGCGGGTTGCATGGTTGGATAGAGGCTGGCTTGCCGATAGAGTCTGGCCAAGTACACCGTCCAGCTGCAAGCTTTCACGCAAGGCTCAACCATGATGCCGTGAAAGACTTCAGCCAGGTGCAGTCGAAAATTGCTGAGCATGGGCAAATTCTCGACGCCCGATCCGCTGGCCGCTTCACGGGGATATCGCCTGAACCGCGACCCGGAATTGACTCCGGTCACATGCCGGGAGCGGTCAACATCCCTTTCACCGAACTTGCTGAAAATGGTCGCCTGAAATCAGCTGAGAAACTGCGTGATATCTTTCTCTCCAATGGCGTGGAGATACAACAGCCAGTCACCACAACTTGCGGCTCCGGCGTTACGGCTGCGGTGATCGCACTCGGTCTGGAAATTGTCGGCGCAGAGAAAGTGAGCCTCTACGATGGTTCATGGGCCGAATATGCCCAGCGTCCGGAAGCGGTCATCGAAAAGACGAAGAAGTAGTACCCCGCTTTTTTAGTTCGCCACCTCAACCCAGCGTCTGTTCTGATGGCTTTCCATCTCGGCCTCCAGGATTTTCATTTGACGCAAGCCGTCGAGCATCTGTGGATATTCCACTGAAGTCTGCGATTCCGCTATCGATTGATAGAACCTTCGAAAGACCTGCTTGAAGGTGTCATCGTAACCTTCAGAGTGGCCTCCGGGCAGATCAGCGTAAGCTCGCGCGCCGGGCGTCAAGAGGGCTGGGTCTTTAATGATTATCTGATTCGGAGAATCGCGGTGTCCGATCCATAACTCATCCGGCCGTTCCTGGTTCCATGCGACTGACGACTTTGTTCCATAGATCTCAATTCTGAGGCCGTTTTTCCGACCTGCGGAGACCTGGCTCGCGGTCATTGTGCCGCGGGCGTTCTCGCCCATACGGAAAAGGACTGCGCCAAAGTCTTCTGTATTGACTGGGATCTCCTCGAAATCCTGTGTGGCTATCGAGAGCTTTCCGGCAAAGGTCTCCACATTCTGCTTTGATCTTTTGCGTATCGGGTAATAAGTTTGCAGATCGGCGCACAGAGTACGAACGCGCAAGCCTGTCACATGTTCAGCCATGTCGAACCAGTGTGAGCCGATGTCTCCCATCGCTCGCAGCGGACCGCTCACCGCAGAGTCGATGCGCCAGTTCCAGTCGGTTTCGTACAGCAGCCAGTCCTGTGAATACGTGCCTTGTACGACCAGAACTTGTCCGAGATCACCATCCTCCCGCATGCGCCGCATCTGCTGAACCATCGGGTAATAGCGAAGATTGTGACACACGCAGTTGCGAAGGTTTCCCTTATTGGCCAGCGCTACGAGTTCTTGTGCTTCGTTCACTGAAATGGAGAGGGGTTTTTCGCAAAGTACGTGTTTACCTGCGAGTAATGCGTCTTTTGCCATCTGGTAATGCGCAGCGTTGGGGGTGCAGATGTGCACCGCGTCGATGGTCGGATCCTGCAGCAGTTCGCGGTAATCACTCACCGCTTCTTCGATGCCAAAGCCTGCAGCTAGCTTCTTTGCCGCCTCGATCTGACGGCCAGCGACGGCAACGACATCGACAAATTCCACACGCCGGAGCGCTTCCAGATGTACGCGCCCCATAAATCCCGTGCCGATGACTGCCGTCCTGAATCGTCTCACCGTTTGCTCTGCCTTTCTTAGTTACTTTGTGGATGGCCCCTGGCGTTCACTCGCCACTGTATCTTGAGGCAATGCCCATGCGAATAAAACTCCGCCGCTTCCCATGACGACATACTGACGTCCGTCGAGTTCATATGTGATCGGAGAGCTCTGCATTGACGCGCCTGAGCCGGCATGCCAAAGTGTTTTGCCGTTGCTCGTATCCAGTGCGAGGACATTTCCGTGAGCATCGCCGGTGAATGTCACGCCAGAGTCTGTCGTTAGAACACCTGCGCCCGCGCCGTTCGGTCCAAGCTCGTGACTCCAACGAATTTTTCCGGTCTGGTAGTCAATGGCGTCGAGGACGCCTTTGCCCCATAAGCCGTAATCTGCTCCTGCCCAGCCATAGTCACCATCTTCAGGTTTCGCGAAATAGATACTGTAACTCGGGTGTGCATCGACGAGGAATAAGCCCGTCTTTGGATCAAAGCTGGGAGAACGATAATTGGTTAGACCGCCCTCGTCAGGCGCGATGAGACGGCCATCGCGAGCGGGCTCTTTTTCAGGATTGGGAATAGGCTGACCCTTTTTGTCAACGCCCAGCGTCCAATTCACCGGGCCGTATGGCACCGTAAGAAGCGATTCGCCATTGGTACGGTCCAGAACGAAAAAGTATCCGTTGCGAGAAGCCTGCATGAGCATCTTTCGAGGCTTCCCATTAAAAACACCGTCAACCAGCACCGGAATTTCGACTGCATCCCAGTCGTGCGTATCGTGCGGAGAAGGTTGGAACGCCCATGCAAGCTTTCCCGTATCCGGATTGATCGCGACGATGCTGCAGGTATAGAGGTTGTCGCCGGGGCGAGGCTTGCCGGTCAAAACAGGCGTCGGGTTTCCCGTTCCCCAGTAAATCAGGTTGAGGTCCGGATCGTACGTTCCGGGTATCCACGTCATGCCACCGGTGGCAGTGTTCGGCGTTCCCGTGGGCGGAGTTGCATCCCACTCCCATTGCGTCGCTCCGGTCTCCGGGTCAATTGCTTTGAGAAAGCCAGGCAGATTGTCCATGTCGCCACCGACGCCTACGATCACGTGATTGCCGACGATGAGGGGCGCCATGGTCGTCCAATAGCCTTTGTTGACATCGGCGACGGCTATGTTCCAGCGCACTTTGCCGTCCTTCGCGTTCAGCGAAACCATGTGCGCATCTGGCCCCATGAAAAATACCCAATCCTTATATACGGCTACGCCGCGCTGGCCGATATGATCCCCCTTGTTGGGGGGATACACGTAGTGCCAGATCTGATGACCTGATCGCGCATCGATGGCCCAAAGGTTATCCGGTACGGTGAAGTACAAAATGCCGTCAATCAGCAGGGGCGACGACTTTATTTGCGCATTCTGCTCTGTCTGAAATACCCAGGCTAAACTCAGGTTTCCGACATTTTGCGGTGTGATCTGAGTTAGATGGCTGTGACGCCGGCCGGAGTAGTCCCCGTGGTAGCTCGGCCAGCTATCCTTTGCTGGCTGGACCAGTTTAATTGTGTCGATGTTCTGAGCAACGAGCACATCGGGCAATACAACGTTGAAAGTCGCAGCGCACGCGACAAAGACAAGTGCATTTCGTAAAAGCTTCATAGAAACCTGGAACCTCACCCCAACTACTACCAAGTGCTTAACGCAACGTCTGCAGATAAGCCATCAAGTTGTGAATATCCGCATCGGTGTATTTGCCGAAGAGATCAACATGAGCGTTCACGGGAGAATCGACAGAGTATTTAACGTTCTGCAGAGACCATGATCGATATGTCCCGCTTGCATCGCGCATGGCGACCGTGAATTCATCCAAATATGCCAGTGTGCCGGTTACTTTTTCGCCTGAAGGCAACGTTACCGTGACTTTGCTTTTCGCGTCTTCGGGATATAGCATTCGCCGTTCCAGTTCCAGACCCGTATAGCGGGACGCGATGCCTGAGAGATCGCCGTTCGGGGCATGACAGGAAATACATTTACCGATGCCGTTGAAGTATCGCTTCCCTGCTGCGACGTCTCCCGTTTGAAGGTCAGTCACATCCACTCCACGGCGATGACCTTTCATGGCCGCCGCCTTGGCGGCCTGCGTGTGGATGAACGCGACCAGACCGTCCATTTCCTGCTCGGAAAAGTTGAAGCGTGGCATTTTCTTTTCCGGGCGTCCATTCCGGACAACTTCTCCGATCTTGTCACCTCCTGCATCCTCTGCTACCAGCTTGGAGTGAGTAAGATCGGGGCCTGTCTCGCCTCCGTCGGCTTGCCGGCCGTGACAGAAGGCGCAGTTCTGCTGAAAGAGCGAGCCGCCACTTTCCGACAGCGCAGATGAATGAGCCGTGCTCGCTCCTGCGGTTGCAGTCATGGTTGTCTGGCTTGTGTCAATGTAGTGCAACAAGGCCGTCAATTGGTCTTCAGGCAAGTCGGTATTGGAAAACGCCGGCATGCGCCCTTTGCCTTGACGTACCAGACCTGCGATCTGCTGCGGGCTAAGCTGTTTTCTTATGCTCGTCAAAGGCGGAAAATCCGGGGGTTTTCCCTCCATCTTTTCGCCATGGCAGACGGCGCAGTTGTCTTCGTATACTTTTGCGCCCGCATTGTCTCCGGCATGAACGTCGGCTGACTGCGCCTGTGCAGAAGAAGCCGCGTAAATCGGAGCCTGTCCGTCCTGACAAACAATAAAAGCTGACACAACTACAAGAAATGCAACCGTCGCTGATCTTTTCATCGGCCTGATTTATCACTCCAACCCAAGACGCTTATTTTCATCATTCTAAAGAATTGAATCCGTCGATCACGTGTATTTGATCAACTGCATGAAGCTAAATCCATGTGAAGCTGCTGATGGCAATGCAAGAGTGTGTTGGCGGGACTGTTGGCAGTGAAGTCTACCTCGACTGTGTCCAATGGCATGACGTTGATTACAATCCTGAAAGAACGCTACAGGCAGTCTACAGAAGCGCTACAGAATCCGCATCCAGGAAGGATGAGCTGATGATGCCTGAAACGGTTCGTTGCCTTGAATTTCAGGGTTGCGTCAGTCGTTCACGGAGCCGATCATCGATGTCCCCCAACTTGTCATCCAATAGATTCAGCTTGCGCGACAACCCCTGAATCTCAGATTCGGCGCGACGATTGACGGCGTAGTCCAGTTCACCGCGCACACGATCTTTCATGTCCTGACGGTTCTGGCTCATCATGATGACTGGGGCCTGAATCGCGGCCAGCATGGACAGGAAAAGGTTCAGGAGAATAAATGGATATGGATCCCAGGCCTTTCGTCCCAGGATTATATTTATTCCCGAGTAGACCGTCAGCACGACTGCAAAGATGATGATAAAGGCCCACGAACCCCCAAATCGTGCCACGGAATCGGCGAGACGCTCCCCAAAGGTGGATTTTTCTTCAATCACATCATTTACGTTTCGGCTTGCGCGGCGGCGCACCAATTCCTGAGAGGCATGGAACTGTCGGCCCATAGCGGTCATCATATCCATACCCGCCATTGGTCGACGCTGGAGGAGAGCCTCGATCGCGGCGCGGTTCACTTCAAGACAGACTGACTCGTCCATTGCATTGGCGTTCGTGCGGTGAGGGACTTGTTCGATCATGGCGGCAAAACCAAAGAACTCGCCGTGTCCCGGTTCGTCAACAACTACCTCTTGCTGATCCTCATCTACAGTTGTTACCCGCACGGTGCCGGAAATCATCACAAATGCCCGGTCGGCAGCCTCGTTGATCTTGTAAATGCGCTGTCGCGAGATGAATTTTCTTATTTCCACGAGAGAAGCCAGGAGACCAAGTTCGTCGTCGTCGAGCAGTGCAAAAAGTGGAACATGTCTTAATTCATCTTTGTCGCACGCCATGGGTAAACCTCGCTCATGAAAGTTTTCAAAAGTCGATCCTACGTCGATTTGAGCGTTCCCGCAGCCAAATCCTTGAAATCGAAGTGGAATCGACCTACGGCATCCAACACTCACTGTCTCAATCGCGTCTAAAGGTTTACAGTTCCACGTTTTGGGGCTGGTTTCAGGCAAACTACCTATGCCCATTAAGATTTTTCTGCGATCATTCACCACCAAGTCAATCGTGCTGGCCTCTTTCGTTTTCTGTTTCTACTGTGGAAAGTTATTGTTTGCCCAGACGCAAGCTACTGCGTCCTCGGGGACGCAATCAATTAAGCGCGATCCGACACAACCCGAGGCTCAGTCAAACCTCAGTGTGGACCGCGATCCCGTTCTCTCACCGGATGCTGAAGACAATGCGCCGGTAAACCCTGCCGTGCCCAAAGGAACACAGCAGGCCGGCGAGATTCAGAGGCAGCAAGACAATACTTACACTCTTCACCGGAATGTGGATGAGGTACTGCTGAACTGCACCGTCGTGGACGAAAAAGGCCAACTCGTCACGGATCTGGATCAGCGTGACTTCGTTGTCTCGGAAGACAACGTACAGCAGACCATAGCCTCGTTTCGGCACCAGGACCTGCCCGTATCAATGGGCATTCTCATCGATAACTCGGGCTCGATGCGCGACAAGCGTGCGGCAATCAATGAGGCCGCTCTGGACCTGGTGAGAGCGTCAAATTCGCAGGACGCGGCATTTATAGTGAATTTCTCCGATGATGCTTACATCGATCAGGATTTGACCTCGAATATCAGCGAGTTGGAGCGGGGGCTCTCACATATCGACTCCAGGGGCAGCACGGCGTTGTATGACGCGGTGGCCGCTTCGGCGAACGAGTTAGCTAACCACGCGAAACAGCCAAAGCAGGTGCTTCTGATCATTACGGATGGAGTGGACAACGCATCGAGACTGAACCTGCAACAGGCCATTCAGCGCGTCCAGAGCCTGGGGGGTCCAGTGGTGTACTCCATTGGGCTGCTTTTTGAGGAGGATAACAAGGAGAAATCGCGCCGCGCGAAAGCAGCCCTGGAGCAACTGTCGCAGGAAACAGGTGGGATAGCTTACTTTCCTCGTTCACTGGAGAATGTGAATGAAATCGCGGCTGAAGTTGCTCGCGATATCCGTAACCAATACACCATTGGCTACCATTCGACTAAGCCAGCCAACCTGGGCGGATACCGGACCGTGCACGTCGAGGCGAAGGCGTCGAAACATGGCAAGTTGATTGTCAGGACTCGCAATGGCTACTATCCGAAGCAAATCCAGCACACACCAACGAGACAAACAGCGCAAACAACGCCTTAAATCAATCGACAGGCGTTGGTGATTCCTCACCTAATCCCGCAGTGTGCCACCAAACTGATTCTGAACTGGGTGATATCAATAACAGCCCGGTTGAAAACAGCCCGGTTGAATTCAGGATGGTGGCAACCGTGTTTCTATAACGGTGGATGGGCTATTGGACTCTTCGAATCGTATCTGTTCACTTGCACAATGAGGAAAGGAGCCCCGAAGGGCTCCTTTTCCTTTGCTAGCGGGACGTCAATCAATACAGATGGAAGCTGACGTCGACCACAACCCTTACCGATACCGCATGTCCCTGGTACATTGCCGGCTTGAACTTGTATTGCTTTACCGCTTCGATTGCTTTTTCATCCAATCCCATGCCGACATGCCGGACTACCTGGATGGCTTGCGGATTCCCGTGTGTGTCGACGATTAACTGTATCGAAACCACACCCGAATACTTTGCCTGACGAGCTTCATCCGTGAACTCCGGATCAACTGAGTGGATGACCTGAGGAGCTGCGACGCCTCCGCCAACGCTCATCACTCCGCCGCCGTAACCGCCACCGCTGCCGGGGCCTATTCCATTGCCGCTGCCTGAGCCGATACCGCCTCCGGAGCCCTGGCCGAAACCTGAACCGCTGCCACTTCCCTGCGAGGCCAGAGCAATCTGCGGAGATTGCGGAAGACCAACATTTGGCAGATTGCTGTCTGGAAGTTTTACCGACTGAGGCATTACTACCGTAGGGTCAACTGCCAGCTTCGGATGGTCGATCTTAAGGATCTGTGGGGGCGCTGTCTGAGTTTTGGCGACTGTCGGAAGATGTCCCTTGCTAGGCTCGACGATCTGATGGGCACCACCACCACCACCGCCGCCCATGGCCTTTGCGGCCGGCATGGTCACCGGAATGAAGGGCTTGATGTCTATCGTTGTTAGAGTCGCTTTTGGCGGCAGGACTATGTGCGAACGGGCTTGCAGCGTCAACCATAATACGAGCCCGATCACGCCCGCATGTGTAACAAATGAGATCGCACTCGTTGCCGGGTTGCGCTTGACTGCCATCGGATTGGCAACTGCCACCGGCGTCGACGTCAGTTCCAGCGGTGGCTGCTTCTTAGAGAAAAAGGCATCGCCCAGGTTCGAAAACAACGATGACCAGACAGAAGTATCTGTTTCCAGCAGCATAGTCCTGGAAATCTCAGAGACTGGCTCATTGCCGGATTTCAGATCTAAGTTCGTCAATACAAAATTGCCCATAAAATAATTCACCGGGAAGGCACAATATCCCGGCGCCTCCTGAATTGTGAACGACAACCTAAGCGCGAACTAAAATCATCGATCTTGCTACCAGATTCCCTTATCGCTTCCGGTGATCTTTTGCCCCACTACAGCTGCTGTAGCTAGCCATGGCAACAAGCCAAGCCGGGCACTATTGTGCAATTCCCGTTTGCGCAGCAAACCGGTAAGTTGTGTTCCATAGAGGCCGGCAGACTGCGGCAGAATGGGGACACGGAGAAATCCTCGGCCAAAGTACACTTCATCGCCGCCAAAACGCGCTTTGGCTGTTACAAATTGCGGGAGAGCAAGGCCTGTACCTCGATACTGCTCGACGTAGTCCGACACGATCACCAAATAAGTCGCTACTCCCTCCCAAATACCGGCGGCACTTGCGGAAGCACGCAGATCGCTGTAGTCGATATCGCCGCTCTCACATAGCGCAGCAGAATCAACGATGTCGCATAAGCGGAAGTAGAAGTGACGGTACATTCGCTGCATAGTGGAAATCATGATGCGGTCCGAAGCCGATGGCACACGAAACGTATGCTCTCCAATGAGAACCGACCGGGAACGTCCGGGCAGACGCGATGCAAGTGTGACCTGCTCCCCTGTTTGACCGAGGCGTCCCATGTGAATCTCAACAGCCTCGGGTAGTCCGGGCAGAAGGAAGTTCCACTTGCGCGCCAGACGATCTCCCCAGCTTCGGGGTGCAATTTGCGCCTCGAAGCGTCTACTCATAAGTTGCGCTATCTCTTCGGAATTTGCATTCGTATAGAGATCCAAGTCACTGCCGAGATCCGGCCAGTGGTCGAGTGACTTGATTACCGTAACGTCGTATCCTTCCTCTTCGAAAGCCGCGCAGATTGCTTGCACGAATGAAATCGCATTCTCGATACGCGCATGTTCAGCCGCAAGAGTGTTTGCTGCCCACGCGACACGAATGTTGTCCTGCGCGTTTCGCATCAACTTAAGAAACACGTCCAGTCCACGCACAATCACATGATTTGAATCTGCCAGCGTTATCAAGTCTTCAAACTGATTCAGACTAATGTCTGCAATCCCCGAATCCAGTTCTGCAAACGATGTGTTGTCATCGCGGGACGACAATAGCAGGTGTGACAGAATGATCATCGATTCATTCGAAGGACGCTGGGCGGTTGGTCTGGGCATGTTTTACGTGAATCCTTTGCGTTATTGGGGTGGCTGTGTTGTGGATAACGACGAAACGGGCGACGAGGGATTTGAGGGAGGATTTTGAGGCGCTGCGCTGGTCGGCGCCGCAACGTTATTGCGACGTTTCAGTTCGATGGGACCTGTCTGTTGCCGCCGGGCCTGAGCGGAGGTGTCAATCTCGCCGTCAACCTTTTGATCGCTATCGCTAGCAACTGCAAGCAAGTGCTTTCCTTCAGCTGAATTTTGGGTAGCCAGTCCAACGCGGGCGTCTGCGTCGTCGGCTTTCCTGGCTCTGCCATAGAAGAACTCGGCTGTTTCGAGATCGCCGTCTCTCTCGGCTACATAACCAAGATTGTTAAGCGTAAACGCGCTGTAGGGATTGAGCGAATAGGCCTGAATGAAATATTGCCTCGCGGTGCTCCAATCGTTTCGATTAGCTGCTGACACTCCACGCACCGAAAGTATGGCGGCACGCATCTCCGCGTCGTCTGAGTTCTGGAGTCGCTTTTTGAGTCTGCGCGCACTCTCAGCAGCCATCTCACTGACGGGCTTTCCTCTCCATGAGTGATTCAACGTAACAACGATCGGTTCGGTCGAGCGCGAATCGGAGGCTGCGCTGTAATATTTCACCGCATCGTCATAGTTTCCTACCGCTTCCCGGGCAACTCCCAGATTGTTCAACGTAAAAACGTTCTGCGGGTCAAGAGCAAGAGCTTGCTGGAGTAGACGATCGGCCTCCGCGCTACGATTCTCCTTCAACATCTCTATTGCCTCGACGTTCATGCGGTTCACCCGCATGGGTCCCTCTTTTAAGGTGCCCAAGGCATACATCATCGGTTTGCCTTCCAGTTCCTTCGCATTGCTACGTTCGATATAGGCATTGCTCCCTTGTTCCGCGGCCAGCGCATAAAATTTTTGAGCACGATCTACTTGTCCCTGCAGCTCAGAGACGTAGCCGAGATTGTTTAGCGTGAAAGGATCGGCAGGATCGAAGAGATAAGCCTTATAGAAGATAGCTTCGGCTTTGTCGTACTGCTGTTTGCGAATCGCATCGACGCCTTCTCGATTGAGGCGCTGCACAGGAGTCAGCTCACTATGCTTTGGAAGAGTTATTTTTATGTCTGATGCCCAGGCATTGTGGAATCCTGAGCCTGTGATGACCCCTATAATTGCGAGCAACCCTAATCGTGTAGCAAACATCTGTAGAATTCCACCTTCTGAAGAGCGGCCCTTTAAGTAAGTCAAGCTGGCATACATTTTGATGCGCACTACTCACAACTGTTGCCCAGCGGTGTACAGCTGGACAACATCTGCATATCCGATCGAAAACGACGCCTTTTTCTTACTGATTGACCAGACACAGGCCACTGACTCTCACTTCTCATCATCAAACTTATGCTGACAATTCCTAAGGGCGCAGGTGTACTGAATGGGTCGCTTTATCACGGTGGTTATGCTTGGCAGTATGACGAGTGTTCAGTTGCTGTTTGCGGGCGCTATGCCGGAACAACACGCTGATACGAAGTTTGTATCGGTCACTGAAGGTACTGCGGGCACACTCCCTGCATTGCCATCCATACCTCGGGGTAAAAGCACGGTGATCGGTGGCGCGATTCACGATGTCGATCCTGTGCGGGATCAATTCAGCCTGAAGGTCTTCGGTGGGCGAACGATGAAAATACTCTTCGACGAACGCACCCAGGTATACCGCGATGGAGTTAAAACTCCTCTACGCGATTTGGGTCCCGATGACCATGCCTCAATCGAAACGGTGCTGGACGGGACAAACGTCTTTGCTCTCAGCATCCACATGCTGTCGCAATCGCCCGAAGGCGAGTGCCAGGGTCAGATATTGAATTACGATCCCGGCACTGGGGAATTGACTGTCAGCGATGCCCTGTCTCATGAACCGATCAAGCTCCGGGTGCCAACGGGCACTGCTGTTGTTCGCATCGGACAGGCGTCCACTGCTGAAAACCTTGGTTCTCCGGCACTCCTCAAAGGAACTCTTATCTCGGCAAAATTCGAACCCGACAACAAGGGCCGAGGCGTCGCCAGCCAAATCTCGATCCTCGCCACTCCCGGATCTGCGTTCGTTTTTAGCGGAGAGGTCACCTTCCTTGACTTGCACTCCAACGTTTTCGTTGTGGTCGATCCGCGGGACGATAAAACTTATAAGATCTCCTTTAATCCTGCCAGCTTCCCGATCACCAAGGATCTCCATGAAGGAACGCATGTAAGAGTGACTGCAAACTTCGATGGAACCCACTACGTGGCCAGCGCGATTGCACCCAATTAATTCTGCGGAATCAATTATCCTCGGGTAAGTTGTTTGACAGCGAGCCACTCTATTTGTGCATCGCCTGAGGTGAAATGGATTCCAAGAACAGGCGCGATTTCCTCAAACTTTGCGCCGCATCTGTACCGGGCCTGGTCTTTGCGAATGGCGTCGACGCTGACGGAATGAGCAGCCATGCGGTTGCTCAACCGGAATATCGAACGCCTGCTTTGCTGGAACGATACTTGGATCCATTGCCGATTCCAAAGCGACTGCAACCACAAACAACCCGCAAAGATACTATTCAATATCGCGTTCGCATGTTGGAATTCAAACAACAACTGCATTCACAACTTGCTCCCACAACTTTGTGGGGATATGAAGGGCAATATCCCGGTCCTACTCTTGAGGCGCTGCGCGGCAAGCCAATTGAAGTGCAGTGGGAGAACCATCTGCCATCGCGCCATATTTTTGAAATCGATCCCCACATACACGGCGCAATGCCCCCGACACCCGAAGTCAGAACTGTACCCCATCTTCACGGCTCACGCACGCGGTCGGCAAGCGATGGGTTGCCCGAGAAGTGGTTTGTGCCTGGTTCTTCTGCGCGCTACTACTACCCAAACAGCCAACCGGCTGCGACCCTTTGGTATCACGATCATGCGGTAGGTATTACCCGCTTGAATGTATATGGAGGCTTGTCAGGATTTTTTCTCCTGCGCGATGACCAGGAACGCAGCATGCACCTGCCCTCTGGCGATTATGAAATTCCACTTCTACTGCAAGACCGCACGCTCGATGATCAGGGTCAGCTTGTCTATTCTCCGACGCATGAGGATGGACTAAAACTTCCATCAGGCGTTTGGGGGCCGGAGTTCTTTGGAAACCTTCCGGTCGTAAATGGCGCCATCTATCCATATCTCGAGGTTGAGCCGCGCATCTATAGGCTGCGAGTTCTAAATGGCGCGAACTCGAGATTCTTCAATCTTTTCTTCAATCTTGCGAAAGGCCCAACCGACATACCTTCGCTCGTTACCTTTCACCAGATTGGAACGGACGGCGGCTTTCTGCCAAAGCCGGTTGCATTGAACAAGCTATTGCTCGGGCCAGCCGAACGCGCCGACCTGATCGTTGATTTCTCCGGGCTTCAAGGCAAAGTCGTTACACTGTCCAACGATGCTCAAGTACCCTTTCCTGGATGGGACATGCTCAACGCTCACCATGAGAGATTGTATGAGTTGATGCAGTTTCGAGTCGCTCTTCCGCTCTCCAGCACAGGCAAATCGTTCAGCATGCCGACGTCAATACCCTTCACGGGGCTGGATGAGGCAATACCCATCACCACCAGGGATTTCGTGCTCTCAGAGCGATTAGATGGTCAGGGACGTTCGTTGGGAGTGAGAATCAATGACAAGGGGTACGATGATCCAGTTACGGAATTCGTGAAGTTGGATTCCACTGAAAAATGGCGGTTCATCAATACTACGGATGATGCGCATCCGATGCATTTGCACCTGGTGCAATTTCAAATCCTGCAACGTCAGGGATTCAATGCAGTGGCTCTTCACAATGGCAAACTGGAGCTTGTTGGATCGCCGCGTGCTCCTCAGGCAAACGAAGCCGGCTGGAAAGATACAGCGGTCGTCAACCCTAAAGAGGTGCTCACGATTCTCATTCGATTCGAAGGCTATACGGGCCGATATGTGTTTCACTGCCATATGCTGGAACACGAAGATAACGACATGATGCGGCCTTATGAGGTCATCTCCGACGAGTCGAAAGCGCCAAAGGGTTAGTCAGGCTGCAGTCGCACGTTCGGTGCCAGAGACAATGGCGGGTTCAGCGTCAACAGTCGAGCCGAGCAGAGGCCAGCCTTTGCGCAAGACGTAATCGAGCCATGCGCCAGCAATCAGAGATGTAAGGATGGCTGCCAATACAAGGGTTGTGTAGAACTTTGCGCTGATGATGCCGGCATCAAACGCCACGCTGGCCAGTACGATGCCTGGTCCACCGCGCGCATTTGTCGTGATGGCCAGATTTATAAGATCCATGCCGCGAAATCCCGCGAATCGTCCGGCGAGTGATACAGACAGAACTTTTACTACACAGCTTCCGACAACGAATGCGACAACCATTCGCAGCGAGAAACCGCGAATCAGGTCCAGTTTCATTCCTACGATTGCGAAGTACACAGGAATAAAGAATGCGAAGGACACCTTCCCGATTGCTTCGAGCGCTTCCGAAAATAGCCGGCGCTTCCTGTGTACTACTGCGAACCCGGCAAGAAATGCCGCAAACACCAGGCTGACATCGAGCGCACCCGCAACTACGCAATATCCGAGTAGAACTGCAATCGCATAGCCTATGGGCGAGTGTCTCGCGAGCACATTGAACCGAGACTTGTTGATTCGCTTGATGACTCTTGGGAGGATCGTAAGACCCGCGGCGAAGAAGACGACCGTTGTAATCAGATGGAGTGACATCTGACGCGTGTCCAGCACACTTCCCTCGGCGAACGCGGTTGCAACCGCCAACGCCAACCAGAGTACGATGTCTTCCAGAACAGCCACGCCGAGCACTAATCGCGCAAACCGGGTGTGAAGAATATTCAGGTCCGCAAATATCTTTGAGACCACTGGAATCGATGTCACCGCGACGCCAACGGCGAGAACTATGATCAGAGAAATGCGATTTCCATGAGGACCGGCGAGCGTGGGGCGAATAAGCCATGGACCGAGCACCAGCGCCAGAACGAATGGCACTCCCGTTCCGACTACAGCCAACCAGCCTACCTCACGCCTCTCGTCGCGACTGAAGAGTTGCCGGGTTTCTGCTCCGGACAGAAACATCAGCAACAGCAGACCGAGCCAATAGACAAAGGTCAGGATGGATCCGTGATCGCCTGTCTTCAGCAGCCTCGACACGAAAGACAGTCTTCCCATGAGGGCGGGACCGAGCACAATACCGGCAAATATTTCGCCGATTACCTTTGGCTGTCGCAGCCTTACGAAGAGGTAGCAGAATACCTGGGCCAGGCCTACCAGAAGTAAAACAATAAAAAGAACCGAGTACAGATCGGAGTTCGACAATCAGCTCTCCCTAGCTTCGAATACGTTCACTTACGAGCGAGATGAAGACTCACGGCCCCATCTGCGTAGGTGTACAGGGATCGTAGCCCAGTGACTGGGCTGTAACGGGACTCGGCGGCGAGGGCGGCGTCGACCACGGTACGTTGTTGAAATCAAAAAACTCCAGCAGGTTGGATTGCGCAGCGTCGCGGGGAGTGAGATGTGCAGAAGAACCGATAAACCGATTCTCAACAAATTTGATTACTGCCGTATGATCCATCGGCGTATGCGAAACATAATGCTTGCGGATGAAGGGCGAGACAATCATATTCGGCAAACGAAAACCAAGTTGCGCAGCAAAGCCCTGAACAGCGGGAGCGTCTCCTGAATTGGCTCCGGGATCAATCGCCGCCAAGTCGCAGTGGAGCGTAGGCATTCCCCCAGTTGGCAAGCAAGGGTTATACGCATCGGGATTCACCGCGATCTGCGAAATATCCGGGATCGTTCCTAATGAGGCATCCGTGTAGTCATTCGAGTGCCCGGGTACCGGCGGAACATGGTCGTATGGCCCTCCGCCCTCGTCGTAGCTGAGGAAAAACACGGAATCCTTCCACGCAGAACTCGCCATAAATGAATTGAGAATGTTTGCGACCTGTGCCTGACCGAGAAGAATCGATTGGCCAGACCCGGGATGCTCGTCATTGTTACCGTAACCGGCTTCGATGAAAGCAAAGCTTGGAAGCGTACCGTTGGTGAGGTCGCTGAAGAAGGTGGACAGCGGAGCGATATGGTCTGTATCGATACAAAAAGAGTTCGTCGAATCGCCTACTGCGCTGGACGCCTGGGTCGGAGGAGTACAAGCAGCGCCAGATGGATTCTCATACAAATATTGATATGAGTAAGAGAGGTTCGAGAAGTCGGTAGCAGGATATGCCGCACTCGCCGAACCCGGACAGTCATCTTCGTCCAGGCAAAAACCCTGCGTTACGGTGTAGTAGATTTTCCACGATACTTTGGCCGTATCAAGTTCCTGGAAAATGTTCGGAATATCGAGCTGAGAAAGATGGTCATCACCGCCGGGATCCTTGACCAGCCCCTGGGTGGTGCCACCAGTAAAGGTGGCGATGCGGTTTCCAATGCTTTTGGTTGATACCGGCGAAAACCAGCGATCGGACAGGGCGAACTGAGAAGCCATGTAGTAGTAGTAGTTGAGGAAGCTTTGATCGTAGTACCCCATGGAACGTTGGCCGGCCACATCGGTGAAATTGCCTGAACATGAGCCTGTAGTGGAGTTCTGACAGCTTTTCGCGAAGCCCTCAGCGTTATGAGCGAAGCCGTCCATCAGGATCGGACGTGTTGTCAAGAAATTGTAGCGATTGACATCTCCATAGCTCGCCAGCCAATCCGAACTTTCATCGTCGACGCAAGTACTGGCAAATTTGAATAGCGGAAATGCCTGTCCCTCGTCGTTCTCATTGCTTATCGTAGTCAGCTTGTCGTCGATGCCGTCTACATCGTATTCTTTGCCATCATCTCCAATATTGAAACCGTTCGCTTTGCGGTAAGGATTCAGCATTCCGAAATAGTTGTCGAATGAATGGTTCTCCTGCAGCATGAAGACCACATGGTCAATGGATTGAATACTGCCAGGCGGCAATACAGTTACCGTTGCGCTTGCCGAAGCGTTGCCTCCAGCACCAGACGCGGAAGCTGTGTAAGTGGTCGTTGCCGTCGGACTAACCGCTTGCGTTCCTCCGGTCGCCTGTAGAGTGTACGTGCTGCCATCGGTTCCAGTTACCGTCACCTGCGTCGCGTTCGTTGCGGTCACGGTTAAGGTGGATGAATTCCCGGAGATTATCGTCGTTGGATTGGCCGTCATGCTCGCTGTTGGTGGCGGATTGGGTGTCACCGTTACCGTCGCGCTCGCTGAAGCCGTTCCCCCAGCTCCAGTCGCGACGGCGGTGTAAGTCGTAGTTGCAGCCGGACTAACCGCCTGCGTTCCTCCGCTCGATTGCAAACTATACGTGCTGCCATCGCTTCCAGTGATCGTTACCTGCGTGGCATTCACCGCAGTAACGGTCAAGGTTGACGAACTTCCCGTGGTAATTGAAGCGGGATTAGCGGTGACTGTGACGGTCGGAGCAGGGTTCGGTGTCACAGTTACGGTCGCCGTCGCCGAGGCTTTCCCTCCGGCTCCGGTCGCGACGGCAGTGTAAGTCGTCGTCGCATTCGGGGTGACCGCTTGCGTTCCCCCATTCGGCTGCAGGGTATACGCGCTTCCATCTGACCCAGTGATCGTTACTTGAGTGGCGTTAGTCGCGGTCACGGTCAAGATGGACGAACTTCCCGCGGTAATCGACGTGGGATTCGCGGCAATGCTGGCGGTCGGCGCAGGATTCGGCGTCACAGTTACCGTCGCATTTGCTGTGACTTTTCCTCCAGTTCCAGTCGCGGTTGCCGTGTACGTGGTCGTCACAGTTGGACTGACTGACTGCATTCCGCCTGTCGGCTGCAGCGTATATGAGCTGCCGTCCGATCCTGTTACTGTCACTTGTGTGGCGTTCGCTGCAGTCACAGTCAAAATAGAGGAGGCTCCCGGTGCAATCGACGCCGGATTCGCAGTGATGCTGACCGTCGGCGTCACTGCAGACGGCAGCACCGTTACCGTTGCTGTCGCCGAGGCTGTTGTTCCTCCAGTTCCGGTAGCAACCGCAGAGTAAGTGGTCGTCGCGGCCGGACTGACCGTCTGCGTTCCGCCATTCGGCTGCAATGTATACGAGCTGCCGTCCGATCC
>DATGAD010000294.1:0-2998 GCA_035313725.1 Alloacidobacterium sp. | reverse complement strand
AAGGGCCACGCCTTGACTCACGAAACTCTCATCCCGTGGCCTTTGCATCCGACGCACCCGATCACTGATGCTGCGACACGCGACGCACTGGCAAAGAGTATCTCTACTACTGCGTACCAATCGAGAATCGCCTACTCCTATGATCGACGAAAACGTCTTGGATCAGTTTGCGGCTCTCTGAGCTAGATCATATCGATGATCGGTAACGATAAACGTTAGAACCCTATCGGGACTGCCCCGACGCGAGAGGTGGGGATAGTCCAGATTCTTCTCTGGGGCAGTTTCGATAGGGCCGTTTGAAGTAGGTCGCTGGTGCTTGCGAGGGATGCGGTGATTTACCTATGGGATTTCAATGGGCGCAGAAGATCTGAGCGAAGGTAGTGCGAGGGTCAGACGCAATGGATGGAGCGGAGAACAGCTCACATCGAGATGAAATGCATGTCTGATTTTCATCTTCGAAGCGATCGTGCGGGTGTTGGAACTCGCATTTGAGCGCGGGCCGGCATTGCGTGCAGGGACGCGCTGGCGGAGACGATCGCTAGGACCACAGTAAGTCATGAAGTTCTCAGGAACTGTCATCGCAGCGCATCCGTTGTGCGGATAAGGTGAGGTAAGAGCGAAAATACAGCTGGCTGCTGGTAAGTCGCTCCATGATCAGCATAGTGCCGGAGCAGGCGGGACAGCGCAGTCTGGTTATCTCTGGCAGATCGGCAGGTGCACTTATACCGAGCAGCGAGCGACAGTGTTGGAGAGCAGCACTCCTTCTACGGTTGGCGAAGAGGCCGAAATGGCGGATGCGAACCAGGCCGCCGGGCAGAACGTGAAGCAGGAAGCGGCGCAGGAACTCATGAGCGTCAACCGTCATGACCTTCTGCTTGCCTCCGTGGGCATAGTCTCGCCAGCGGAAGGAGACGCGATCGTTCTCGAAGGCCACGAGCCGATGGTTGGAGATGGCGACGCGATGGGTATAGCGGGCCAGATAGTTGAGGACGTGCTCGGCGCCGCCGAAGGGCGGCTTGGCGTAGACCACCCAGTCCTGCTGGAGCTCCCAAAGCAAATGGCCGAATGCGCCAGCCGAGGCAAGTGGTTGCAGTGAGCCGTGGAACTGCAGTCTATCGTGCCGGAACAGTTCACGTAGTTGCTCGCAGAACTTGCCGCGGAATACTTCACTGAGTGCTCTAACGGGCAGGAAGAAGCGGGGCGAGGAATCGATCCATCTGGAACCATCGGGAGCAAGGCCGCCGGCGGGAACGATGTAGTGGATGTGGGGATGATGCTCAAGGTTCTGTCCCCAGGTATGGAGCACGCCGAGGAATCCGATGTCGGCTCCCAGGTGCTTGGGATCGCGAGCCAGCTCGAGCATCGCCGCGGCGCTGGTGCGGTAGAGCAGATCGTAGAGCAGCCGCTTGTTCTGGAGGACAAGAGCAGAGAGTTCGTGGGGTAGAGTGAAGACGATGTGGAAGTAGGGGACGGGCAACAGTTCAGCGGAGCGCGCCGCCAGCCACTTGACGCGTGCGTTCCCCTGACACTTGGGGCAGTGCCGGTTGCGGCAGGAGTTGAACGAGATGGCCTGATGGCCGCAGCGGACGCACTGATCGCGATGACCGCCCAGTGCCGCGGTGCGGCAACGGGCGATGGCATCGAGCACCTTGCGCTGCGGCCAGGCAAGATGCGTCTGCTGTCGCTCTAAAAAACTGTTGCCCGTTCGACGGACGATGTCGGCCACCTCGAGGGTGGGCCGGCTCATCGCCTGATCTTCCTCCTGGAACGCTTCACTCCGTCGGGACTGGACACTTCGATCGCTTCCAGCGGACTTGGAATCGCCTGCAGATGTCGTCGGGACAGGTGCAGGTAGACAGTAGTGTGAGCAAGCTTGGCATGGCCGAGAAGAAGCTGGATGGTGCGCAGGTCTGCGCCGGCTTCCAGCATGTGGGTTGCGAAACAATGTCGAAGCGAATGCGGAGATACGTGCTTGGTGATGCCGGCACGCTTGGCGGCCTCGTTCACGGCCTGCCAGACGATCTTCTCCGTGATGGGTACATCGGCACGCCAGCCCTTCACGGTCCCAGGGAACAGATAGGTCTTAGGCTTCATCCAGCGCCAGTACTCACGCAGAGTCTCGAGCAACTTCGGGGTCAGCAAGACGTCGCGGTCGCGGCCACCCTTGCCCTGGCGGACATGAATGACCATCCGCTGGCTGTCGATATCGGAGACCTTGAGGTGGCACATCTCGGCCCGGCGCAGGCCGGTTGCATACAGCATCATCAGCATGGTGCGATGCATCAGGTTCCCGGCCGAATGAATGAGGCGCCCCACCTCTTGCGGGTCCAGTATGGTCGGCAGCCGCCGCTGACGCTTAGGAAATGGAATGTGATCGGGAAGATATGGCCGGCGAAGTGTCTTGACGAAGAGAAAACGCAGCGCTGCGGTGCGGCCTTCGATGGTACCGGGCGAAAGCTTGCGCTCTCGGAACAGATACGCCTGGTACTGGCGTATCTGCTCCGGGCCAAGCCGCTCCGGCGAACGATGGAAGTACTTCGCGAAGTCCTCCACCGCGTAGATGTAGGAACGTACGGTGCTCTGAGAGTAGTTGCGACGCTGGAGCTCATCCAGCATCAGTTGTCGAAGATGGGTCACGGTAACCTCCTGTGACCCGAGGCTTACACAGCCAACAATGTCCGGGGAACGCCCACGCGGCAGCGTCCCTCGCGCCAGCGAGTTAGTTCAAACGCCAATCTCGGAAGCTAACGACCGCTCCCGAGATGCCAAATTTCCTAGCTTATTCTTGCGACAGCGAAGATGTCCCTGCGCCTGTTCTCCTTACTTGACCAACTCCCGTGCGAACGCCTCGATCGTCGTTGGCCCGTGGAACCTCTCGGTTCCCGAATTGCCGAAGTGAATCCAGCCTGAGTTGAAGCTCTTCACCATCTCGATGTAAAGTCCGGTCCGGTCGCCCGGCATGCCCATTGCTTCCAGAACGCTCTGCCAGGTCGCCTCC
>DATGAD010000293.1:0-2638 GCA_035313725.1 Alloacidobacterium sp. | reverse complement strand
GGCGGACTTTGCGGCGGACATTCCAGCGGAACAGGCCGCATTCATGGCTATAGCGCAGGTACCCATTTCCACCGATGCGTTCACCCACAAGGTCTCTAATCCCGCCTGGAAGAACAAGCCGACATGGTACATGGTGGCCGGATCAGATCGGTCGATCAATCCGATACAGGAGCGCATGATGGCCAAGCGCGCCAAGGCGACAACAGTCGAAGTGAACTCCAGCCACGTGGCCTACATGTCTCACCCGAAGGAAGCGGCCAAGCTCATCGAAGATGCTGCCACACGCGCACACGCCAACTAGCAGCCAACAGGTCTTTACGTTGCAAGTGCAGCCTAGGTCCAGCGTGGCACGAGAGCGGTTTTGCGCAAGGACGTTCAACATCGAACATCAACCGATCCGACTGGATCTTTACCGCAAAGGAGAATAATCGTGAGTCAGCATATTAAGAATGTAGTTCTGGTGCATGGAGCTTTCGCAGATGGTTCCGGCTGGAAGAGGGTTGCCGACATCCTGAAGCATGATGGCTACAAGGTGTCGGTGGTGCAGCACCCCGAGACTTCCTACGCCGACGACCAAAAGTATACGAAGGCTGCAATTGACGCTATGGGCGGCCCGGTCGTTCTGGTCGGACATAGCTATGGCGGGTCTGTTATCACCGAGGCCGGCAATCATCCAAACGTTGCGGCGCTTGTCTATATTGCCGCATTTGCCCTCGATGAAGGTGAAAGCTGTGCGTCGATCGAGCAGGCCGTGCCGCAAGCCTCCAAGGCGTTCACGCCGGACAGCAATGGGCTTTGGTGGATAGACCAGGCGCATTTCGTGGCTGACTTCGCAGCGGACATCCCGCGGGATGAGGCGGAGTTCATGGCTATAGCGCAGGTGCCGATCTCGACCGACTCGTTCACTCATCAGGTTAAGAATCCAGCCTGGAAGCACAAGCCGACCTTTTACATGGTGGCGACCGAAGACCGATCAATCAATCCGGAACAGGAGCGCATGATGGCGAAGCGCGCCAAGGCCAAGACGGTCGAAGTGAAGTCGAGCCATGTGGCCTTTATGTCTTTCCCGAAGGAAACAGCCAAGCTCATCGAAGAGGCTGCGACTTCCGTCAGTGTGTAGCCATATTCTTTCGGACAAATGATCTCCGCCGATCCGATTCCGATCGGCGG
Source organism: Alloacidobacterium sp. (assembly GCA_035313725.1). GTDB lineage: Bacteria > Acidobacteriota > Terriglobia > Terriglobales > Acidobacteriaceae > Alloacidobacterium. The sequence continues at coordinate 1,468 of DATGAD010000293.1, read as the reverse complement.
AGATTTTGTATGGATACGTCTGGGGCAGAGTCGCGCTTTCTCGCGCCATAACGGAAAACACTACAACGCCGCCGCGGCCCACCTTGCCAATGGTCGGACGAGCCAATTTCACAATCGTCAGTTGCGATGATTGCCGGAACTTGTTAAGGGAGCAATCGAAAGGGAGCCAGGATGATCAGCAAAGTGGAGATGGAGCGATTTACGGTAACCTCCTCGAAAGCGTTCGACGTGGTTGTTGCAGCCATTAAGGCATCGATCGGTCACCCAAATATGGCAGAGTTCTGGCAAGTAGCGCAGCGAGCAACAACTGCCGCCGAGCTAGAAGCCGCGATACAACCCACCCTCGGCAAGACTGGTCTGATGCAGTTTGTCGAGTTCGATCACGGGATGGTTATTCGCAAGGGGACAGAGCAACACACATCCAAGATGATTCGTCTGGTCGTTGGAAATCCTCTCATCATGAAGGAAATGGCGAAGCGTGTTCCGGACGCCGGCTCGTACGCTCCCGTTACCATCCTTGTGGATGAGCGTGCGGATGGTGTGCATATGTCGTATGACAGGATGGCCAGCCTCCTGGCTCCTTACGGGAATGAGGATGCGCTAAGCGTGGCTCGCGACTTGGACGCTAAAGTCGAAGATGTGTTGAGACAAGCTGCAGCGTGAGACGGAGTCAGCATGACGTCTTGGAGGTTGGCATGGACGGGCATCTTGTTCCCGCCGGTTCCAATTCAAAGATCCGCGGCTCTCTGGAGAACTTCACATTGGAGGCGGAACGCTGGCTCGCAGCTCTCTACTGGTGTGCCCGGACAAGTTATGGCGACGATGCAGCCCATGCTGCGACAGACTGCTGGCTGCGAGTCTTTGAAGAACGACTCGAAGGATCAAGCGGCCTTCCAGAACTGACAAGAGTCACTGCGGCGGCAATCGCTCTCTTCGTCTCTCGGTTGGCGTTAACAGGCCAATGCGCTCATTGACCTCAGATTGCGCGCGATCATCAGGATTACTCCCCATAAACGCGCTAGCCTTCCGCGATACGGCACTTCCGAATTGCGGAAGCCTAGCCGACTTTTGGGGACTTATCTGCTGCGTCGATGAGTGACTTGGCGATTTATTATGCATTGAGATGTAGCCAACTCTCCCACCACCGTAGCACTCGAGCATCATGAGGCGATTCAGTGGAAGAAGTTGCTCGCGTTCTATGCTGTTTGTCAAGGGCGGAGTAAAACCAGGCCACTGTGGCGGAGTTTAAAGCGCCTGACGCGACGAAGGTGAAGCTTAATTTCTGGAGTGGTCCGAAGGTGGACATGGAAAAGCAGGCGGACGGTTTCTGGACGTTCACGACGCCGTCCATGGCTCCTGGACTTCACTACTACACAGTGATCGTAGATGGCGCGGAGGTGAGCGATCCTGGAAGTACTGCCTACTTCGGCGGGAGCAAGTGGGCGAGCGCGGTCGAGGTACCTGAGGC
>DATGAD010000292.1:0-2109 GCA_035313725.1 Alloacidobacterium sp. | reverse complement strand
CCAGCCTACGCCGTATTCACAATTCTGGTCTACACTTCGGCGGAAAGGATTTCGAGGTGCTCGATGCTCGGTAATGAAAAGATCATGTCTTTTGTCGGGGTGAGCGACGCAGACAAGGCACGCGCCTTTTATCGCGACACGCTGGGACTAACAATGCTTTACGAAGACCGCTTCGCCCTTGTTTTTGATGTTGGCGGAATCATGCTGCGAGTAACGCTGGTCAATACTGTCCGGCCGCAACCTTATACCGTCCTCGGTTGGCAGGTCAGCGACGCAACCGCTACAGCACGTGCTCTGGCGAAAGCCGGAGTGCAGCCAGAACGCTATCCCCACGTGGAACAGGACGAAGATGGCATCTGGACCGCACCGGGAGGCGCGAAAATTGCCTGGTTCAAAGATCCCGACGCCAATATTCTAAGCATCGCCCAAATGTGAAAGGTCAGCGCTTCTCTTTTTTGGCGGTCTTTTTCACAAGCTGGCTCAGGCTTGTTTGTGCCAGCTCTTTTTCAAGAGCTTTCTGGGCATCTTTGAAGACCTGATTCAATGCCTGGTTCAGCTTTGCGCTCGGGCTGGCATGGACGGAGGATGCATGGAACACATCGCCCGGATTGAGTGCGCGATAGATATCCGCGAGCGAAATTTCCTTAGCGGAACGCGCAAGACGCGAGCCGCCGCTGGGACCCTTCTGGCTCTCCACCAGTTCCGCCTGTTGCAGCAGCGAAAAGACACGCCGAATCACGACGGGGTTCGTGTTTAGCTTACGTGCCACGTCCTCTGAGGTCTGCAGTACATCCGGTTCGGCAGCGAGCAGAAGCAAGGCGTGGACGCCGGTAGCGAATCGGGTATTGACGGCCATACTGCCACGCTACCATAGGTTTTCGCCAAACCACATCAAAATACGTCTGTAACCGTCATAGATCAAATACGACTTCGTATCGACCTGTTCTAAAGTGAATAAGAGATTCTTATTCTGTCCGTGGGGTTTTTTCATTTGCGCATTCTTTTTGTAGGAGATGTCTTCGGCAGCGCGGGGCGCCGCATCGTGCGCGAACATCTCGGTCACGTCGTCGAGCAGCATGGCGTCGACCTTCTCGTCATCAACGGAGAAAACGCCGCTGGCGGTTTTGGACTAACTCCAGCGATCGCTGAAGAGTTATTCGATCTGGGAGCGCACGTGATTACAACCGGCAATCATGTGTGGGACAAGCGCGAGATCATCGAATACATGAAGTCCGTGCCTGCCGAAAGCCATGAGCGAGCGCGGCGGGTAATTCGCCCAGCGAACTACGTTGCCGGAACACCGGGCTATGGTTTCTATCAAGGTGAACTCCCCTCGGGACAGGAATACGCCGTCATCAATCTGCAGGGCCGCGTCTTCATGGGTTCGAGCGACGATCCGTTTCGTGTTGCCGATTCCTTGTTGAAAGAGATCACGGCGAAGGTCGTTCTCGTCGACGTGCATGCAGAGGCAACCTCAGAGAAGGCCGCTCTGGGATGGTATCTCGATGGCCGCGTGACAGCTGTGCTCGGCACGCATACCCACGTGCCCACTGCCGATGATCGCGTGCTGCCCGGCGGAACTGCCTATCAGACGGATGTCGGTATGAGCGGACCGTACGACAGCGTTATCGGCGTGGAAAAGGAGCTGGTGCTGCAGCGATTTCTTACCGGCATGCCCGGGAAGTTTGAGGCAGCGAAGGGCGACCCGCGCATGGCCGCGACTTTGATCGAATGCGATGGTGCAACGGGAAAAGCTTTGAGCACACAGCGGTTTTTACTCGGCGAGTAACTGAATTCGAAGCGAGACGACGATATGTCTATCAAGACACCTGAAGAACTGGCAGGAATGAGAGCCGCTGGGCGCGTAGTGCGGCAGATGCTAAACGCCATGAAGAGTGCCGCCCGCCGCGGTGTTACGACCGGCGAGTTAGATGACATCGGCGCGGAGGTTATGCGCGAGCACGGAGCGCGTTCGGCTCCGGCACTTGTCTACGGCTTTCCCGGCGTAAGCTGCATAAGCGTCAACGATGAGATTGTGCACGGCATTCCTGGTAAGCGCAGGCTTCGCGACGGCGATTTGCTCAAGCTCGATGTGACTATCGAGAAAGA
>DATGAD010000291.1:0-2683 GCA_035313725.1 Alloacidobacterium sp. | reverse complement strand
AGCACCAGCACTCCGGTGCTGAGGCGTAGTTTATTGGTCAGGCGCGACTGCGTGAATGACATGGCTGTTTTGTCCTTGGGGATGTCCCGGTTAGATTTAGTTCGCTTCGAAGTTGACGTCGATGCCAACCGTGGACTGGCCATCGCCAGGCACGAACTTCCAGCGCTTCACGGCGTCTTCCGCGGCGGGGCTGAGCATCTTGTTGCCGTTCGTGGCTTTGGCCGCGGTTACGCTGCCATCCGGCGCCACGGTCGCTTCTACATGCACAACGCCGGAGATGCGCATGCGCTTGGCAATTTCCGGGTAGATTGGCGGAACCCGCTTTTCCACGCGGCGGTCATCGGCATGCGCGGGGGCGGCTAAGAGCAGGCACACAAGGGCGGCCAGTAGGACTAGAGCTGTATGCTGGAAACCGGCGGCAAAGGCAGAATGACGAGATTTTGCAATATTCATGAAGGCCTCTCGGGTGGAGTGCGGGGACACCGCTGTTTGAGAGGCTTATCGGCAGAAATCTGGAAAGGCTTGAACGGAATTTCGCCGAGGGTATCTGAAGGGTTTCTGGATCAGCCGTGCTGTGGAATTGCCGCGAAAGTCAGATCAGTGGCCGAGCTGCCGGTTGCGGTGCGCCAATCGTCAAACAGGCGGCCATAACTGAGCGTGAGCAGCTCGGCGGGATCGAGCTCGAGGCGCTGGCTGGTCGCGTCAATCCACTCAGCCGGGCCTTCGAGCTCGGCGAAGAGGCCGATCGGTGTCTCATCAATCACGCAATGGCCGCTGGCGTCGGCGTATTCGGTGCGCCACTTCTCGTAGGTGAACGCGGGAGTATACCCAAGCTGACTGAAGATGATCGACATCGCATCGCCATCCGTGACCTCAGTTTCTGTCTCGATGCGGTGCTTGTGGCGTGCCGCCGGATCGTTGTTTGCGGGCACCGCTTTGTGTGTAATCACCCAGCGCTCTCCATACTGGCGGATGCGCAGAATCGACTGCTGCGAACGTAACTCCCGGTCAGGCGTATCGAAGAGGACATTCTTTTCGAAGGTGCGTGGCGTGACGCGATGAAAGCCATACGCGATGAGCTTGCGCTCCAGCGCGGGGCCATCGGCGACGCGAAATTTCACTTCAATCTCATCGGCACTCATGGAGAAAAGTATAGGGCACCCTACAATAAAATTATGCAAACTCTGCGACTCATCGTCGATCCGTATGATCTCGCGTCCGAAGTTTCGCGTGCATCGCTGAAGCGGGCGGCGGAGATTCTGCGCAGCGGGGGTACGGTCGCGCTGCCGACGGAGACGGTCTACGGTCTGGGAGCGAATGCATTCGACGCTGAGGCGATTGCGAAGATTTTTGCGGCGAAGCAGCGGCCATCGTGGGACCCGCTAATTGTCCATATTTCGGACACGCAGATGCTGACACAAGTGGTCGCGGACATTCCGGAGAGTGCGGCCAAACTGATCGCGGCTTTCTGGCCGGGTCCGCTGACGTTGCTGATGCCCAAGGGCGATGCCATCCCCGATGCGGTGACGGCCGGGCGTCCGCGCGTGGGAGTGCGCATGCCGCAGCATCCCGTGGCGCACGCGGTGATTCGCCAAGCGGGTGTGCCGATTGCCGCGCCCAGCGCCAATCGCTTTGGGCGCACCAGCCCTACCACCGCCGCGCACGTTGCCGAAGACCTCGACGGCCGCATCGATGCAATTCTCGATTCCGGCGAGACGACTCACGGTCTGGAATCGACCGTAATCGACGTCTGCGAAAATCCCTGCGTCGTTTACCGGCCCGGAGTTGTCTCACTCGAACAGATTCGCGCTGCCGGAGTGGACGCGGTCATGTTCCGCGAAGCTGCAGAAATGAATGCTGTCGAGCCTGCATCTCTTCCGTCTCCGGGAGTTGGATTGCGGCACTATGCACCCAGAGCAAAGCTCATCCTGATTGACGGCGAAGGAGAAGGTCAGATCGCTGCTTTTCGTGATGCGCTGAGACAATCACGCCAGAATGGCGCCAAGCTGGGCCTGATGATGCCGGATGAATTCGAGAGCGCGGTGGAAGAAAGCGGCGGAATCATTTATCGCTGGGGGAAGTGGAGCGATGCTGAAGAGCTGGCGCAGCGCCTCTTTGCAGGACTGCGTTTCCTCGACAAGGCCGGAGCTACGGTGATCGCGTGCCCGTTACCTGCGGCTGCAGGGATCGGCGTGGCGATACGCGACCGTCTTCTGAAAGCGGCAAAGACAGAGTGATGTAAAACTCAGACGCGCTGCGGGTTCTCATTCGCTTTGAAGAGATACTTGATGCTTGATTTGTAGATCAGCGTCCGGCTGTGATTTTTCACCTTGATGACGTTGTGATCGTACCACTCGATATAGCCTTCGATGCGCTCCCCATCCTCCAGGATGAACACCATCGGCGTCTGCGTCTGGGCCTGCTTTTGAAAGTAGAAGGCCTCGGCGTGCGTGCACTCGTGTCCATTGTGTCCGCTGGTCATAGCTTCATGGTGAGCGAGAGGCGTGAAATCGTTTCGCCGGAAGAGATCTTTTCTGCCCAGGGCGCGCGCAGGCAGCGTAGGACGAACCAGCTTACGCGGACCGGCTGCGGGAACGGTGGCGGGCGAAGTCGCGTGCAACTCCTCGGAAGCCTGCTTCCCGGAGTCCTTGGCAGAATCGCCGGATCCCGTTTGACGAGGATC
>DATGAD010000290.1:0-3539 GCA_035313725.1 Alloacidobacterium sp. | reverse complement strand
CTCATTGGAATTCCTTGATGGGTAGGGAGCATGACAACAAGCGTTATCACGAGCTACCAGACGTAGGCCAATTGTCACCTGACGACAACAAGGCCAAGTCGCTCATCGAACTGTTCCGATCGATTTGTGTCTTCTGGCGAGTGGCCGATAGACCAGCTATCCGGAGACTGAGCGTCAAATATCTGTAAGCGCCCGCGGACATCTGCGGAGCACTTAAGGTGTTCGTTCCTGTTGCTGTGATTCGTTCCGATGCATTCTGATTCTCAGCAATGCGTTATTGTTGCGAGTTGTTCCTTTATCCGAGGTAGAAAGGAAGATGTGATCTGACGGATCTCCTTAGTACGTTTTCCGAGACACGCTAGAGTCCAAATTTTGGACTGAACGAGCGTCCGCCCTGGAGGAGTCGAAGGGCCTGCGCAGCATCGTGACCTAAATGTGTGGATGCCCAACGTCGAACCTGAGTGGCAAGCTACTCTCAAGTCACTCGGAGTCTGCCAAGGGGTCCCCCTTAAGGCATGGAGTTTCGGCAGCATTTCGATAAAAGCGATAGGGTTGACCTTTTTTACCGTCACCAAGCCTTCTCAGAATGCCCCCCGATTCCAATTGCGAGATCCCAGCCGGGCTCTTGTTTTCTGGCCCTCTGCAGGGTTTCTTTCCCCCTCCGATTCGCCGCGACGGCCGTAAGCATCCGGCAGGGCATCCGCGCCAATAGGGAAGCTGCCATCGCCCAGGCAGTAAACGACTTTTTGCAGAATGATCTGCTAGGGCAGGCCAGCATCTCCAACCAGTCGAAACCCGATCCTGATGTCAAGGTCCGCACTGCGCTCGTTCGAGAGCCGGGGTTCCGTTTGAAATTGCCCAGGTTCTCGGCTGGTGACTTCAGGGCTTAGCGCTCATTGTTCTCGTTGACGGAGCGGACCTCGGGGGAGGGCCCGCCTCTTTACTGGCACTCGCGAATCTATCGCGAGTGCTTTTCATTTGTGGGAAGAAAGAGCCAATCGGGGGAACCGTCGCAAGTGCTACCATTGCCGCGTGTTTAACCTCAGTAGGCCGAAGACGGCGGGCCAATGGATGGCTCACATCGTGGTGGGCATCATCGCATTATTTCTTGTGTGGTGGCTGGTACGTGTCTATGTTCTTTGACGAGAACTGCAGGCAACTTCCGGTTGGTCGCTAGCCTACATCGGAACCGCCTCGACCATAGAGTTTGACGTAAGCCTCAGAGTTGATCCGAGGCGGTTTCGATTAGGAGGCAAGCTTAGACGGCATCTTCAATGGCATCGCTGGCACCAGAAACTTGCCTCGATCAGTCCGCCTTTGCGACTCTGATCCGGGATCCGATTCGGCAAGCTATAGCCGAGACCTTCATTGGCGCTGTGTGCCCGAAGGTAAGCATGGCTCCGGTACTGGCGATCACTGGCATGGTGGCAGGGACCGCGATCGTGAGTCCTTCGACCCCGTTGGGGAGATTTCTAAACCGTTCGTCGCCGGGCCGAATCCCATCCCGAGTTTCACGAAGGAGGATAGGGATGTCGACGGACAAGAGGTTACAAGCAAATCGAAGGGAAAGGAAGGAACTGGCGCGGAGGTTGCGCTCCGAGGATCCTGGTCTCGAGGTAATGCACCCGGATGCAGCGGGGATCGATGTGGGAAACGGTGCACATTATGTTGCTGTCCGCCCGGACCGCGATGCAGATCCCGTACGGCGGTTCGAGTGCTTCACAGCGGATCTCTATCGGATGGCGAACTGGCTACGGAGTTGTGGAGTGAAGACCGTGGCTATGCAGTCGACAGGAGTCTACTGGATTCCTCTTTATGACATTCTCGAAGAACGCGGTTTGGCAGTGTTTCTGGTAAATGCGCGGCATACCAAGAACCTACCGGGGCGGAAGAGCGATGTGCAGGAAAGTCAGTGGTTGTTGAAGTTGCACACCTACGGTTTGTTGAACAATTCGTTTCAACCTACTTCAGACATTCGCGTACTGCGAACTTACTGGCGTCAGCGGGCAGAGCATGCGGTCGGGATGGCGACCTGCATTCAACGCATGCAAAAGGCACTGACGCAGATGAACATACAATTGGCAAACGTGATCAGCGATCTGAGTGGACGGACAGGGCAAGCGATCGTGCGAGCCATTTTGGCAGGCGAACGCGATCCCAAGAAACTGGCTGAGCTCAGCGATTGCCGGATTCGTGCGACCAGAGAGGAGGTTGCCAAAAGCCTGGAGGGCAACTGGCGCCCAGAGTTACTCTTTGTGGTGGAACAGCAACTGGAAATGTATGACATAGACCAGCATCGAATCGCCGAATGCGACCAGAAATTGCAACAACACCTGTCAAGTTTTATAGATACTGCCTTTCCAGTGGCGAAGGAACGTCTATCTCAGGCGAACAAGAGCAAACCGAGCCGGTATATGCCTCAATTCGCGCTGAGTGGCGAACTCCTGCGCATCACCGGAGTGGATCTGACACAAATCGACGGCATCAACGTGATGACCGCCCAGACTCTCCTCAGTGAAGTCGGACTCGACATGAGTCGATGGAAAACCGAGGCCCACTTCGCATCCTGGCTGGGACTATGCCCGGACAACCGCATCCGTGGAGACAAAGTACTGAGCCGAGGAACGCGGCGTGTAGTCAACCGGGCTGCGACGGCACTGCGGATAGCAGCTACCACGCTCTTGAAAAGTCGCACTTACCTGGGTGCACAATACCGGCGATTGCGAACCAAACTGGGCGCTCCGAAAGCCATCACCGCCATGGCTCACCGGCTTGCCCGATTGGTCTACAGAATGCTGAAGTATGGACAACAGTACATCGACAAAGGCGCAGAGTACTACGAACAGAGAAACCGCCAACAACAAATCGATTTCGTCAAAAAGAGAGCGGCTCAACTCGGACTCATGGTCACGGCTGCCTGCCCTTGACGCCTGGAGCCCCCGAAGTTTCTGGGGAGAAGGAAGCCGCAGGCGGTTGCCGCGGATGCGTGAGCCTATGGAGATTGAATCAAAGCACGCCTGTAATCAGCGATTTAGCTAGATTAACGAAAGCCGATGAAGCGATCTCTGCAAGCCCATACGCTCCGAGTATGGCACAGGCGAGCGTCCGCGGCGCCTGCGGCTTCGTTCTTGCCGACCACTCGTCAGTAACTCAGATTTGGTGCGAAGAATTACACTTAACACTCCAATCGGCGCCTTCAGCGCAAGAGCCGCAAACAGTCCTCAATGACGAGTTCACAGGTATGAAGCGAATCCAGGTGGCTCCCACTTTCGTTTGGTCCCGTCTGTAGCACAGCTTCAAGGCTTTCTCCCAAGAGCGCAATCTGCGATTGAAGACCCCTCTCAAATCGAGTGATGCTGACCTGGAGGCGCTCAATATAGTCATAGCGAATACGTCCGGCATTCATGTCCAGCAGAAGCGGGACTTGCCTGTGCAGGCGGCGAAGCACAATTGGACGGAGAAGAAAGGGAGGGAGAGCCAGCAGGAACGAATCCAGAGAATAGAAGATCGGCTCAATCTTGTAGCTCAACCGGCTTTCC
>DATGAD010000289.1:0-10245 GCA_035313725.1 Alloacidobacterium sp. | reverse complement strand
CGCGGTCATCCGCACTGGTGGTAAGCAGTATCGTGTCGCTCCGGGCGACGTGGTGAAGATTGAGAAAGCGACGGCGGACGAGAACGGCACGGTCGAGTTCAGCGATGTGCTGGCGGTTTCCGGCGATGCAGGTTCGGTTGCGAAGCCCGAGTCAGCCAAGGTAATTGCCACGGTCCTCGGCGACGGTCGCGGCGACAAGATCCTGGTCTTCCACTACAAGCGGAAGAAGCAGTACAAGAAGCTGCAGGGACATCGTCAGGCGTTCACGCAGGTTCGCATCAACGAGATTCAGGTCGACGGCGCGACCTACACCGCACAGAAGTAAGCTGCGCGGCAAAATTTTTAGAAGCCAGCCAGGCTGGCATGAGGAATTGAGAAATGGCACATAAAAAAGGCGGTGGAAGTTCCAGTAACGGTCGCGACTCAAATGCGCAGCGACTGGGCGTAAAGGCCTTCGGTGGCGAGTTGGTCACCGGCGGATCGATCATTGTGCGGCAGCGCGGCACGCCTCTGAAGCCGGGCCTCAATGTCGGCCGTGGCAGCGACGACACGCTCTTTGCCAAGATTACCGGCAAAGTGAAGTTTGTCGATCGCGGGCGCATGGGCCGCTTTGTTGCGGTCGAGCCTGTCGTAGCTGAGTAACTTCGCGGAGCGTTCAGAAATCAAAAGGCCGGAGCATTGAGCTCCGGCCTTTTACGTGTTTTATCTCGGACAATAAAAGAGCCTCGGAACTTCTCGAGGCTCGTGTCGTTTCCAAACCTTGTCGCTAGCCGGTGAGCGAATTTTTCGCGAGGACGCGGTCGACCACCCCTTCGACGTTCTGCAGGAAACCGCTCGGCTGCGGAACAGGCTGTGGGGGGTTCGGCCCGAGTTCCGCGGCCAGATCGTTCCAAAGCATCGCCGAGGATGAAATCGCCGCGGGTGCCTGCTGCTTCACCGGTTCAGGGAAGGCCAGGAATCCTACCCAGGTGAGAAGCGCGATAGCGGTGACGATTTCAGCCACAGTGGCTGGCCATGTGCCGGTAACCGAAAAACGAAGCCCGTAGACCATCAGGTCCATCGCTGCCAGCAGGCCAAGTCCCAGGCAAAGGCCAAAGACCCGGTTCCTGTAAGAAAGCCCGAGGGCGTGTACGGATACCACCAGAAATGCCAGCAGGCAGAGGGCCAGCACGCTGAAGCCGATCGCTATTTGAGTGAATATTGCCGCCAGATGGTCATGGATGGAACTGGCCGACGCGAGCGTAACGACCGACGACAACGAGAGAACCAAGGACGCAGCCGCCGCCCAGCGGAAGGCTGCCAGCCCCAGACGCTTGAGTCCGGGAAGTGGAGCCATCATGTTGACAAAAAGTTCCTGAAGCGCGAAAAACAGCGCGACGCAGCCAGCCAGGTAAGTCGCCCAGTTGGTGTAGAAGTACACGGAATGCAGCGTGTGGCCGTCACTTCCGAAGATCATGTGCGCGCGCGACATCCCGACCAGCAGGATGGCCCGGATCATGCGGACGCCCAGGAAAACTCCGAAGGCGGATAGGGCGGCGTGTTTTCTGACACGGAAAAATGCCAGGAGCGCTGCTGCCCATAGTAAGGGTTCAGCGTATGCGAGCATGTTCGAGATAGAAGCTAACGCCATGCTGTACTCCCAGCCAATGTAATTGACGATAGACCGAATGCCGAGGCGCTACAAGACTGACTTTCTACTAAGTAGTAACCGGCAAAAAGTTACTAAAGCTTGTAATGTCTGACGGATAGGAGCAGCGAGAACAGTTAGGAGCTATGACGCGCTTCGCCCTGATCAACGTTGCCTGGGGTGTTATTCATATACAGTTAAAACTAAGCGTATCAACAATTTGTTGACTTAGTTTGAGGTCAGCAACAATCCTTTTCCTGTCACTGTAAGTGGTTAAGATAGCTGGGCGTGCACTCTTATCCTGTCCGGGGACATCCATCGTAGTAACCGAGCCATTCCGACTGGGATTTATGCCGCGTTTTCCACCCTCTCCGCAGACGGAATGCGGGGCCTTCCGCGTGCTATAATTGAGAAGAGAATCGAGGCAAAAACCTCTTCGCTTTCAATCTGTTAGTCCAATTCCAGCCGTCTGGCTGTGAGGCGATCGAAGGCTTTGCCTTGCCGGAGTTGCATGTCCACCAAAGAGCTTGCCGTTTCAACACTTTCCCCCGACGAACTTGAATTAGCTTCCCTAAAGCAAAATGGCCAGAAGAAGATGAACGGTCACGATGATGGCGGCTACACCGGCGATAACATCAAGGTGCTGGAAGGCCTTGAAGCGGTGCGGTTGCGTCCGGCGATGTATATCGGGTCAACGGGTGAGATGGGGCTGCACCATCTGGTATATGAGGTCGTTGATAACTCGGTCGACGAGGCGCTGGCAGGATATGCAAAGAAGATCGAGGTTGTCATTCATGTCGATAACTCGATCACGGTAGTGGATGACGGGCGCGGAATTCCTGTCGACGAGATGGCGTTGCCTACCGGTGAACGGCTTCCCGCGGTACAGGTGGTTTTGACGAAGCTGCATGCGGGCGGCAAGTTTGATTCCTCGACGTACAAAGTTTCCGGCGGTCTGCATGGCGTGGGTGTTTCCTGCGTCAATGCGCTGAGCGAAGAGCTCGAAGTCGAGATCTGGCGCGACAGCCACACCTATGAGCAGGATTACGAACGCGGCATTCCCGTCACGAAGCTGCGGCAGACGGGCACCTCGAAGAAGCGTGGGACAAAGGTCCACTTCCTGCCCGACAAGACGATCTTCACCGTTCTCGAATACAACTACGACACGCTGGCGCAACGGTTGCGCGAACTCGCCTTCCTGAACAAAGGTCTTGAGATTACGCTCACCGACGAGCGCACGACGGATCCGAAGACTGGCGAGGCGAAGCGCGCGGAGTTCAAGTACGCCGGCGGCATTGCCGAGTTCATCAAGCACATCAATCGGGGCAAGCAGATACTGCACGATAAGCCGATCATGATGGAAGCGATGCGCGACGGCGTGGATATGGAAATCGCTCTCCAGTACAACGATGGTTATTCGGAAACAGTGTTTACGTTTGCGAACAATATCAACACGGTCGATGGCGGATCGCATCTCTCCGGCTTCAAGACGGCGCTGACACGCACGATTAATGCAGCCGGCCAGCAGATGGGGCTCTTCAAGGACGTGAAGGAAAACCTCTCGGGCGACGATGTGCGCGAAGGTCTGGTTGCGGTCATCAGCGTAAAGCTGCCACAGCCGCAGTTTGAAGGGCAGACCAAGGGCAAGCTGAATTCGGATATCGCAGGAACGGTGCAGGCGCTCGTGAACGAGAAGCTGGGCATGTTCCTCGAGCAGAATCCTCCGGTGGCCCGTAAGATCATCAACAAGGCGATTGACGCCGCCCGCGCGCGCGAAGCAGCGCGTAAGGCACGCGACCTGACGCGGCGCAAGGGCGCTCTCGATGGCGGCGGATTGCCGGGCAAGCTGGCCGATTGTAGTGAGCGCCAGCCGGAGCGCTGCGAACTGTATCTCGTCGAGGGTGAATCCGCAGGCGGAACGGCCAAGCAGGGACGCGACCGACGCTTCCAGGCGATTCTGCCGCTCAAGGGAAAGATTCTCAACGTGGAGAAGGCCCGCTACGACAAGATGCTGGGCCATGAAGAAATCCGAGCCATGATTACGGCGCTGGGTACGGGCATCGGCAAAGACGACTTCGATCCCGCGAAGCTGCGCTACGGGAAAATCATTCTGATGACCGACGCCGACGTTGACGGCTCGCACATTCGCACGCTGCTGTTGACCTTCTTCTTCCGCCACATGCAGGAGCTGATCAAGCGCGGCAATGTATACATTGCGCAGCCGCCGCTCTATCGCATCAAGAAGGGGAAGTTCGAGCAGTACATCAAGGACGACCGCGAGTTCGTGAAGGTGATGGTCAAGCGCGCCTCCGATGGCATGATTGTTCGCCACGGTGAGAACGCCACGAAGCTCGAAGGGCCGGCACTCACCAAGTTCATGGGGCAGCTGAATGACTATCTCGGCTTCTTCGACAAAGTGAACAAGCGCCTGCGCAATGACGAGGTCATCGGCCTGTTTGCGAAACTCTTTGCGCATGAAGGCAAGGAGCCGGCAAAGCGCTCGGATTTTGAAGGTGATGCATCGAACATTCCGGCGAAGCTGACGGAGTTCTACAACGAGCTGAAAAAGATCGAGAAGAAGTATCAGTTTAAGGGTCTGGATAAGCCGGTTCATGACGAAGAGCACCAGACGTGGTCGCTGATCTTCCACGATGCGCAGGGCGCGGAACGGAAGATTGACTGGACCTTTGCTTCTGCTCCGGAGACGCGGCAGATGCTGGCGAAGTATTCGCAGATCCAAGACATGCTTGAGCCGCCGTTCCTGATCGAATACGCGAGCAAGGCCGCTGCTGTTGCCGAGCCTGATCCGGAAGAGACCGAGGGTGAGACAACGGGCGAGATCGAAGCCGGCAAGCCTGCTCCGAAGCGGATTGGCCGCGCATCGCACGAGCCGGTCGAGAAGCAGACACCGCATGACCTCTTCGAATACGTCATCGAGCAGGGGCGTCGCGAGTACCAGGTGCAGCGCTACAAAGGACTCGGTGAGATGACTGCGACACAGCTTTGGGAGACGACGATGGATCCCGAGCATCGCACGCTGCTCACCGTGAAGCTTGAAGACATTGCCGAGACGGAGACCATCTTTACCACGCTAATGGGTGAAGACGTTGAGGCGCGGCGCAAGTTCATTGAGGACAACGCGCTCGATGTGAAGAACCTGGATATCTAGGTTCTGCCAATTCGTGAAGCTGAAATCAATCGGTCGCGTCCGAGGGACGCGACCGATTTTGCGCTTACATCACGACTTTGAGTAACAGCTTCAAAATGTCTTTAGGCGACATGACGGTTAGCAGTAGAGGCGTGAGCGGAAGCAGGCCAGCTAAGACCAGGTGAATCACCGTGCGGAATTCGAGCGGTAGAGGTTTCATCTTCTCGACGAAACTGTAGCTGTTGCCGAGGTCGGCCAGTGACTGGATATCGGCTGTGCCCAGCAACGGCTCGGTCTCAGGACTATGGTGTTCTATCCATTTTTTCTGGAATGAGCCTGTATAGGTAGTCGCGAGCGTTCCATATTGATGAAGTCCCTTGCGCTTTGTCTCAAGCAAAGTTCCGGTAAACACAATCAGTGGCCCAAGCACGATGACAAGGGAGACGATCACGTAAGCGATGATCGAAGGGGCGAAGTTTTTCAACGGAATCCCGGCATACAACACTTCGTTTGCTATGACGCCTGCACTTCCGAGCGAAAACGCGAATAGAAGGATTCCGAAAAAGCGCTGCGCTTCCCCTACAAAGCCCAGCCCTCCGGCTCCGTCCGGATGCGTCGGAAAAAGCTGTATGTCGAGCTTGCGGGCGCGGCTGAGAAACTGGAACCAGAGAAAGAGCCGCCAGAGCCATCGCAGCATCAGGAACTGGTATAACGGTATGCAAAAAAATATCAGCCACAAGCCCGCCCAGGTTAACGATTCACCATCGCCTGTGAAAGTGGCGTACCAGGTAGTGACGTGAACCGCGGTTTCTCTGAATGCGAGGAACGAAAAAACATAGGCGAGAATTGCAATCACGACTTCCGCGAGAATGGAATCGCGCGCACGTAATCCGAGTTCAACTATTTTATCGAATCTTTCAAAGTCCTTCTGTACTACGACCCCCGAAGTAACAAAATGAGCAGCGGCTTCCGCAATGCGAGGGCCGAGAATATTCTCGGCCAGCAGAAGCAACGGAACGGCCAGCAGGAATCGGGTATAAGTGCTGAAATCTCGAATGAACGGAACCGGCACGGAATGTCCGAAGGCTCTCCCCTGAATCGCAGACAAGACGAGCAGAGGAAGCCAGGTGAGCAGCGCTGCCAGGAGTGCCCTTCTTTTCATGAAGGGCGCATTGTGTTTAATCAGCCCTACGCGTTTCTGAACGTTGAAGAGTGGGCCACCCTCCATAAGTAGAAAAGGGCGAGCAACAAGATTTGCGACTTCGTCCACGATCCCTCCAGTCAACTGCGAGAACCGTTTCTATTGGTTAGATTCCTATCAAGTGCATATCCTCTAAGCTGATTACATCGTCAGTGAAACGACCATCCTACGGACGTCGAAACGCCTAAGTTGTTTGCTGGCGCGCCCACTACCGGCTGATTGTCATAGTTGTCATAGAAACTCATCCTGAAATAGAAGTCTCCCAGAAACTTGTAGTAAACATCCTGATTCAGGGTCATGCGCACGCGGCCGGGTGAGGTGAGACTGGGATATAGCCAGACGGTGGTATCGAACGTAGTTGAATCAAATCGAAAAGTAGAATACTGTACCGCAAAAGCTGAATCCAAAGAGTGTGTTGGCCCGTTGCTCATCGAGCCGTCGGAATTCCGCTGGACGGTGTAGCCCAGGCCGCCGATCAAGTTCAGGTTTGTCTTGTTGGTGAAGATGACGCGGTTGGCCACTGCTGCTCCGAGCGTCGATTGAAGAGCGATTTGCTGCTCCGAGCTGGAAAGAAAATTAGCGATGCCCCCGCCGTACCAATGGGATGAGCGCAGCTGATGGAAGTACGCCGTCTTTACTGTCGTTTCGTTGGTGTCGGACGTTTCTTGCTGCGATGTGAATTGCGAGTTGGAGTTCAGCGTATAGATGTTTTTCGTGGACTGATAGGTCAACCCGCTCTGCAGGGTGAGACTCTTCTGTCCGTTGGAACGGGCAAAGCTCGTGCCCAGGTCAATATTTCCACGCATCCGCTTTAGAAAAGTACTCCCGAGCTCAGCGATTTCGACAACTGATTCGTGCGGTAGCGTGGTCTTCGCGGATTCGATGATCGTGATCGTATGCGGGTGTGGTCCCGCGGTAAGTGTACCGGAATATGAAACCCCATTCGGGTCGGTAACGACAAATAGCTGCGAACTTTCAAGACGCTCTACTTTTCCCCAGTCGATTGCAAACGCCGAGCTGGCGTAGTCCGGCTTTACACTGAGCTGGCCCTTTTCCAGCGACTGGATTTCGCCGGTGATTTTGTCGCCGTTGCGCATGTAGACGATATCCGTCTTCTCTCGTGAGGATGCTGCGGAAACGCATGAATAAAGCATCAGGGCGAGAAATGGGATGACAAGCGGGAGTTTCAGGCGTGCAGTTCCTGAAGCCCGGTCGATAGGCGTCTTGATTGCGACGGGTGCTGAATCTACATCGACGCTGGTTCGAAGATGAGTCATGTGTTACGCTCCGGTGCGCGCAGACCAATGAAGGTAGCCGGTTGCGGCACGAAAGGAAACTGGGGATGCGGAATATGGGAAAAAGAGAACTCAACTCCCGGGTCGTTGATGCAGGGTGACCAACCACAACAATGCGGGGCTGAGGATGCTGACTCATTCTGGCGTGACGAGGTGTTCCCGAATCGCGAGTTTGAGCAGGTCCAGGTTATTGTGCAGGCCAAAATCCTGTATGATCTTGTATTTATGAAATGCGATGGTGCGCGGGGTAAGTTTCAGAGTAGTGGCGGTTTCTTTCATCGTCAGGCCTCCGGCGAGCAGCTGAAGAACTTCGCGCTGTCGACGGGTAAGAATCTTGTCGCTCTGAACCCCCGGATGTTTGAACTCCGGCTCAAGCGGTTGAGGCACCGTTGGCGCAACGAATGCCTTGCCCGGCACCAGCTCGTGAATGGCATAGATGAGTTCAGCGCCGGCAGATTTCCTGAGTAGAAAGCCAGCCTCCCACTCGCGGAGGGCGTCCACGGCAACGCTGGCGTCCTCGTTCATTGCGACCATCAGAAGCCTTGTCCTGGGCAGCAACTTCTTGAGCTTTCGGCCAGCCTCCATGCCATTCAAGAAGAGGAGACCGATATCCACGACGATAAGATCTGGCTGGAATTGCCATGCGGCAACGAGAAGGGCCTGAGCGTCAGAGACTGTCCCGACGACCTCAAATTCCGGTTCCAGAAGCTTTCGGAACGCATCCATGAGCGATACGTGGTCATCTGCCAGCAGTACCCGTGGCCGTCCCATTTCCATACCTCTCAACAGCGTTTGAATGACGCGTTAACCAGAGGAACGATGGCGACTCAAAATTACTGCAACTGTTTGTAAGGAACGATAGCCAATCAAACGAAATAAAACACTGTCAGTTTTGACAGGACTGGTTGCCAATGAATGTAAGTCTCTATCGAGTGGAGGTCAAGGTATTCATGAATGAACCGATTCAGGCGGATCGCAGAGTGCTCATTCTACAGGTGGGATGATAAAGGTCATGGGACAGGTAAAATGTGACCTTAGGTATCACCTACCTTCGCTGCAAGAATTGACAGTGCAACATTGTTCCGGCTGAGTTAAGCTGAGGCGCAAGCGACGTAAAGCTTGGCTCTTAACTAAGTCCCGGTATCTGCCCGACTGTACCGGAAGCCTCGTGCTTATTCCATGCTCTTGTCCGGCCTGATACAGAGCCGGAGATTTGAGAACTCAGACGAGTAGAAGGCGGGTTCCGCAGGTGACCAGGAAACAGAACACGCGACAACGAAAGTCAGTTCCGGATAAACAGCGAGGTCCTGAGAAGAAAAGCGTCTTATGGATTGCGGGTCTTGTCCTTTTGTTTGTTGCTGGCGCCGCCGCTGTCTATTACAGACATTTCGCGCCAGTGCATGCAAATACTGTCGCGCCGACGCTCGCCATGCCCGCAACGCCCGCAATGCCTGCGGCCAGTGAGGTCTCATTCGGGCCGACACTTCCGAATCCGACTGCTGCTCCTGCGAGAGTTCCGCCGGGAATGGCGTGGATTCCGGGTGGCGAGTTTTCGATGGGTGCGCACGACCCTCCGGACATGGACGATGTCGGCATGAAGGCCACGCTCGATTCGCGTCCAGTGCATCGCGTCTATGTCGATGGGTTCTTCATGGACAAAACGGATGTGACCAACGCTGAGTTCGCGAAGTTCGTGAAAGCCACCGGATATGTAACCGTCGCTGAGCGTAAACCCCGCGCAGAAGACTATCCCGGCGCGCCTCCGGAAAATCTCGTTGCAGGCTCGGTTGTTTTTGCGCCTCCCGACCATCCCGTGTCGCTGGATAACTACTTCCAGTGGTGGACGTATGTTCCTGGCGCGAACTGGCGTCACCCGCTTGGACCAAAGAGCACCATTGTCGGCAAGGACAATTACCCCGTCGTCCACGTTGCGTATGAGGACGCAGTCGCCTACGCAAAATGGGCGGGAAAGCGGCTCCCAACCGAGGCTGAATGGGAGTTTGCCGCACGCGGCGGGCTTGCCGGCAAGCCGTTCGTCTGGGGAGATGACTTCCGTCCGCACGGCCAGTGGATGGCCAATACGCATCAGGGGCATTTTCCGGACAAGGACGCGGGTTCCGACGGTTATACCGGCATCGCGCCGGTTGCCAAGTTTCCGGCCAACGGATACGGGCTCTATGACATGGCTGGAAACGTGTGGCAATGGACAACCGACTGGTACCGTCCCGACTACTACAAGCAACTTGTCGCCGCTGGTGGCGTGGCGCGCAATCCGCAAGGGCCAGACTCCGCCTACGATCCTGCTGAGCCGGGACACGCGAAGAAGACCCAGCGTGGAGGCTCGTTTCTTTGCACCGATCAATATTGTTCGCGCTACATGGTGGGCACGCGCGGCAAAGGCGACATCGACACGGGGACGAACCATCTCGGCTTTCGCTGCGTCATGACTCTCAGCCAGTGGAATGCGGAGAATGGGAAGCCCGCGGCTTCTTCTGGCGGAGATCAGTAGCAGTGGGACTATACTTCTGCCGATGACGAGAGAAATTTCGCGCCGGGGATTTGTTCAAGGATGCGCTGGAGTGGCGGTCGCGTCCATGCTGCGAGGTGCTGCCATTGCGGCTGCCGACCTCGCCCACGATACGAACCGACCGCAGTTTCATCTGCTGCCGGCGGCCAACTGGATGAACGATCCGAACGGGCCGATCTTCTGGAAGGGCAAATATCACATGTTCTTCCAGTACAACCCGCATGCGGCCGTGTGGGGTGATATGCACTGGGCGCACGCGGTGAGCCCGGACATGGTGCACTGGCAGCACCTGCCGGTTGCGCTTGCGCCGACGAAGGGCGGTCCGGATGGAGAGGGCTGCTTCAGCGGGAGCGCAGTCGTCTTCAACGGTGTGCCGACGTTCCTCTACACCGGGGTGAAAAGCGTCTCCCTGCCAGAGGCGACGCTTAGCGACGGACATAACAACTT
>DATGAD010000288.1:0-5407 GCA_035313725.1 Alloacidobacterium sp. | reverse complement strand
TTTATTTGGTTCGGCGTGGCGGTAGTAGGATCGGCGGCTGTTGTGGCTCCTTCATTGTTGCGCGAGCCAAAGACCTGAGTGTTTGAACCATAAACACGCAATGGATCACCGGGCAGCATTCCATTTTGTGCAAGCGCGATGCGGATGCGTCGCTGTGTTTCACGCATGGCGGCCCACTGTTTATCCGCTTGCGTCTTCAACTGCACCGGGTAGATAACCTGCGATCCCTTGATGGTGTCGACGCCGAGTAGGACAGGATCGCTGATGAAAACGTCGCTGTACGCAGGATCGTTGCGCACGCTCAGCGCGACTTCTTTCAGCAGGGCCAGCACCTTGTCCGGATCGGCGGAGAAATCAACCGACACATTGATCGTGGCGACTGAATAGTCGCGCGTCAGGTTGGCGACTGTAGTGATCTGCGAGTTGGGGATGATATACAGCGTGCCGTCTCCATCGCGTACTGTGGTTTTGCGCAGGGAGAGCGATTCGACAATACCCGTTAGCCCTGCCAGGCGGACTTTGTCGCCGACATTGTACTGGTCTTCGACAAGAATGAGGATCCCGTTCAGACAATCCTTCACGATCGTTTGTGCGGCCAGACCGATAGCTACTCCGGCGATTCCCGCGCTGGCGAGAAGCGGCTCCAGTTTGAGATTAAATTCCTCCAATATCGACAAAGTCGCGACGAAAAGAATAAAGCCCATGCCGGTGGCGCGGATTACCGAGGTCAGAGTGCGCACCTGTGCAAGGCGAGCCGTACTTGCGGCATGGCGCTCGGTCACACGGACGATACGGTTTGTAATGGCCTTGAGAACCCGTGTGAGCACCCATGCCAGGACCGCTATGACAGCGATCTTCGGCAGCTTTTCATAGGCAAAGGTCTGCAGCCCATTGATGACTCTGACGTGGAAGTTCGACAGAGAGCCATCCGATGCAAAGGCTGAGGTGAGGGCGTGAGTATATGTCATGAACATAGGAAACATTCTTATAATGACCTGATGCGATGGTTAGATGCCAATTCGTCCCGGGTAAAGCTTATTGCGGCGGTGGTTCTACTCGCCGGCTGTGTTATCACAGCAGGGTCGGAGCAGCAATTACCAACGCTTCCGACTCGGCCGAATCCTCCCGCTTCTCCGGGGCAGGCCCCGAACCCCAGCGACGATAATGACGGAGACACCATGGCACACCGTGCGATGGTGCAGCAGGCGCAGCGACGCAACACGCAACGGCAACAGGAGATTGTCAACGCCACAGACAAATTAGTGACGCTTACGCAACAACTCAAAAACGACATGGAAAAGGCCAGCAAAGATCAGATGTCCGCCGCCAATATCAAGAGGGCCGAAGAAATCGAGAAGCTGGCCAGGTCTGTGAAAGAGAAGATGAAGGGAAGCTAGCGCGCCGGCGTTTTTCTTCGTAATCGATTGTTTCTACGGGTATGATGTAGCGTCTATACACAATGATTCGCTGAAGTCTGTATTTGTGATCCTTTTCCAGAACGGGGTGTCGCATGACAGAAGATCCACTCAGCAAAATTCTCAAGCGCGGAACAGGTTTAGCCATCGCCTGGGCCGTAATCCTGATACTTTGCGGAATCTTTTCACTCTCCTTGCCCATGATTGCCGGGATTAGTACGGCCATCGTGCTGTCGGTCCTGATCCTCATCGCCGGTGTCGTTCACCTGACGACCGCTCCGGTGTCGGGCGGCTTCGGCGGTTACCTGTGGCGGACGCTGGTCGGAATCGTGTACATCATTGGCGGCATCTGGCTCTTTATGCACCCGGTTATGGGGCTGATTTCCTTCACCTTTGTCCTGGGCATCATGTTCGCGATTGAAGGATTTCTGGCTATCATCAGCTTCTTCGCGGTACGGAAAACAAGCGGATCCGGTTGGGTGCTGTTCGATGGCATCATTACAGTGCTCCTGGCGTTTCTCATCCTCCGTCACTGGCCGTCGAGTGCGGCGTGGGCGATTGCCACGATTGTCGGAGTCAATCTCCTTATCAGCGGAGTCACAAGGCTGATGGCGCTGTTGGCTGTGCGGCGCTTTCTGAATGCTGCGGCCTAGATCGCTATAGCCGCCGGATCAGCAACAGAGTCTGGTCGTCAATCTGCTTGCCAAAGGAGCGAGCGGCATCGAGTATGGCTTGTGCGAGAGCGGGAAGACTGCCGGCGGCGTGACGGGCGATCACTTGCTCTAATTTGTCGAGCCCGAACTCGTCTTCGGATTCGTTGGCGGCTTCAAGAATTCCATCCGTCACTGCTATCAGGAGATCGCCGGGTGCCGTGGTTGTGGCTTCGGAGGAATAGCCGCTGACCGGCAAAAGTCCCAGCGGAAACTGCTCTGATGAAACGAGCTGTACGTTTGTCCCGGCTCGGTAATGCAGAATAGGCGGCTGCGCGGCGAGTGCGTAGAAAATGCTGCCGTCCGGACTCAGACGGAATCCGACGAATGTGGCGTACATCTGCGGCTCTTTTACGTCAGGGAGTACGCGGTTGAGCCTGTCCATGAGCGACGGCAAAATCATGTGCGCTTGTGTTGAGCCAGCATCGAGCAGGGCTGTGCGCGCCGCGGTCTTCACCATTCCCATCAGGATGCCGGCTTGCAGGCCATGACCGGCAATATCGGCCAGGTACGCGACCGTGCTGCCATCTTCAAGCGGCACGGCATCGACGAGATCGCCGCCCACCTTTTCGCTTGGATCGGAGCGTCCGTATACCTCGAATTGCAGCGTGTGCAGGGAGATGGGCGGAACCAGAGTCTTCTGGATGCCGTGCGCCAGGTCGAGTTCGTTTCGGATACGGAATGATTCTTGTCCTTCTCCACGAATAAAGCGGATGAACAGAGAATAAGAAATGATGACCAGCAGCAGCATGACCACCCCGGCGAACCGAATGCCGGATGCCGTGGGCACCGGCTGCAAATGGAAATGCGACGTCAGAAGCCAGACAATGGCGGAGAATCCAAGCCAAATCGGAATTTGAAGAAGGGTGGCATGAATAAAGAACCGGTGAGCTAAGCGCATCCCCACGTGGATGTACATGACGGCAGTGAATCCGCTGAAGATGGCATTCAAGATCGCGACAACATATGGCGTGCGGCCGAGGTTGAAAATGTCGCCGAAGATGCCCGTTATAGCAAATAAACAGAAGACAGCAGCATAAAGGGGCCACAATCTGCTGAATGGCACAGATTTGTAATATTGGGACCATTTCGTCCCGTTTTTGATAGAGGATTTGCGGAGGGAGAAAGCCATTAGCAGGCACCATAGCAGAGATTGCGGCAAAAGAGCGCCGTAATGCAGAAGGCCGCTTGTGGCGGCCTTCTTGTTCAGCGTTCTTGTTTTAGACGAAGAGTGGAGCCAGCACCAGCGTCACCGTAGCCAGCAGCTTGATGAGCACGTGCAGGGATGGACCGGCGGTGTCCTTGAAGGGATCGCCGACCGTATCGCCCACGACTGCTGCTTTGTGGGCTTCTGATTGCTTGCCGCCGTAGGCTCCGGTTTCGATGTACTTCTTGGCGTTGTCCCATGCGCCGCCGCCGTTGTTCATCAGCATAGCTAACAGGATGCCTGAGATTGTGCCGACCATCAGCAGCGCCGCCACGGCTTCGGCTCCGCTCAGGTTTATGGGGACGCCGTGGATGGTCGGAGAATCAGCCAGTTCCTTAAGGTTGAAGGTCGAGCTGAAATGCCGGAAGATGACACCCACCGCGAGCGGCATGGCGACGGCCAAGATGCCGGGCAGGATCATTTCTTTCAGAGCTGCTCCGGTAACGATGTGAACACAGCGGCCATAGTCCGGTAGCGACGTGCCTTCCATGATGCCCGGATTTTCTTTGAATTGCTGGTGGACATCCTGAATGACGGTCTGTGCGGCGCGGCCTACGGCTTTGATCGCCATCGATGAGAACAGGTAGGTCAACATTGCGCCCAGCAGCGCGCCGACAAAGACCGGCACCGACGCGAGATTGACATTCGAGAAGCTCCACGAAGCCGGCAAAACTTCGCCCGCTGCGGCGAGTCGCTGGCTTACGATGTCGTGAATCGCTTCAAGGTACGCCGAGAAGAGAAGGAAGGCGGCGAGAGAGGCCGAACCGATGGCGTATCCCTTCGTGAGTGCCTTCGTGGTGTTTCCGGCAGCATCGAGCTTGTCTGTTTTTTCACGGATGTCGTGCGGCTGGTTGCTCATTTCAATGATGCCGCCAGCGTTGTCGGTGATGGGGCCGAAGGTGTCCATCGCCAGGATATAGGCCGCTGACGAGAGCATGCCCATAGTTGCGATGGCCGTGCCGTAAATGCCCTTCTTGTAATCGGCGATCGTGGCTACGTCGGCGAGTCCGCGCACGCCGAAGTAATAGCTCAACAGCAGTGCACAGCCGATGACGATGACCGGCACGGCAGGGGTCTCCATGCCGACGGCGAGGCCGCTGATGATGTTCGTTGCCGGACCTGTAAGCGAGGCTTTGGCG
This sequence comes from Alloacidobacterium sp., assembly GCA_035313725.1. Taxonomy (GTDB): domain Bacteria; phylum Acidobacteriota; class Terriglobia; order Terriglobales; family Acidobacteriaceae; genus Alloacidobacterium. The sequence goes on along the minus strand of DATGAD010000288.1, from coordinate 936 downwards.
ATACTCTGCACCGGACGGAAGCGCGTTTCTGTGTAGTACTCGGTGATGCGGACGAAGAGGAATGACGTGATGATGCCGCAGATGCCGCAGCCGAGCAGCCACCAGCGTCCTTGCAGCATGTAGTAAACAGCGACAGCAAAGCCGACGAGGGCCAGAATCGACGTGACGTAGTAACCCTTATTCAGCGCGTGCATCGGATCTTCGTCTTCTTTGCTGTGCACAATGCTGACGCCGACGATGCTGGCGATGAGGTTAATGGCCTGCACGATGAGCGGGAAGAGAATGCCCTTGATTCCGAAGACGGGATAGAGCGCAGCCCCGAGAATCATGGCGCCTACGTTCTCCGCAGCCGTGGATTCGAAGATGTCTGCGCCGCGGCCTGCGCAGTCGCCCACGTTGTCGCCGACCAGATCGGCAATCACGGCCGGGTTGCGCGGATCGTCTTCCGGAATTCCGGCTTCCACTTTGCCGACAAGGTCTGCGCCGACGTCGGCAGCCTTGGTGTAGATGCCGCCGCCGAGTTGGGCAAAGAGCGCCACCAGCGATGCTCCAAAGCCAAAGCCGACGAGCTTGAACGGGGTCTGTTGCGGGTGGCTCAGTCCTCCAAAAGCCAGGAAAAGAATGCCAACTCCGAGCAGCGAAAGCGCCACCACAATCAGTCCGGTAACCGCGCCGCCACGCAGCGCGATCTGCAGAGCCTTGCCCAGGCTTGTGCGGGCAGCCGATGCGGTGCGGATGTTCGAGCGGATTGAGACCCACATGCCTGTCTGCCCAGCCAGGGCGGAGCAGGTTGCGCCGATCAGGAAGCTGATGACAACTTTATTCGCATAAGGGGCAGTAAACGGCGAGAGACGATAGCCAAGATAAAGAATGATGGCGAGTCCTACGGCAATCATCGCAATCGTACTGTACTGCCTGCGCATAAAGGCTTCCGCG
>DATGAD010000287.1:0-8174 GCA_035313725.1 Alloacidobacterium sp. | reverse complement strand
GGACCTGTGTATTTCGTCGGGATGGCATGGCTCAGTGTGTAGACGTCGGTGGGCTGGTTCGCTTCGTTTCGCAAGGTGATTGTGACTTGCTTCTTTGCACTGGCCGGGGAGGATCTCGCGCTGTTAATCCACTTCCACAGGCTTGTGGCAACGATCAGGCCGCGTTTCAGCGTAACGTCGTTGACGGTGTGCGTGCCCTGGATTTTGGACATCTCGGTGAATCCGCCGAGAATTGTGCCTTCAAGGCTGACCAGATAGCTGTAGGACGCATATGGGTCGGTGCGGTTGGACATGGAGGCTTGCTCCTTTGAAAGGCCGAGGCTAAAACCCCTCGCGTTTTCGGATCGTATTCACCGGCCTCAATCACCCCAAAACGCAAAAATCGCGCGTTCTAGGGACCCCGATGAAGGCCGGTGCTTCTACCTGGTCTTGCTTCGCAAGACTTAATGACGGTTAGGTTGAGTTCGTGCTTTCCCACCCTATGCTTCGCATAGGATGGGGCACCCGTTTTCGTGCTGCTTGTAACGAACCGCGTGTCCTTCGAGTTCGCGCTTCGCTCACGATGACGAGTCAGGGATGGTAAAAGGCTGCATTTTCATTCGAGATAAGTGCGAATGATTGCCGTTAAACCTGTTTTAAGGTCGTTTTTCGGGGTTAATAGGCTGACGACTAGCCAGCCGTTTCCGGGAAGGCCGAAGAAGTAGCCGGGGTGGGTGGAGACTCCGGCTTCGCGGATCAGGTTGATGGCTGTTTCTTCGTCGCGGCCGAGCGCGGGGATGCGGAGGATGGCGTACCATCCTGCTTCGACTTCGAGGCGCGTGATCATGGACTGTTCGGCGAGGAGCGCGCCGAGGGTTGCGAGGTTGGCCGCAGTGCGTTGGCTGATCTGCTGCTGGATTGCGTGACGGTGCGCGAGCCAGTGCGGCAGGGCGTGCTGTACGGGCGCGTTCATGGAGAGGAATGTGTCGACGATGACCTCGAGGCGAGTCAGGGACTGCTTCAATGCTTCGTCCGGGCCGAAGGCGGCGATCCATGCAGCTTTCATTTGCGGGAGTCCGGCGATTTTGCTCAGGCCGCTCAGGACGAAGGTCAGGGCCGGGTGTGGGCCTATGGCGAAGCTTTGGCCTGTTCCGCTCAGCGGATAGTCGAGGAAGACTTCGTCGATGATGAGGGCGAGGTTGTGTTCGGCACAGAGGGCTTCGAGTTGGGCTCGCTCGTGCTGTTTGGTGAAGTGGCCGGTGGGGTTGTTGGGGTGCACAAGTGCGATGGCGCGCGTGCGCGGCGTGATGCGCTCGCAGACGGCTTCGATGTCCAGGTGCCAGCCGTGGTCGTAGAAGAGCGCGTAGGACGTAAGCTTTACGTCGTCCAGCGCGGCGAGGAAATCGAAGAGCGGGTAGCTGGGCTGCGCGATCAGTACCTCGTCGCCGGGGTCGCAGAGCAGGCGGAAGACGTAGCTGTAGGCTTCACTGGTGCTGGTTGTCAGGAAGATGTGTGCGGGATCGACGGTGGCGCTGTGGTCGCGGTAGTAGGCGCTTACGGCTTCTCTTGCTTTGAGAATGCCTTGCGGGTTGGGGTCGTAGATGAGGGCTTCAGGGCTTGCGAGCGGCGAGAGAATGGCTGCTTCGTCGTAGGCGAATCCGCATTGGGTTGGGTTGGAGGCGGTGAGGTCGTAGATCGGTTGGCCTGATTCTCTTCTTTTGCGGAGCGCGCGGGAGAGATCGGTTTCGGTTGTTTCCCAGTTGGTGCGCGCGGAGAAGTGCATGCGGTTATCTTACGGCCCGGGGTTGAAGCCCCTCTTCGTTTCTGCTTTATTCCCCGGCCTGAAGGCCGCTGCTTCTAACTGGTCTTGCTTCGCAAGACTTAATGACGGCTGGGTGGGGGTATTGCTTTCCCACCCTTTCGCAAAGTACGCGAAAGGATGGGGCACCCATTACTGGTGCTTCTGCAAGCGAAAATCCCCAGGTTAGCTACGCGAACCTGGGGCACCCGTTTTCGTGCCTCCGATCGCGAACAGCTGATCCTTCGACTGCGCTCAGGATGACAGCATGGAGAGTGCTCGCACCAGTTTCTTGACAATCCCGCATAATGGAATAGAGAGGTACTTTGCATGGCGATTCGTGCGGTGATCTTTGATTATGGGATGGTGTTGAGCCAGGCGCAGGAGCCGGCTGCGCTGAACAACCTCCTGACCATTACCGGGCTCGATCGCGACACGTTTGACAGCCATTACTGGACGCATCGGCACGCCTATGACATGGGTAAGCTGGATGGTCCGGCGTACTGGAAACAGTTTGCCTCTGACACTTCGATCGAGCTGACGGCTACGGACATTGAGCGGCTGATCGAGAATGACGTGCTGATGTGGTGCACGATCAATGAGCCGATGCTGGCCTGGGCCAAGGCGCTGGGTGATTCGGGGCTGCGCATCGGGATTCTGTCGAATATGGGCGAGGACACGCTCTGCTACATGCGGCAGGAGTTCTCGTGGCTCGGCGACTTTCATCACCATACGTGGTCGTGTGAACTGGGGATCGCGAAGCCCGATCCAGCGATCTACACCTACACCTGCGAGAAGTTGGACGTTGCTCCCGGCGAGGCTTTGTTTCTGGATGACAAGGCTGAGAATATTCGCGCGGCGGAAGCGGTTGGGTTGGTTGGGATTCAGTTCCGGGATATCGAACAGTTGCAGCGGGACCTTGAGGCTCGCGGGTTGTTGGATGAGGTGCTGTTGCCTCAGACGGTCCACGGCGATCAGAACTGGTCAACCTAGTCAGCTAATCGACCGCTCCATAGAAAAAAGCAGATCCTTCGCTTCGCTTAGGATGACATCGACCTAAAGGCCAGTACTTCTACCAGAGAGGTGCTTTGCACCTCTTTCGGTTTGATCGATTAGGGCATTGCTTTCCCACCCTATGCTTCGCATAGGATGGGGCACCCTTCTTTCGTGCTTCTGCTGGACGAAGGTATTGACATGCCCATCACACTATTTTAGTCTAGGCATGTTTAGAACAAGCCTATGACAAAATCTGGCAAAACTGAACCTCGCGATCTCTTTCCTGGGGCGCTGGAGATGATGGTGCTGCAGTCGCTGCGGCGGCAGCCCATGCATGGGTATGCGCTGGTGCAGCACATCAAGCAGCGATCGAACGAGCTGCTGCAGGTGGAAGAGGGGTCGCTGTATCCGGCGCTGCAACGCATGCTCAAGGATGGGCTGGTGAAAGCTGAGTGGAAGGTGTCGGCTACGAACCGGCGCGTGCGTGAGTACAGCATTACAGCGGCGGGTGTTCGGCATCTGGAGCGCGAAAGGTCGCGCTTTGAGCAGATGCTGGCGGGGATTCATCTGGTGCTTGCTCCGGCTGAGTCGTAGGGGTTTGACCGAAAAGACTGGCTCTGGGGAGTTGCAACGCAGAAAAGCAGATCCTTCGTTCCGCTCAGGATGACATCGATTTTGGAACGGGGAAGGACTCGCGACACTAGCGACGAAAGAGGAGGCGCACTATGCGCTGGCTTCGCAACTTGTTTTATCGCGGCAAGGCTTACGACGATCTTGGGGAAGAGATTCGTCAGCATCTGGACGAGCGTGTTGCTGCGCTGATGGCCGAGGGGGTAAGCCGCGTAGAAGCCGAGCACGTTGCGCGGCGCGAGTTCGGTAATGTGACGCTGGTGGAAGAGCGCGGGCGCGAGGCGTGGCAGTGGCTGCGGGTCGAATCGATCCAGGCAGATGTGCGATACGCTCTGAGGAAGCTGAGAAAGTCTCCTGGCTTTGCCATTACGGTGATACTCACCGTAGCTCTCGGAACCGGTGCGAATACGGCCATCTTTACGCTGGTGCACGCGATCCTGATGAAGTCGCTCCCGGTGGGCGATCCAAAGTCGCTTTATCGCATTGGCGACGCATACGACGATTGCTGCCTGAGCAGCGGGTTGGATAAAGACAACGGCGATTTCGATATTTTCTCCTATGAAAATTACCGGCATCTTCGGGAGACTACGCCGGAGTTCGAGCAACTGGCGGCGATGCAGGCCGATGAGGCGGAAATCAGCGTGCGCCGCAGCAGCAGCGCCGCCAAATCGAAGCGCAGCGAATATGTGTCCGGCAACTACTTCAGCACATTTGGCATTGGAGCATTTGCAGGGAGGTTACTGACTGACGCGGATGACAAGGCCGGCGCCGCTCCGGCAGCCGTAATGAGCTACCAGGCTTGGCAGTCAGACTACGCGGGCGATCCGTCTGTGATTGGCGCGACATTCTATTTGCAGAACCAGCCTGTCACTGTAGTTGGGATTGCGCCGCCTGCGTTTTATGGCGACCGGATCAGCGCGAATCCGCCGGCATTCTGGATACCGCTTTCGACCGAGCCTCTGCTGAGCCAGACAAGTTCGATTCTGCACCAACCGGTGATGTGCTGGCTGTATCTGCTGGGCCGTTTGAAACCTGGCGTGGCTGTGGGCCCATTGCAGGAGAAAATCTCTGCAAACCTGCGGCAATGGCTGCGCGCGCAGCCCGACTACATGGCCCATGGGTTTCCGGCGAAGATCCCAAAGGCGCATGTGATTCTGACGCCGGGCGGAGCGGGCATCCAAGACCTGCAACAGCAAACCGGCGAGAAACTATACCTGCTGCAGGCGATCTCCGCGCTTGTCCTGCTGGTGGCGTGCGCGAATGTAGCAAACCTCATGCTCGCGCGCGGCGCGAAACAAAAAGCGGAGACGTCTGTCCGGATGGCGCTTGGCTCCGCGCGTTCGCGGCTGATCCGGCAACTGCTTACGGAGAGCGTGCTGCTTGCATGCCTTGGCGGTGTGGCGGGAGTGGCTGTCGCCTTTGCAGGGACGCGGGCGATCCTGGCTCTTGCGTTTCCTGATTCCGTACACAGTGCAATCCAGGCAACGCCTTCGCTGGCTGTGCTTGGATTTGCGTTTCTGCTGTCTCTGATTACGGGCGTGGTATTCGGAATTGTGCCGGCATGGGTGACATCTCATGGCGATCCGGCAGATGCTTTGCGGAATGTGGGCAGGACCGCAGGAGATCGAAGCTCGCTGCCGCAGAAATCCTTGATTGTCTTTCAAGCGGCTTTTTCACTGGTGCTGCTGGTGGGCGCGGGTCTGCTGACCAAGAGTTTGCAGAAGATGGAGCATCAGGACTTCGGCCTGCAGACAAGTAATCGGTATGTGCTGCATCTTGATCCGGCAGGAGCGGGTTACAAACCGGAAAAACTCGGAGCACTGTATCAGTCGCTGGAAGAGCAGTTTGCGGCAATTCCGGGAATGCAGAGCGTGGGGCTGGCTGCTTACAGTCCGCTAGATGGAAATCAGTGGGACCTGGGGGTTTATATACCGGGCAGGCCGATACCGGGGCCAAATGACGACAATGATGCATTGATCAACCGTGTGAGTCCGGATTTCCTTGCGGCAGTGGGTCAGCAGGTGATACGGGGACGCGGTCTGGCGCGCAGCGACAAGGCCAACTCACAATCTGTTGCGGTGGTGAACCAGGCTTTCGCAAAAAAGTTTTTCCCGAATGAAGATCCGATCGGCCGTCACTTCGGAATCTATGAGCAGCAGGACCTCGGGGCTTACGAGATTGTGGGCGTGGTGGCGAATGCTAAATATGTCGACGCTCGCGGTGCAACAAGGCCGATGCTTTTCCAGCCGCTCTCGCAGTGGCAGCACAATTTGACCGATCCACCATACATAAACCTTGAAGCGCAAATGCATTACATCACCTCGATTGTGATGCACTACAGCGGGACGCAGCCGAGTCTGGAGACAGCAGCGCGCCGCGCTCTCGCAAATGTCGATCCGAACCTGGCTATCATCAACCTGCGCTCGCTCGACTTCCAGCTTGCGGGCAACTTCAATCAGGAGCGCCTGATTGCGCGACTGACGGCGCTCTTCGGGCTGCTCACTCTGCTCCTTACATCCATCGGAATCTACGGCATCACGTCGTATCAGACAACGCAGAGAACGCGCGAAATCGGATTACGCATGGCGTTTGGAGCAGACCGGACGCGGGTCATCGTCCTGGTGATGCGCGGCGCATTGATGCAAGTGACTCTGGGGCTGGCTCTGGGTATTCCAATCGCGCTGATCGGTGCGCACTCCATGGCAGACCAGCTCTATGTGGTGAAGTCTTACGATCCTTTGAGCCTGCTGGCGGCCAGCCTTGTCCTCGCAGCAGCAGCTGTACTTGCGGGTTTCATACCTGCACACCGCGCAGCGTCTATCGATCCCATGCAAACGCTCAGAAACGAATAGGGGTGCACGATGAGTTGGTTTCAGCACATTTTCAGTCGTGGAAAGAAGTATGACGATCTTGCTGAGGAGATTCGCCAGCATCTGGATGAGCGGGTGGAGGCTCTGGTGGCTGAGGGCATGGGCCGCATTGAAGCTGAGCACATTGCGCGGCGCGAGTTCGGCAATGTGACGCTACTTGAAGAGCGCGGGCGCGAGGCTTGGCAATGGCCTTCGCTTAATTCTCTGTGGCCGGATGTGCGCTTTGGGTTGCGGCAGATCGTGCGCTATCGCGCGTTCACGATCATGGCGGTTTCGACGCTGGCGCTGGGGATTGGCGCGAATACGGCGATCTTTACGCTGATTGATTCGATCATGCTGCGACCGCTTCCCTATCCGCAGCAGGAGCGGCTCGTGCGGATTTCGGGCAACTTTCCCAAGGGATGGGTGCGCGCGTACCAGGAGCATGCGCAGTCGTTTGCTTCGCTCTCGGGATATGGGGCGGATGCGGAGTCGAATGTGGAAGGCACGGACGCTGCCGAGCGGGTGTTTGGGTCAGCGGTATCGGTGAATACATTTGAGACGCTGGGTGTTCATCCGGCGCTAGGGAGCTTCTTCGCTACTGAGAATGCGGTTGCCGGTCAGAATCTTGTGGTGGTGCTGAATTACGGGTATTGGCAGCAGCGGTTTGCCGGCGATCCGGAGGTGATTGGGCAGACGGTTCGGATCGATGGCGTTTCGCGGAAGATTATCGGCGTGCTGCCGGCGGGGATTCGTTTTCCCTATGCGGACTCGCAGTTTGTTGTGCCGATTGCGTTCAAGGGCGGAGATACGACCGATGCGTGGGGACATCCTTTTGACAAGCGGGCGTTCGGGCGATTGAAAGATGGGGTTACGCCAACTGCGGCGCAGGCTGAGTGGCGGCGGTTGCATTCGTTGTTGCTGCCGTTGTTTCCGTGGGTGATGCCGAGCGACTGGGAGGCGCAGACTACGGTGACTCCGCTGCTCGATTCGATTGTGGGTGATACGGGGCCTCGGCTTTTGCTGCTGCTGGGCGCGGTTGGATTGATTCTGCTGATAGCTTGCGCGAATGTTGCGAATTTGGCGCTGGCGCGAGCTGCGTCGCGGGAACGCGAGATGGCGATTCGCGGTGCGCTGGGGGCTTCGGGCTGGCGGATCATTCGGCAACTGCTGGTGGAGAGTGTTCTGCTGGGGCTGCTGGCGGGAGCCGCAGGATTGTCGGCTGCGGCTGTGAGTCTGCGTGCGCTGACGCGGCTACTTCCTGCGGATACGCCGCGCATTGCTGACGTTGGTTTGCACTGGGATGTATTTTTATTTGCCGCTGTCGCTTCGGTGCTTACTGGCGTTCTGTTCGGTCTGGTTCCGGCGATGCGGATGGCGTCGCCGCACCTGCAGAAGTCGCTGCGGTCGGGTGGTTTGGGTGTTGCCGGGCGTGGATCGCAGTTTCGAGTTTCGATGCTGCTGGTTGTGGGGCAGATTGCCTTATCGGTGGTGGTGATTACCGCGGCGGGGCTGATGCTGCATAGCCTGTACAGCTTGTCGCGGGTGAATCCAGGATTTCGCACGGACCGGATCTTAACGGCGGAGGTGTCACTCGATGCGTCGACGTGCAGGCAGCCGGGATATTGTCGGGACTTCTTTCAGCAGGTGGAGCAGAAGGCGCACACGCTTCCGGGAGTAGAGAACGTAGCGCTGGTCGACACGCTGCCCATGACCGGGTGGGATTTGAACTATGTCTACGACTCTGAAGGGCATCCACGCGATGCGAGGCAGAAAGCCCCGCAAGCTGCGGGGCGAACGGTTTCGACGGGATATTTCGAGACGGTCGGACTGCGTTTGCTGCACGGGCGGCTGCTGACGGATTCCGATCAGTCGGGGGCGAGCCGCGCGGCGCTGGTCAATCAGAAGATGGCTGAGTCGCT
>DATGAD010000286.1:0-11191 GCA_035313725.1 Alloacidobacterium sp. | reverse complement strand
AAAGGCGCGGTCGCCGTGGATCTCGCTGAAGTCGGTGAATATGCTTTCGATCAAGTCCATCGGATACGGCCGCTGCGGATGCCGTGCCAGCTCCGTTTTCACCCACGCCGCAGGCGAGGCCTCAGCCACCGCCTGAATCTGCTCAATACTGCCTGCCTGCTCAGTCATAGACGCTGCAAGTCTTACTGTTCGATTGTATGGATTCATCTCCGACTAGACAAACACAACCCGAATACGCGGCTATTAGACTCCGCGAGCCTCGCTGCTACATCTATACACATGGGAGAAACCTTGCATGCCTTCGATCCAAACCCGTTCTCTCGAAATCTTTTATGAGGAGGGTGGTCCCTCCAATGGCTCTCCCATTCTCCTGCTTCACGGCTGGCCTGACACGGCCCGCGGATGGGCTCCGATAGCGCAACAACTTCAAGCTCAGGGACACAGAACGATTGCTCCTTACCTGCGAGGCATCCTACCCACAAAATTTCTCTCCGAGAACACGCCTCGCTTCGCCGGTGGCGTGGCGTTGGCACAGGATGCAATCGAATTGGCCGATGCTCTGAACCTGCAGCGCTTTGCCGTGGCGGGACACGACTGGGGCGCGCGTGCCGCTTACATCATGGCAGCACTCTTTCCGGAACGACTGACCGCAATAACAGCGATGGCTCTTGCCTACCAACCACGGGGCATATTCAAGGTGCCGGATTTTCATCAATCGAAACGCTTCTGGTACCAATGGTTCCAATGCATTGACGGCGGTGTCGATGCGATTAGCAAGGATCCGATTGGCTTTGCCCGTATCCAGTGGGAGACATGGAGTCCGCCAGGCTGGTACAGCGAAGAAGAATTTCAGGCAACTGCGCAGGCCTTCTCCCATCCTGACTGGGTCGCCACGACGCTCAACGGATATCGATTGCGCTGGTTGCCGAATGAGCCGGGCGACTCATATTTCGATCCGTTGCAGTGCAGATTAAGCGAGACGGAATATATTTCAGTGCCGACCCTGATGATTCAGGGCGGATCGGATTTCTGCGACAGTCCCGAGGAATCTGAAGGCCAGGCGTCTTACTTCACCGGCGGATATCACAGGATCCTTATCAATGGAGCAGGCCACTTCGTACATCGCGAAGCACCACAGGAAGCCGCAGAAGCGATCGCCGACCACATCGCACGGCGATGACATACGTCAATCCAGCGCCTGCACCATCCCACGCCCCAGCAACTCTTCGGCACGATCCACAAACGCCCGGTCTGCCGCCACCGTAACCCCAACAGGCTCCATCATCACGCAGAACTCGCCCTGCTGCTCCAGATTCAGCATCAGCTTCCCCGGCCCCGGCGAGGCAGCAATCATCTGCCGCAGTTCAACCAGAGTAGCGTCGCTCGCCCGCTCCAGCAGCACCCGAATCCGAATATGCTGCGGAAGCCGCACCTTCACATCCTCGAGCGCCTGAATCGACGACACAGCCAGCTTTGGAGCAGCATCTTCCTCCGCCCGCAGTTGCCCGCGAACGATCACAGGCACCTCGATCTTCAGCGTCTCCTTCAGTCGCTCATAATCTTTTGGAAAACAGATCAGATCAATCTTGCCCGTAGCATCTTCAAGCGAAGCCTGCGCATAAAGTTCGCCCGAACGCTTCGACTTCGCCACCTTCAACCCGACAATCACCCCGGCAATCGCTGTGTCCGGTTCCATGGCCTGCCCGCGCCGTCCATTGCTGGGAGCGGGTTTGGTTTCGAGCGCCGTCGCGGTGTCAATCACGCCCGGAAGATTGCGCAACTTCTCCGCATACTTATCCAGCGGATGCCCTGACACAAAGAATCCAAGCACTTCCTTCTCACCCTGCAAGCGCTGGTACTCATCCCAGTCCGCAATATTCGGCAGTTCGTCAGCCTTCGCCGCAGTCGCCGGATGATCGTCGAAGATCCCGAACAACCCATGCTGCCCCGCCTCAAGATCGCGCTGCGTCTTCTGCGCTCGCTCAATCGCCTTGTCCACCGAGGCCATCAGCGCAGCACGCCGTCCAAACGAATCGAGCGCTCCAGCCTTGATCAACGATTCCACGACACGCTTGTTCATGAGCCGTAGATCGACCTTCTCGCAGAACTCCCAGAACGAAGCAAAGGCCTTTTTCTTCTCAGCGAGTTCATTGCGCGCCGCCAGAATCGAATCGATCGCGTTGCGTCCGACGTTCTTGATCGCCGTCAGCCCGAAGCGAATCGCCTTGCCATGCGGCGTAAAGTCCGCATCGCTGAAGAGCACATCCGGGGGCTCGACGGGAATCTCTATCTCGCGGCATTCCTTGATGTACTTGACCACATTCTCCGGCTTCGAAATTTCCGAAGTCAGCAACGCCGCCATAAACTCGACCGGAAAATGCGTCTTCAGATACGCCGTGTGATACGCCAGCAGTGCATACGCCGCCGAGTGCGACTTGTTGAAGCCGTATCCCGCAAACTGCTCCATCAGGTCGAAGATCTTCGTGATCTTGTCCTTGGGAAACTTCTTCTCCGTCGCGCCCGACACAAAGCGGTCGCGCTGCTTCGCCATTTCCGCTGGATCTTTCTTGCCCATCGCGCGCCGCAGCAAATCCGCTTCACCCAGCGAGTAGCCCGCAAGCACGTTGGCAATCTGCATTACCTGTTCCTGGTAAACGATGACGCCGAGCGTCTCCTGCAGAATCGTTTCCAGCGGCGGCAGCTCATATTCAACCTTGCGCCGACCCCACTTGCGCTCGATGAAGTCGTCGATCATGCCACCCTGAATCGGACCCGGACGATACAGTGCATTCAAAGCGGTCAGGTCTTCGACGGTTGCAGGCTTATAGCGCCGCAGCACATCGCGCATGCCGCCCGATTCAAACTGGAAGACCCCCGAAGTCAGCGCGCGATGAAAAACCTTCTCGTACGTCGTCTGGTCGTCCAGCGGGATCGTCGCCATGTCCACCACTTCATCACGATTGCGCTTGATCAGCTTCAGGCAGTCGTCGATGACGGTCAGCGTCGTCAGCCCAAGAAAATCCATCTTGAGCAGACCCATCTTCTCCACCGCCTTCATGTCATAGGCGGTCACAATTTCGTCGTTCTTGCTGCGCGACAACGGAACCAGATCGGTCAGCGGGCGGGGCGCAATCACCACGCCAGCAGCGTGCACGCCAGCGCCGCGCACCAACCCCTCCAGCTTCTTCGCCGTATCGATCAGCTCGCGTACCTGCGTATTCGAGTCGTAGGCCTCTTGCAACCCCGGCGAATCCTTGAGCGCGTCTTCAATCGTTACGCCGATTGTCGTCGGCACGAGCTTGGCAATGCGATCCACATCGCCATACGGCATATCGAGCGCGCGACCCACGTCCTTGATCGCCGCCTTCGCCGCCATCGTGTTGAAGGTGATGATCTGCGCCACCTGCTCGCGCCCATACTTGCGAGTGACGTACTCGATCACCTCGCCGCGACGGTTCATGTCGAAGTCGATATCGATATCCGGCATCGAGACGCGCTCCGGGTTCAGGAAGCGCTCGAAGAGCAGCGCATTCTGCAGCGGATCGATATCCGTAATCTCCATCACATAGCTGACGAGCGATCCAGCTGCCGAACCACGCCCTGGTCCAACCGGAATGCCCTGCTCGCGCGCATAGCGGATGAAGTCGCACACGATCAGGAAGTAGCCGGGAAACTTCATCTGCTTGATGATCGAAATCTCCCGCTCCAGCCGCGCCTCGTATTCCGAAATCGGCTGCCGCAACAGCCCGCGATCCTGCAGGTGCCGGACCGAAGTGTCCAACCGCTTCCTGAAGCCTTCGCGACAAATCTGCTCAAAGTAGCTGTCGATCGTATGCCCTGCCGGAACCGCAAATTCCGGAAACGGATTATCGACCTTGTTGAGCTTCAGATTGCAGCGCTCGGCAAACTGCATCGTGCGGCTTACCACTTCGGGAGCGTGCGAGAAGAGCTTGTCCATCTCTGCCGCGGTCTTCACATAAAACTGGTCGGAGTCGAACTTGAAGCGCTTCGGATCGTGAATCGAAGACGCCGTCTGCACGCAAAGCAGAACTTCGTGCGCATGGGAGTCGTCCTCGCACAGATAGTGGCTGTCATTCGTCGCGATCAGCGGAATGTCCAATTCTTTTTCCAACCTAAAAAGATCGGCGTGGATCTTTTTCTCCAGTTCCAACCCCTGGTCCTGAATCTCAAGAAAGAAATTCCCTTTGCCAAAAATTTCCTGATACTGCCCCGCCGTTGTCCGCGCCGCTTCGTACTTCCCTGCCATCAGGTTTTCGCAAAGCTCGCCCGCCAAGCAGCCCGAGAACCCGATCAAACCTTCCGAATGCTCTGCCAGATATTTCTTACTCACACGCGGCTTGCGATAAAAGCCATACAGCGAAGCCTCTGAAGTAATGCGCACCAGATTGCGATAGCCTTCCTCACTCTCCGCCAGCACCAGCAGGTGGTTGTAGTCATCTCCTTGCGGATCGGCGCGATGATCGTCCTTCTTGCAGATATAGAGTTCGCAGCCCAGAATCGGCTTCACGCCGCGTTTCTTCGCCGCGTCAAAAAAATGCACCGCCCCGTAAATATTGCCGTGGTCGGTAATGGCAACCGCGCTCTGGCCAATGTCGGCCACGCGGTTCACCAGTTTGTCCACGTCGCAGGCCCCGTCCAGGAGCGAGTAGTCGGTATGCAGATGGAGATGGGTAAATTCAGCCATGGGGATAGAGCTATTTTAGTTCCGCTACACTGCCTGCTTCATGCGAAGCCAGGGTGCAAAACTAAAATGAAATGAGGAAAAGCAGTGCCGAAATTGGTGCGAGTCAGGAGAGCAAACGAGCCCGGCTGTCCTGTGCCATAAGGATGGAAACCGCCTTCGAGTCGAAAGAAACAAACTCCTCTGCGCCCAGCCAGTCCCCCTCATAGGCAATTGCCCCATCGGCAAAATCTCCACCAGCCTGAAGCACCGCCAGCCCCGCTTCAACTGCAGGACGATTCATGACAACATTTGCGCTATTCATAAGGCGATGGATGGCATCCGCAATTTCTACAACCGACCTCTTGTAGCCTCGCCGCAGCACCCATACAAATTCGCAGAGTACGGGAACCGGAACGGCAACAAGGTTGGATTCCTGCAGCAGCTTCGAAGCTAATCGGGCCTGATGCGGATCATCTTGAACCGCCGCCCTGACAAGCACGTTCGTATCCGCTGTAATCTTCACTTTGCTTTGGACCATCCGCGCTGCGCGATGCGATTCATCTCATCAATCGACAACTTCGGCCCCTTCTTCCGCGATAAACAGCCGATAAAATCGGACACGCTCCCGCTGAGCGGGGCCGCCTTAACAACAATCCGGCCATCAGGCAGTTTGTCGGCCTCAACTTTCTCCCCAGGACCAACTCCCAAATGTTTCAACAAGTCCTGCTTCAAAGTGACCTGGCCTTTCGCGGTGATCGTAAGAGTAGTCATGTCTCTATTGTAAGGCATTTTTGCCTTACACAAAACACCTTCCGCACAATAAAGAAAAGCGGCAGGCTCATTGCCCTGCCGCTTTCCATCTCTTCCTTGACTTCACCTCAGTCGTAATACTCCAGCCCAAGGTGCGTAATCAAACCTTCACCCATAATGTGCCGTAGCGTGTTCTTCAGCTTCATCGACTGAATGAACAAATCGTGCTCCGGATAAAGCCCTTCCGCGGTCATCGGCGACTTGAAGTAGAAGCTCAGCCACTCCTGAATCCCAAGGTGCTTCAATTCAGGAGTGCGCTGCGCGAGATCAAGAAACAGCACAAGATCAAGCGCAATCGGAGCTGCAAGAATCGAGTCCCGGCAAAGGAAATCGACCTTGATCTGCATCGGATAGCCCAGCCATCCGAAGATATCGATGTTATCCCAACCCTCTTTGTTATCACCGCGAGGCGGGTAATAGTTAATGCGGACCTTGTGATAAATGTCCTTATATAGATCAGGATAAAGCTCGGGCTGCAGAATAAAATCCAGCACGCCCAGCTTCGACTCTTCCTTCGTCTTGAAGGACTCCGGATCGTCCAGCACCTCTCCATCACGGTTGCCGAGAATATTCGTCGAATACCATCCTGCAACCCCCAGCATGCGGGCCTTGAATGCCGGAGCCAGCACCGTCTTGATAAATGTCTGCCCAGTCTTGAAGTCCTTGCCGCAGATCGGCGCGCCTGTCAGCTTCGAAAGCTGCTGCATGCAAGGCAAATCGACAGTCAGATTCGGCGCGCCATTGGCAAACGGAACGCCTTCCTTCAGCGCGGCATACGCATAAATCTGCGAAGGAGCGATATTCGGATCGTTATCGACGAGACCCTTCTCAAACGCCTCAATCGACTGGTGCACCGCCGAAGGCTCGAGAAATATCTCCGTCGACCCGGCCCAGAGGACGACCACGCGATCCACCTGAGTCTTGAACGCCTGAATATCCGACCGCAGCTGCTGCGCCAGGTCGCACTTGCTCTTGCCCTGCTTCACATGCGTGCCGTTCAGCCTCTTCACATAGTGCTGGTCGAAGACCGCCGGCATCGGCTTGATCGCCTCAAGAAAGGGCTTGATGCTCTTCAGATGGTCGCGGTCGAGCACCTGCGCATGCTCCGCCGCTTCGTACATGTTCTCCGGAAAAATATCCCACCCGGTAAACACCACATCGTTCAAGTCAGCAATTGGAGCAAAATCCTTAATCAGCGGCGAGCGCCCATCCGTGCGTTTGCCTAGCCGAATCGTCCCCATCTGCGTCAGCGATCCAATTGGCTTCGCGAGACCCTTGCGAACCGCTTCGACCCCGGCAATCAGCGTCGTGGCCACCGACCCCATGCCGACCGTCATTACTCCAAGTTTTCCAGTAGCTGGCTGGATCTTCGATCCGGCACCAGCAGGTGATTCCGCAGCAGCCTTCATGCCGCTGTCATTAGGCGTAGACATTCCTTGCTTCAACCGTCCTTCTATCTGATGAAAATTGTTGGCTGTATCAAACTATGTAGTCTCAGCCCTCGAAGCATGCTTTGGCAAATGCGCCGGGCTCAAATGGTAATTTGCATAGTGCGAATGGAAAGACTGTGGAAGTGGCAGGAACTCGATACCAGAACGAACCAGATCACGCCTCTTCGGGACGCACCCGATTCTTCCAGTGCGTCCACACAAACCAGATGACTCCCAGAAGAATGATGGCTTCCATCGCAATGTGGTAGCGGTGATAAACCGCTTTGAATCGCGGATCAGTCTCCCACGCCTGCCCGAGCTTCATGCCGACATAGGCCAGCACGTAGCACCACGGCCACGACCCGATAAACGTATAGATGTGGAAACGAAGCTGCGGCATCTTGGCAATACCCGCAGGCAACGCAATAAACGTGCGAACAATTGGCAGCAATCGCCCGATAAACACCGTAATCCCGCCGTAGCGACTGAAAAAGTGCTCTGCCCGGTCAAGGTCATGGTGATTCAGCAGCACAAACCGCCCGTACTTCATGATGAAAGGCCGGCCACCGATCGCGCCTATCCAGTACGCAACCACCGACCCCAGGTTGCAGCCAATCGCGCCAGCCGTAGCCACCCAGAAGAGCTGCAGCTGCCCCGTATGCACCAGGTAGCCGGAAAACGGCATGATGATCTCCGACGGCAGTGGAATGCACGCCGACTCAATCGCCATTAACATGGCGATTCCGGCATATCCTGATGCGGAGATCACAGCAATAATGAAGGAGGCAAGAACGGCCAGAATTTTTTCGGTCATTCTTGTTGAGTATACCTGCCCGCATTCAAACTTCTAGGAAGTCGGGCCGCTGAATAGAATCAGCCGAGGTGTCGCCCGTCCTCGCGCATTGCATACCAAAGCCCGCCGCCGACAAAGAGAACAGCCAGTCCCGCTCCAGTAATTGTTGCGTTCAGCGATCCCGCATTCAGCCCAGGCAGGACCAACCCGCGCGCAGCCAGCGCACGCACTCCCCATAAGACAAGCACCGCAGCATAAATCAGGCCCGCAATTTTCAGCGCAAAAACAAAACGCGTAGCCCGCTCCAGCGCCGCCATCCGCCGGCGCCGCTCGGCCGCCGCCAATATCTGAGTGGGCAATGGCGGGGTATACCGGGGTGCAAGATCGCCGGCATCCCGCAACAAAGCCTGCGCCACCACCGCAACCTCGCGGCAAATTGAACAGTTCCTCTGGTGCTCGATCAGACTCTCAGAGAGTGCGCCCGTTTTCAGCGCCCGAATCATCTCACTTTCGTATCTGCATCGCATCGCAATCATCTCACTTCCATGGTAGCGGGCCGCAGCAGCCCGGCCGCATGCCGGCGCGCGCGAAAAAGCAGCAGCCGGATACTCAGCACGCTGAGGCCGGTAGCCTCGGCAATTTCAGCATGGCTCATGCCTTCAACGTAAGCCAGCCATAAAAGCTGGCGCGCACGCGGCTTCAGCGCCTGCATCACGCGGCGAACATCCAGCTTCGCAGCCGGATCATCCTCTACAACCAGTTCTTCCTGCGCATCGTCTTCGAAAGCACTCTCGCCACGCCGCCAGCGGTCGCGCAGCAAATTGGTAGCAACGCGAAACAGGTAGCTGCGCGTCTCCGCCTCGTTCATCGAGAGCGCGCCAGTTCCGGCCTTGCGTGCCAGAAACCGGCAATACGTTTCCTGCAGCAGATCGTCGGCAACATCCCGCCGCCCCGAAACACGCAGCAGATACGCCCAGAGCGGCCTCGCCGTAGCCTCATAGATCAGC
Organism: Alloacidobacterium sp.; assembly: GCA_035313725.1. Taxonomy (GTDB): domain Bacteria; phylum Acidobacteriota; class Terriglobia; order Terriglobales; family Acidobacteriaceae; genus Alloacidobacterium. The sequence continues at coordinate 2,467 of DATGAD010000286.1, read as the reverse complement.
TGAAACGCAGCCTGATCCAGCGCCGGCGCTTCCTGCCTCGCACTCCCCGCATAGTTTGTGATGGATTCGGCCAATGTCATCCGCTAGCTTTCAACTCACTACGCGCGCGGCCCGCGATCAAAGAGACCAAACGACCGCGACAGGAAATATGACGCCGCTGCAGCCGCGCCAAAACCGATGCCAAGCGCGATCCCCAGCGTCCCAAAAACCGTAAAAGCCTCATCCGAATACGGCAGCTTCGCTCGCAGTACGAGCAGGGCCACGCCAAAAGCCGTAATGATGATCCCCGCCTGCGCACCACTGAGGATACGTTCGTAGGGTGTCACGCGTTCCGTGCTCAACCCTTCAACAAACTGCTTTCCCGCTGGGGTTTCGACATAAGCCAGCAGGCTCTGGCTGCTATCCAGCCTTTGCAGTAGCCGTGACTGTACGTCGGCTTGAAACTTGGCAATCTTGTAGCGGCGGATCGAAGAAAACAGAACCCAGACGATCCATCCGATCATGAAAAATGCGCTGCCCGGTACCAGAATGTCTGTCATATGAAATTTCAATCTCCTCGTAATATTTGCTGCGTTCACTACTTACAACGTGGCCCGGGCCCAACGGTTAACAGTACATACGAAAAAATTTGCGAAAGTAGCATTCATCCCAAGCGGTACAAACTTGCCCGCAATCTATTGGTTCCACATAATGATGAAAGGTTCAGTCATCGCACAGATGCTCTGTGCATAGGAGGAAATACGTGCCTGATTTGCCAAGGGTTCCGATTACGGTCGAAGGTTCCAGCGTCCTTCACCAGATGTTTCGGTTTGACTGGGAAGCGTGGAAGAACCTTTCTTCTTCGGAACAAGACAAAGTGAAGTCTCAGGTAGTGGAACTCTTTCAAGAGTGGGAGAAAGGATCAGGCGAATCGGCGAGAAATCAATCAGCCATCTTCTCTTTGTTGGGACACAAGGGAGACCTTCTTTTCGTTCACTTCAGAGATTCTTTTGCAGAGCTTAATCGGGTTGAACTTCAACTCGCCCAGACCTGCCTGCATAAGTTCCTAAAACCCCAGCACTCTTACCTCTCGGTGGTTGAACTTGGCCTCTACGAGTCCTCGGCAAAAACTTACGCAGCCCTTGCCGAAAAGGGCTTCACCGAAGGCTCTCCGGAGTGGAATGCGGAAATACGGGAAGTTGCCGAACGGCAGTCTAAGGCCATGACGCAGCGGCTCTTTCCAACCATTCCTCCGGCAAAGTACATATGTTTTTACCCAATGGATCGGAAACGCGGTGAAGCTAAGAACTGGTACACAGAATCCATGTCTGAACGTCAGCGCATGATGCATGAGCACGGCTTAATCGGTCGCCGCTACGCCGATTCTGTCCGGCAGATCATTACGGGTTCGATCGGCTTTGACAATTGGGAGTGGGGCGTTGATCTGTTCGCCGAAGATCCACTGGTGTTCAAAAAGCTCATCTATGAAATGCGTTTTGACGAAGTGAGCGCGGTCTACGCCCTCTTTGGAGAGTTCTTCATAGGCGTCAGACTCCCAGCCAGTGATCTTGCATCATGGCTGCAAGGCAGGCTCACATAGACAAATTGGTGTCAAATAAAAGAGACCCGAGAATTGAAACTCGTTCATCAGTTTCATATCCCTATGACGACAAGAAGAGACTTCTTCCGCCTGGCCGCTGAAACCACAGCCGTAGCCATGCTCCCCGCCACCCGCACCGCAAGCGCCGAACAGACCCAGTCACCGCACGGCATCCGCCACGAAAAGCCGCTCCTCGATCTTCAGCAACGATTCGTCGATCTCAAATTTGGCATGTTCCTCCACTTCAACATGGCCACCTTCCAGGACCGCGAATGGGGCGATCCCACCTCGTCGCCTGAACTCTTCCACCCCACCGCGCTCGACACCGACCAATGGGCCTCAGTCGCACGTTCCGCAAAAATGACCTGGGGCTGCCTCACTACGCGCCATCACGACGGCTTCTGCATCTGGCCCACAAAAACCAAAGCCGCGAGCGTTCGCCAGACATTACACCAGACCGACGTCGTCCGCGCCTACGTTGACTCCTTCCGCAAAGCCGGCCTGCGCGTCGGTCTGTACTACTCCATCCTTTCGCTGCGCGACGACATTCGCCACTTCAACGTCACGCCCACAAAAGTGCAGCTCATCAAAGATCAGCTCACCGAACTCTTCACCAGCTACGGCGAGATCGACATCCTCATCACCGACGGCTGGGACGCGCCCTGGAGCCGCATCACCTACACAGAAGTCCCCTACCGCGAGATCTACGAGCACATCAAGAGCCTCCAGCCCAACTGCCTCCTCTGTGACCTGAATGCCAGCCAGTACCCCACCGGCGGCCTCTACTACTCCGACATCAAAGCCTTCGAACAGAACGCCGGACAAAAAGTGCCGCAGCAAAGCGACCTGCCAGCACTCTCCTGCGTCACCATCACCGAAGGCTGGTTC
>DATGAD010000285.1:0-2572 GCA_035313725.1 Alloacidobacterium sp. | reverse complement strand
AACTGCAGCCTCCTGCGCCTCCAGTACGGCATCATACGCGAACTGTTCCTCCCGGCCCGGCTTGCCCATGTGGACAGTGCGCGTCATATCAGAACAATAACCATTGAGGATAACACCGAAGTCGAGCGTCACGAAGCCGCGTCCGGGCACCTTCGCCGCCGTGGCTCGCCCATGCGGAAGCGCCGACCGCTTTCCCGAAGCCACGATCGTCTCAAACGACATGGCCTCCGCGCCCATGCTCCGCGCAAAAAATTCCAGATCAGCCGCAATCTCCGACTCCGCAACGCCAGCCTGAATATGAGGCAGCACCGCCGTAAACAGATTGCACCCCAGCAGTGCCGCCTTCTCCATCAGGAGAAGCTCGTCGGCATCCTTCACCATGCGTAGCTCTGAAACGAGTGCACACTTCAAAGGCTGAAAGAATCCGCGCCGCTTCCCTTTACTCAGCGCATCACGCATCATCTCCAGCGCAGCAACCGTAGTCTGCTCCGGATCGAAATAGGCCGCCGATACCCCTGACTCTTCCAACCATGCACAAGCCTCGCGCAACGCCGACTTCTTCGCTATCACAACCCGAGCGCCCTGCGTTTCTTCCTTCGCCTGCGCAATGTAGCGACCATCGGTGAACATAGCCGCGCGCTTCGCCGTAACAGTAAGAGCCGCATTCGATCCAGTAAAGCCACAGAGATAGCGAACATCCGGCAGATGCGTCACCAGCACCGACTCAATGCCAAGTTCCTTCATCTGCCCGCGCAACGCGCGAATACGCCCTAAATGATTCATCACTCACAAAGTTATAGCAGGTTGACGTTCGAAATTAGGCTGTCATCCTGAGCGGAGCGAAGGACCTGCTTATCCTCTGCATCAGCACGGAAAACGGGTGCCCCATCCTTTCGCGCAGTTTGTGAAAGGGTGGGAAAGCACAAACTCCAACCAACCTTTTCAATCAACAACCGAATCTCCTCTATACTTGCCCTTTCACCATGCAGCGCATTTATCCCAAATTCCTACTCTCCGCCATCTCCCCCGAACACTTCCCTCCACCCACCATTCCCGAGGTCGCTTTCCTCGGCCGCTCCAACGTAGGCAAATCCAGCCTGCTCAACGCGCTCCTGGGATCGAAGCAGGCCCACGTCTCGTCCACTCCCGGACGAACCCGAGCCATCAACTTCTTCTCCATCACCGATTCCCCGCAGCGCCAGCAGCCGCAGCTCTACTTCGCCGATCTCCCCGGCTACGGCTACGCCAAGCTCTCAAAATCCATCTCATCAGAGTGGCCGAAGTTCATTGAACCGTACCTCTCCGACCGCCCGACGCTCGCGCTCTGCCTGTGTCTCGTAGACAGCAACATCCCGCCACAGAAGAGCGATGCCCAGCTAATCCACTTTCTCCGGTCCTTCAACCGTCGCCTGCTCATTATCGGAACCAAGGCCGACCGCCTCTCCGGAAACGCCCGCGTCAAGGCACAGGCCGAACTCCGCAAAGGCCTTGCGGTCGAAGACCTGCTCCTCTGTTCCGCGAAAACCGGCGCTGGATTGAAGGAAGTATGGTCGGCAATTTACACAGCGGCAGAAGAATCAGACGGCTGAACCACCGGCAGGCCGCCGCTCGAAACCTTAACCGGAACCGCAATCTCGCCAGAATGCGTCCGTTGGTGCAGCAACTCGACAAAGCGCACCAGTTCCTCATCCCGCATCCGTACGTAACGCTCGCGCGACAAACTCTTCTGCAGATAACGCGGAGCTAGCCGAATCCACTTCGCGCGCGGATCGGACGCACTCATCAGGGCATCCAGGGCAATCGCGTCCACACGCGGCAGCCACCGCGCCGCATCCTGCGAAACGCTCCAGGTGACGACCAGTGAATTCTCCATCGCCGCAGCTGCCGGAAGCACCCTCGCGCCGCGCTCGATAAATGCCTCTGCCTGCAAGCCGCAAGCCAACAGATCGGGCTGCACGCCACGGTCCAGCATCTCCGCAGCAACGCGCTCAGGATCGCTCATCAGTACCACAGCTACCGGCTCTTTCTTGCGAATCTGATTTTTGAGGATTCGCAGCGCCTCATCCAGGCTGTTCACCATAAAGTCGCAAAGCCCCTGCCGTAGCGCGACCTTAACGCGAGCCGCGCTAGCATCCACCCCCAGTGAAGCTGCGCCCGCGATATTTGCCGCCACCGCCATCGCCATTCCGCGGCTATCCGCCTCGCCAAAGAAAACAAGCTGACCACCCGGCTCCGGCACAATCGACATCAGCGCCGCGAAGTGATCAAAAACCTCAGCTGTATCTGGAATATTCTGGTCAGACATTTGTAGTGATTGTGATGCCTGGAACTACTTAAAAGATTTGTCATCCTGAGCGGAGTACAGTAGGTGCGAAGTCGAAGGACCTGCTTTATCTATGTCTTCGCCGCGCGAAGCGCTTCCATCACCAGCTCGAATAAGGCTGCCCGTTACTCCCCACCTCATCCGATCCGCTGTGCACATCATTGACCCCCGGCTCAGACTGATCCACGCTCTCCAGCACATCGCTCGTCGCCGTCACCCACGTTGTGGTGCTGTGCGTCATCGGATCGG
>DATGAD010000284.1:0-4884 GCA_035313725.1 Alloacidobacterium sp. | reverse complement strand
TGTCCACCAATGGATTCAATGATGTCCCCATCCTGAATCTGTTCGCGTTCGGCGGGGCTGCCCGGCATGACAGATACGACCGTCGCATATCCGAAGCGCTTCGAGACATTCAGCCCAATCTGCGCTGTGCCTTCATTCGTATGGGCTTTGTAGGCTGTGTATTCCGCGGGGGTCAGATAGCTGGAGTCAGAATCGAGCGATTCCAAGAGGCCGTGCAGCGCTCCATTGGTTACGTTCGCGATGCTTGGCTCAACAACATAGTCACTTTGAATCTTGTGCAGGACTTCTTCATAGACGCCAACCTGACGATAGGCGCCGTCGCTCTGCGTTCCAGCGCGCACCCCGCTCAGGCCGAATCCGCCGAGGAAGACAACAATGACCAAAAGTACAGAAATTGCAAGAATCGCGCGCTTGAAACCCTTAGACATAGAACCACTCAGGCAGCCGGGAGCTGTTAGAGAAATGATACTCCAGTTAGGGAGGATTTTGCTGTCGCGGTTCTCTGGTGGCGGCGGGTGGGATCGAACCACCGACCTTGGGGTTATGAATCCCACGCTCTAACCATCTGAGCTACGCCGCCGGTTTCAGGTGGAAAACACTGAAAAAGTAACTCTTTCCATGATACGGGCGATGCAGCGGCTGGTCAATCAGCCGCTGTATCGCCCTTGAGTGGTTTTTCTCCCAGAACTCTTTTAAGGTATACATCGTATAGTTAGTTGCTATACAGTGTATACCCATGAAGACGGCAACGACCTCGGACCGCATTGCGGAAGAGGCGCTCAAAATTCTGGAGCGCGAGGGCGAGGACGCTGTGAGCATGAGGCGCGTCGCTCAGGCTGTCGGAATTACGCCGATGGCCATTTACCATCATTTTCCGAACAGGGAAGCGCTGCTCAATTTTATTGTCGATCGTGAGTTCGACAAATTCCTGGGTTATATGCAGGCGCGTCCTCTGCGCGGCTCGGTGGAATCGCGATTGCTGGGCAGCATGGACTCGTATATTAGTTACGCCTTCGACCGCCCCCGCATCTTCGATTACGTCTTTTCGCAGCCGCGTCCGAACGCGCGCCGTTATCCGGGTGACTTCCGCGCGCGGCGTTCGCCCACTCTCAATCCGATTGCCGATCTCGTGGCGCAGGCCATGGAGTCGGGTTATTTGAAACGCGATGATGTATGGGAAATCGCCCTCGAATTATGGGCACACGCTCACGGTTACGTCGCGCTTTACCGCGGAGGCCGCTTTCATCTATCGGAAGCGGATTTCCGCTCTCTCGTACGTCGCTCCCTCAGGAGAATGATCCATGGACTCAAAGCTCAATAGCAGCACGATTGTCGCTCTTTGCCTCGCTTGTTCAGCGGCGCTGTTCTTCTTCGGAACCGGCCTCGCGCCTATCTGGCCCTTGCTCTGGCTGGCCCCCATTCCTGTACTTTGGCTTGCGCCGCGCGCGTCCGCATCTTCGGCGTTTCTGGTTGCAGGTGCCGCATTTGCACTTGGCAGTTTGAATGAGTGGGCCTATCTCGCCCTTGTGGTTCCGCTGTGGGTCTCGATTCTCAATTCTGTCGGGCCTGCTTGCATCTTTGGTATCGCGGTTTTGCTGTTTCGCAATCGGATGTTAAAAGGGCATGTAGTGCAGGCGGCGCTGATTGTGCCTGCCTTGTGGGTGGCCTACGAATACATCAACGCCGCGATATCGGTTCATGGCACGATTGGCAATCTCAGCTATTCGCAGATGAGTTTCCTGCATATTCTTCAGATTGCAGCAGTGACGGGTATCTGGGGCATCAGCTTTTCCATATTTCTGTTTGCGGCCACAGTGGCCGCGCTCATCAGTTCAGGTGCTGCTAAACAAAAAAGCATCCTGGCTATTGCGACGGCGGCTGTCCTTGTCTGTGTCTTGGGATATGGCTATTGGCGCCTTGCATCGACGCCGAAGGATTCACCCACCATTAAGGTCGGCCTTATCGCGTCAGACGACTCAATGAATCTTGTCGTTCCGACAACCGAAGACGCGGCCTCTGCCTTCGATCGATTCGGGAAGCAAATACAGTCGATGTCATCACAGGGCATACAGCTGTTTGTATTGCCGGAACATAGCGGCCCGATTACTGATGCATCAGAGCCGGCAACAGACGGCAAGTTTGAACAACTCGCACAGCAAACGCATGCTTTCATTGCGGTGGGAGTGGACCGCATCATGTCGAAGGTCGCGTGGAATCAGGAACGGCTCTATGCGCCGAACGGGACGCTGCTGGCAACATACGACAAGCACCATTTGTTGCCGCACTGGGAAGATCGGTTCACGCCCGCCGTCGACCGCACTACGCTTTCTGTCCCATATGGCGCGATGTGCGCTGGGCCGGATGCTGGACAGTCTTCCCAGCGTACCGCTGTGTCTGCCGCTTCCGGCAAGTGGGGGCTTGAGATTTGCAAGGACATGGATTTTCCGCTACTGAGTCGTCAGTACGCTCGAGACGGTGTTGCGTTGATGGTCGTTCCGGCATGGGATTTTTCAATCGACGGATGGCTGCATGGCCGCATGGGCATTATGCGCGGAGTTGAAGGAGGCTTCAGCATTGCACGATCTGCGAAGAAGAGCATCTTGTATGCAACGGATGACCGTGGCCGCATAATTGCCGAACGCGATACCGCCTTCGCTCCATTTGCAACTGTAGTGGCTACAGTTCCTGTCCACCATGACGTGACAATCTATTCACGTTTTGGCGATTGGTTCGCATGGCTGAATCTGGCGCTCCTCACCATTCTGCTGGGAATGCCCCTGATCGCTCGCGATTGATCGACTAAATCCTGATAGCCTTGAGTGTTATCAGGAGCATTCAGTGCGCATTTTGGGTGTGATTCCTGCGCGGCTTGCATCGACTCGCCTGCCACGCAAAGTTCTTCGCGAAGTTGCCGGCGAGCCGATGCTGGCCTGGGTCTATCGCGCGGCGCGCGCGTGCGCACAGCTGGATCAGGTCCTGATTGCCACCGATTCGGAAGAGATTATGGACTTTGCGCACTCGCGTAATTTCCCCGCGGTCTTTACTCCTGAAGACTGTGCCAGCGGGTCGGATCGTGTTTACGCCGTCGCGCAGTCCATTGCGGCAGACGTGTATGTGAACATTCAGGGCGACGAACCGATGCTTCGGCCGGAGCACTTGGATGCGTTGCTCGAACCGATGGCTAGACCTGAAGTTGAAGTGGCTACGCTTTCGACTCCATGCACTCCTGAACTTATTCATAATCCGAATGCGGTAAAGGTAGTGACTGCCTCAGACGGGCGGGCTTTGTACTTTTCTCGTGCGACGATTCCTTTTGATCGGGATGGTGTAGGAGACATCCCGTATCAGAAGCATCTTGGGATCTATGCCTATCGCAAATCTGCACTGGATCGTTTGCCCAACCTACCGCCCAGCAGGCTTGAAGCGATCGAGCGTCTGGAGCAATTACGCTTTCTGGAGAACGGTATCGATGTCTATGTGACGTCAACTCCTTTCGACACCATCGGCGTAGATACAGAAGAAGATCTGCAGGCCGCTGAGCAACTTTTGCGAAATCAGCAGGACAAATAAACAGCAAAATTGCTGAATCTTTCCCACTGGTCCTCATTTTATTCTTTGTAACGATTGTTCGAAGAAGATCGATAGTTCCGGAGACAATTTTCGTCACCGGTTTTCCCTTTTATTTAGCAGGCGGATTGTACGAAAGGATAGGACCACCCGGGTTTCTATTCTTATTGAGAGACGGTGAAGTTGGTGGTGAGCGGTGTGTCAGCGGAGGAGTCGCCGACGTAGACAGATGAGTTCCAGCTTCTGCTCCAGCGTGAGCTTTTTGAGCATTGCATCCACGCGCTGCTCAATGGCAGGACTGTCCGGAACCGGGGCCTGAGCATGTGATGCGATCGCGACGAAAGATAAACCAAGAACCATGGTATTGCAAACGAAACCGCCTTGTTGCGCAACGTATTGCCTCCAGGAAAAAAGCCGAAGACAAAGGCTAACAAAGCGATCTCGATCTTGGAAAGAAGCGCAGCACTCTATTCCGGACATTTCCGCTCATCGTTTATTTACCTTCAAGTACCGCTACGCCGTATCCAGGGAGGTCTACGGATGTGCGCGATGTTCTGTCGAGCACATCGTTCATCGCGTGCGGAAGGTCAATGTGTGCGTCGGTCGTGTTGTGGTTGATGAGGATGAGCGCCGACTTATTCGGGCCCGTACGGAGACAGACTTCTACTCCGTCAGGCGTGTTCGGAACTACAGGTTGCACTCCGCTTTGCTGCAGGAGCGATGCCGTGACCTTTGCCAAAAGGTCATCGTCCAGCCATGCGCCGATATAGGTGATACTGCCTTTGCCAACCTTGCGCGTGATCGCAGCAGGTTGATTGTCTAGCCATCCGTTGCTTGCGCCGTAACGCAGCAGCACCTGTGTGTCCGGTGATTTTGTGCTTAGCTGTTCTGCCCACAGCGAAGCCGTGCCGGAGCCGAGATCGCCGCTCACAGGAACCTTGTCCTCAAGAGCATAGAATTGGTCAACGCGGCCACCGAGCGCATCGACGAGTGGACCTGGCTGGCGTTCTACGTTGAGCGCGTTGTACTCGTCTTTCATTCCAGACCGCGGACCGAGCACGAGATTGCCACCCTGTTTTACGTAGTCGAGCAGGTGGTCAGCGGTCTCTTTGGACAGCACATTCAGGCCGGGGGCAACGACCAGTTTGTACTTGCCGACGGGAGCATGCGCTGAGATGACGTCGACCCCCTGCGCTTGATTGCGCAGCGGTTTGTAGAACGCGACCATCTCAGCGACGGGATCGAAGCTGTAATTATGGCGCTGGAAGTTGATGGCCCAGCGGCTGTCGAAGTCGTTGATGAGGGCGACAGAGGATT
>DATGAD010000283.1:0-16341 GCA_035313725.1 Alloacidobacterium sp. | reverse complement strand
CATCTTGTTTTACTTTCAATCCGCTGTTTCGAGACACGCCGTTGTTCGACACAGACAGCGCCGCACCGATTACGCGCGCAGCGTTTGCCGCTGATCCCTGGGCGAGCTTCGGGGCTGAATCGGACATCGGAGTGCGTCAGTTCGGTATCTTGTTGGCTACTGAAGGGCCGGCCTCTGTGCGCGAAACTTCCAGTGGGAATGCCTTCAGTTTCAGTGGAGCATCCGCAGTCACTCTGGCGGAGATGCGGCTGCTTGAACCCCGTTCTTTTCAGTTAGGGAGCACACATTTCCTGATCACTGCTGTCTGGAAGAGCGGAGAGACTTCGACTGATCTTGGTTTTCTGAGCACATTGTTTGCGGCGTCGGGAAACAACCCAGCCTTCGCGGCAGGAACGGCAGGATCGGGCGCGGGACAGCTTGTTCTTACAGTTCAGACGGGGCGGAATGGCACGGGTTGGCCGGGACCTGTGCTGCCTGTATCTCCCACGGGCCGTTTTCCTGGAGCGGTTATTGCTGTGCGGACGGCCAGTACAAGCGCCGTCCGTTCAACCGATGGTTTGTATGTGTATCTGCCTCCCGCGCTGGTCTCACCGGGCGATGTGCTCACCTATTTTGTCGCGGACGATGGAAGCACTTACACGTCTTCGAACCTCACGACGGCGTCGCTGGCCAGTTCTTCCGAGGGTCAGGTTTATCCTCCGCGCTCATCGGATCCGAGCACTGCACCAGCAACGATTTTCACGAAGCTCAACCGCAGACAAGGGGCTATGGTTCTGACCGATCCTACGCGGTTCGGGACGACAGGCGTTCTGGTTGAGGCCGCCTTGTTCACTGGCCCTTCGACCTTCCAAGCTCTGGGAGGCATTGCCACAACCGATCAATTGCCGAGTGTCGATCCAGATCTGCTAGCGCCCAATCCGTGGCCAGCGTACAGCTTTGCTCCCAGTAAGGATTCTGTCAGTGGAGCGATTCCAGAGCAGGGGCTTCTAAGCATTCTGATCAGGCCGCTTTCCGGACAGGCTAGTCCGCCGGCTGAGCTCGTTGTGGTCAATCGCAGCGGGCAAAGTCTTCTGGTGTATCTGCCCGAAACATCGCAGGCGACGACTTTGCTGGTTGCCGATGATGGCAGCACCTACTTTGCTCCTACTGATCCGGTTGTGCAGGAATCGGTGTTGCAGCAGCAATCTCTCAACGGTCTGGTTGTGGCGCGCGCGGCGCAGGGCCAAGTGTTACCGATTCCTGACCGCTGGCCTTTACAGCAGCGCATGCCAGTCGCGATCAACCTGTGCCGCAGCGAACGAGCTTCGTTGCTGGCAGTGGGAGAACTCGGAATCGATCCGGAACTAGGCCGCTTCGCACTTCCCCCGGGAGACCCCCTGGTGGCGGTCACTTCGCCGCCGCAAAGTCTGGGGCGGGACCGCAGTACGCTCAGCGTTGATTTTGTCGAAGCCTTCACCGATTTTGTAGGCGCGCTGAATTCCAATCAGCGACAAAATCCTACAGGCGCCGCGACTCGTTTTGTGTCCCGCTCTGGGGACACGGAGAGCGCCGTAGCCGATAGTCTGACTGGTGCTCCAGTGCATGCGAGTGTCGCGGATGCAGTTGCTGCTGCGCAGGATGGAGACGTAATTGAAATTGTCGACAGCGCTACATATGACTCGCCTGCGAGCATCGCGCCGCCTGCTTCCGTGAAAAACCTGACCGTCCGCGCGGCAATTGGGCAACGGCCGTGTCTGACTTCGTATCAATCGGCGGGCACCGCAAGCACTGCGAGCTTAATCGTCAACTCGCCGATGTCGCTGCTGACTCTTGACGGATTGCTCATCAGCGGTGGTCCGCTCGTGATAAACGACGCGATCACGCAATTTGAGCTTTCAGCGTGCACCCTTGACCCTGCTGGTGGCACTACTCCCTCGATTGTGACCAATGACGCAGATCTGAATAGTAATGCCGGATATCAATTGTCTCGCTGCATAACCGGGGGCATCTGGGTGGGGCAAGGCGTCGGCCAGCTTACGTTGGCTGACTCGATTGTGGATCAGCAGGGAGGAGTAGCCATCGCCGGCGCAGCTCCGTTACTTTCTGCGGCTGCGCGCTCGGTTCAGTTGGAACGGGTTACGGTCTTCGGTTCCATTCTTTGCGATGTTCTTATTGCGAGTGAAAGTTTGCTCAACGACATCGCAATTGTGAACGATCAGCAATCCGGCTGTATGCGTTTCACTCGTTTTGAAACCGGTTCGACTTTGCCACGGCGCTATCGCTGCGTGCCAGATGAGACACAGGCCGCGGCCTGCGGTGGAGCACTACGGTGTGTGGCTCCTTTATTTAATTCACGGCGCTTCGGACGTCCGGACTATGCGCAACTGGCGGCTGCATGCCCGAACGTGATTCTTACGGCCGGAGAGGACCAGGGTGAAATCGGAGTGTTTGCCGGTACCCAGAACACGATCCGGTTAAGGAATTTGAAAATCAAGCTGCAAGAGTTTATGCCGGTTGGCTTGTCTCCGGTTCTTGTCGCCGAAAGTTAGGAGAAGATTTTATGAAGGGCGATTTTTCAAGGTTTACCTTCGAGCCCCGAAAGCATTACTCCGGGGTCCTGCATCAACAGGGCCGCGTATGGCTTGACTCGGACTGGAATGAAGAGGTGATGGAGCGCCTGGCACTCCTGCAACAGGAATTGCAGGACGTTGTCGGGCCAAGTGGCGTGCCGGCTCCGGGGTCGAGCTTCCAGCTTACTGCGAGTAAGAATTCCAATGCTCTCGACGATTTCGGGATCTCCGCTGGACACTGCTATGTGAATGGCATTCTGTGCCAACTTGATGCGGATACTACATATCTGAGCCAGCCCGATCTTCTCGATCCTCCACGCATTCCGATACCTACAGACGGTTCAACACTGAACGCGCTGGTCTATCTGGAAGTCTGGCAGAGGCTGATCACGTATCTGGAGGACGATTCGATTCGCGAGATTGCTCTCGGCGGTCCAGACACATCGGCTCGGCTGAAGAACATTGTTCAGGTAAAAGTCCGGCTTCTTCCGGCGGATGTGGGAACGCTCACGTGTGCACAAGGCGCTCAATTTGTGCCCAAGTCGGGGAGTGGAACACTGACGACGCTTCAGCCGACGAATGTCCAGCAGCAAAGCCTTTGCCAATTGCCAGATGCCACCACTTTCACTGGGCGCGAAAACCACCTGTATCGTGTGCAGGTTCACGATGGCGGTGATGTGCCGGGGAACAATCTTGGTGCGGCATTTACTTCGACGCTGGGTTCGTCTGTCTCAGCAGGCGCAACTAGTCTAACCGTATCTACAGCGCTTACCAGTGCGCAGGCAGATGCCGCCCAGCGCGCCGGCTATGTTACGGTATCCGACAATTCAGGGGTATCGGAAAGAGTGCCTCTCGCGATTGCTGGTGTCTCTTCTGATGGCCTGACTTTGACTCTTGCCCAAGGCCTTAAAAATGCTTACACCACAGCGAACAGCGCCAGCGTAACAGGGGGAGTTGCCCACTTTAAATGGTCGCGCGACAACGCTGCCTTTGCGGTGAATGTTACAAGTGTTCAGTCAGACGGGGTAACGCTGACGCTGTCGGGACTGGGTCGAGATGTAGCTACAACGCTGCGTGCCGGAGATCTGATTGAGATCACGGATGACGCCAGTGAACTCGGCCCTGCGAGCGGGCATCTTACGACGCTGGCACAGGACCCTGACCCGGATACGTTTACGGCTGTGCTGACCGACCCGATTCCTGCCAGCTTCCAGCTGCCGGGCGCAGTTAGCAGCCCGCCGTCTCCGACAGTGGATCGGCACATGGTTTTGCGGCGATGGGACGGCATCGGTGATGCTGCCTCTGTCTACGGTGATGCCGGTACTCCGGGAATGAACCTCGGTGACGGTGTACACATTCAGTTTGGAGGCAGCGATCTGCGTGCGGGCGATTACTGGCAGTTCACTGCACGCAGTGCTGATGGCTCCATACAGCCGCTGCTCGATGCGCCGCCTGCAGGCATCAACCGTTCCCGAACGCCGCTTGCGCTGGTGAACTGGGGTCCTCCACCTCTAACGAGTCCTCCTGCGCCCAGTGGTTCCGTTTCGATGAATGTGACGAGCTGCCTGCCGATGTTTCCGGCGCTCATCAACTTTCCGCCGATCGATCAGGGATTCCATGTCGTTGGATTATCGACGGTTGATTTTCAGAACAACGTAACGCAGTTGTTCAACGACAGCAACGTGCAGGTGAATTCCTTTGCGGGAATCAATGTGCAGTGCGATGCGAATGTGGATCCTGCTAGTGTTGCGCGGCCTACTTGCTTTGTCACAGTGGAGTATCCCATTGTTTCTGGAGACTCATCGGGCTCGGGCGCATATTTTCCCGTTGTTCTTGGGGGAAGTGTCAGCTGTAAGGACAGTGTGATCTCCTGGACAGCCGGATCGCAGGCGCAGACCTTGCTGACACAACTGCTTTCAGCGGCTCTGAATGAGCGCGGTCTACTGATGCGTTTAGTAGTCAAAGGCGACTTCATCTGGTCTCAGGACGATCCAAATTTATTTCTTGATGGCGAGGCGTTTGGCCAGCCGCCACAAGGTGGTAATAGCAATATCTCTTTGCGTCTGCCCAGCGGCGACCGGCGACGCGGTGGCAATTTCGACATGTGGTTCTGGATTGTGGCGGCGCCATCGTTTATCACGGCTATTCAAGCCAATCCGCCAGGGCCCATCAATATTGGCGATACAACCACGATTACCATGACGCTGAGTTCACAAGCTCCGGCCAACAGCACGATTACATTGACTCTTGACAGCGCCAATGTGTCCATCACTGGTGAGGTTGTCGGTTCGCCACCGACATTCACGGTGACTGTCCCAGTGCAGGCCGGTGCTACTACGGCGACTGTGACTGCGACGGGAGCAGCAGTCGGTTCCACGACCATATCCGCCTCTTTCGGGGGACAAACAGTTGCGCTGTCGCTCATCGTTCAGCCAGTGCCTGTCTTGACCGGACAACTTGTGCTCAATCCGGGTTCTGTGTTTGTCGGCGGTGCTTCAACCGGTACCGTTACTATCAGCGGACCGGCGCCCCAGAGTGGCCTGGTCGTCAGTCTCGCTACCAGCAATCCAAATGTTGCGCAACTCTCAAGCGGCAGCATTACGGTGCCTGCCGGCGGTACTACGGCGACATTCACAGTTAGCGGCTCCGCAGCAGGAAGCGCTACTATTTCTGCAACTGCCGGAGTTACGCTTTCCGCCCTCTTTACTGTGGTACAGAGAAAAGGAAAAGAATTCGAGAAAGTACACGCCGATAAAATCGCTGAGAAGTCAATATCAATAGAAACACTGCCGAAGGTCAAGCTGTCCGACAGGGTGCTTTCCGGCAGCGCTTCTGCAACAACAGTTCGTGCCTCTTCAGTCGAGGACTCCATCTCTAGTGCAAAGGGTGCGGCGTTTATTCGGTTGGAAGAGAGGCCTCTTGTGGGAGAAGCAGTCCTCAGCCCACCGGTCAAAGACGATCAGCAAAATCTGGAGATGGCCGGAAGCCAGGTGATTGCGGATCAAGCTTCGATCTCTCAGAAAGCGCCGGAGAAACCGCCGAGTGCGGAGAAAGGAATCATGGCGGAAAGGCTGGGCGACAGGCCCATTCAATAGGCAGAGTCATGCTGATGATTCTTGCAACACGACAGGACGAAACTGCAGCATGGCTTGCGAACCGCTGGCAACCTCACGGGGCCGTCGTCGTCTCGGCGGCTGATCTATCGATGAGCGGATGGAGTCTGGATCTGTGTTCGCCCGCTAAATCAAGTGCATGTATCGGCGGTCGCAAAGTCACTAACCAAAACATAGACGGCGTGCTGACTCGTATGCCATGTGTGCATGAGCAGGAACTGAACCACATCGTGCCGTTGGACCGCCAGTATGTCGCTTCGGAGATGACTGCGTTTCTTCTGGCATGGCTTTCCAGTCTCGCATGTCCAGTGTTGAACCGACCTACTCCGGACTCTCTGGGCGGCCCCGGCTGGAGGCGAGAAGGATGGGTCCATCTCGCCAACCGACTAGGAATTCCTGTCGCTGCAGTTCGGAGGAACGCTGCGAACAGGAAAAACGATGCAGAAGACCAAACCACCTGCGAAGTGATTGTGGTTGGGGACCAATGCTTTGGTGAGGCCGCTCCACCGCTCATCGAAAATGCCCGAATGCTGGCAAAAGCTGCCGGGACTGGCCTCCTGACTGTGCATTTTAGTGGTGCTGCCGCAGATAGTGTATTCGTGAGCGCCAGTCCGTGGCCCAACCTGGCGTCGCCGATGATCGCCGATGCTGTCTTGCGTTGTCTGCATGGGCGATCGGCGTGCTAGTACTGCTTTGGGGGCTCGAGGCAGATTCTCCGCTTGCGGAAGTGCGCGGTCAACTGGAATTGCTGGGTGTTCCCACAACGTTTGTAGATCAACGCCGCTTGCTGGAGACAGAAGTTGAAATCGTCATCGGCGAAACAGTTGCGGGCTGCATTCGCATGGGCGGCGAAAGCATTAATCTTGCGGAAGTGAGCGCGGCGTACGTGCGCCCTTATGAATCGGTGCGCTTGCCTGAGATTGCAGCTGCTGGGCCTGAAAGCGCTGCATGGCAGCATGCCATACATTTCGATGACATCCTGGCCTCCTGGTCGGAGCTTACTTCAGCGCTGGTGGTGAACCGCTTTTCAGCTTCAGCGGTCAACGGTTCAAAACCGTATCAGCTTGAGCGTATTCGCAGCCTCGGCTGGAGCGTTCCTGAGACGCTCATCACTACTGATGCCGATGAAGCGAAGGCTTTCTGGAAAGATCACGGCGAGGTCGTCTATAAATCGGTCAGCGGCACGCGCAGTCGTGTGTCCCGGCTGCGTGCGGAGCATACAGAGCGCTTCTCCGACCTTTCATCATGCCCCACACAGTTCCAGCAATACATCTACGGCGTCGATTATCGCGTTCATGTAGTGGATGATAAAGTCTTTGCCTGTGTGGTATGTTGCAGTGCCGATGACTATCGTTATCCGGCGAATGAGACGCCGGAGATTCGAGGCTGCTCCTTAACGCCCGATCTTGAAGAAAAATGTAGGAAGCTGGCCGCGGCAATGAACCTGCCTCTCGCAGGCATTGACTTGCGTTGCACGCCGCAGGACGAATGGTTTTGCTTCGAGGTGAATCCGTCGCCGGCTTTCACATACTACCAACAGATGACTGGTCAACCGATTGGTCAGGCTGTGGCGTTGCTTTTGGCAAATGCAGCTCCTGAGTCATGTTCTATGACCGGCTCCGCTCTTACGTCTGACTTGTATCTGGCGAAGGATTGAAATGGCTTCGATACGCAATGTCTTCGCGTGCCTGGTGCATGACAGTCAGGAATGCGTTGTTGATCTGGTTCGCAATCTGCACTTCCTCGATCCAGATTCTGTCATCCTGCTCTACAACGGAGGCCGGTCGCTGGATTTGCTCAACACTGGATTTCCGTTTGAAGCATACGGATCGATCGTGCATCCATCTCCCAAGCCGATGGAGTGGGGACGCCTGCATGACTTTGCGCTTGACTGCATGCAGTTTGCGCTGAAGCAACTGCCGTTCGACACGATTACGATCGTGGATTCAGATCAGCTGGCAACGCGCGCCGGTTATTCTGAATATCTTGCTGAGCATGTTCGTGGGCGCAATCGGCTTGGCTTGCTCGCGAGTACTGCTCAAGTTCAACACCATACCACATCCCATGGACCAGCTCAGACGGCCTTCAACGAAATAGAAATGTGGCGGCCGTATTTGCGGCGATTTCCTCAGGGAGAGCAAAAGTTCGTGCATTGGTCCTTCTGGCCTTCCACGGTGTTTACCGAAGAGGCGGCGCGCAATCTTACAAGGCTCTTTGCAACCGACTGGGAACTGCGCTCCATTATGTCGCGGTCTCAAATCTGGGCAACAGAGGAATTGATACTGCCCACGCTTGTAGCTTTACTCGACTATGAAATTGAGAACAATCCCTGTGCCTACGACTATGTTCAATACAAAATGAATTACACGTCGGCTCAGGTTGACGAGGCTTTGAGCCGCGAGGACGTTTTCTGGATCCATCCCGTTCCGCGAAAATTTAATGATCCTCTGCGCAAACGCATCCGTGAACGTCTCGGTTACTACCAAGATTCTGTTTCTCCGAGTGGGAGACTCGCGACATGCGCCGCTAAACCACGTCAAGGGTCAGGCGTTGTTTTGTCGATCCCAATTCTGAACAGGATGAAGGGGATTGAGGGCTGGTTGGATGAGGAGGAGGCAGACCTGCTTCTGGCAATGTGCAACCGTGCGCTTTCATCGCTTCCGGAAGAATCTGCCGTAGTGGAAATCGGAAGTTTCTGTGGGCGCTCTACGGTAGTGCTGGGAAGTGTGGTTCAGTCGCTGGGCGCACAGACTAAGGTGTATGCAATTGATAGTCATGACGGTCTAATCGGCGCTGCCGGGTCGTGGACCACGTCGCTGGGCTCGACGTTCGGAATTTTTCGCCGGAACATCGCGGCGAATGGTCTAACGTCTGTTGTTGAACCAATAGTGAAGCGCTCTTATGAGGTGAATTGGGAAAAGCCAATCGCATTTCTCTTCATCGACGGTCTTCACGACTATGGCAATGTTTCACGAGACTTCCATCATTTTGAACGCTGGGTCGTTGCCGGAGGTTATATTGCATTCCATGACTACGCTGACTACTATCCCGGCGTAAGAAAGTTTGTAGACGAGATAGCAGCTCTCCCGCAATTTGAATTGATCTACTGCGTAAAGAGCATGATCGTTGTTCGCAAGTTATCCGATACTTCGGCTGGTGTTGCTGATGGCGGCCTTATGAGAAAGGCCGAGGCCGGGGAAGAGAAAACGATACCATCGGATATGCCGGCTATTGCGAGACAGTGGGATGGGCCCTCGCCGCTAGCCTCGTGCATCATGCCGACAGCCAACAGGCGTGCGCTTGTTCCTCAGGCTATCCGTTATTTCCTACGCCAGGATTATCCCAACCGCGAACTCATTATTCTGGATGACGGAGTTGACAGTGTTGCTGATTTGATTCCGCCGGACGAACGCATACGCTATCTGCGCCTGCCCCAAAAGCTCTCGATGGGAGCAAAGCACAATATGGCGTGTGAGATGGCCCAGGGCGAAATCATCGTCCATTGGGACGATGATGATTGGTCCTCGCCGCGGCGCATTTCATATCAGGTGTGGGAGTTGCAGGAGCAGTCGACGGACACGGCAATGGACACGCTTTGCGGGCTCTCTCGCGTGATGTTCTACGATCCCCGCATGCAGCGCGCGTGGGAGTATCGATACCCCGGAGGCAAGCCATGGGTGCTGGGCTCGACGTTCTGTTACTACCGGCGGTTCTGGGAACGGCATCGCTTTCCGAACATGAATGAAGGCGCGGACACGACATTTGTCTGGAACCTGCAAAACGTAAATGTGCGTGCTCACCCAGACCACACCTTTCATGTGGGAACCGTACATTCGCACAATACAAGCCCCAAGCGAACCGAAACGATCGGATGGCATCCGCTATCCAGCGAAGAGATTCGCCGCTTCCTTAACGATGAAGACTGGTCGTTCTACGAAAACTTCCCGGAGTAACTCCCGCTTGAAACTGAATCAGCTTCCAGCAAGCTCCTCACTGGTTTCACATCCGGGAACTTCAGTGAGACTTCCGAAAACCGGAAGTCCTTGTGCCTTTGCCAGACGAACATCTTCGTCCGCTCCTTTCGATGCACCCGGAATTCTCAATACCGCGTCACACCGTTTGAGCAGCCGATTGGCGACAGGGTAGAGAATCTCCTCGTAAATTGCGTCGCCAGGCTGCTTCGAGCCCGCTTCTCGCAGCAAGGGGAGCGCGATCCATTCACCAATCAGCGGAATGTGCCCGGCACGATAAAGCGGCAGCGCAATCGACTCAAGAGTGCGCAGATTCCGGGCCATCAATTCTGGGTCGTCTCCGGTACCAGATCGGTAGGGGCCTGCAATCAAAATCATCAGGGACTGAGTAGTAGACATAAGAAAAGACTCCTTTTGTTCATTAGAGTTTGCCGAACCAATATCGGCATGATCGTGCATATTCATGCATTATCGTGATTCCGATTGTCCGTGCATATTCGTGCAATGTCAAGTATTATCGTGAAGGCTTGATATGCTAACGAGTCACAGAAAACAGCAGATCCTGTCGCTACTTAAGCAGAATGGGCAGGTGGTCGCTAAGGAAGTAAGCGAGGCGATGGGTGTGTCGGAAGACACAATTCGCCGGGACCTTCGCGAATTAGCGCAAGAAGGTCTTCTGCAACGCGTGCATGGAGGCGCTCTGCCGGCATCCCCGGCCATTGCGGACTTCGCCGGGCGCGAACTGCTCGCCCCCGAAGGCAAGATTGCCATTGGCCGCGCGGCGGCCCGCATGGTCCAACGCGGGCAGGTGGTTATTCTTGATGGAGGCACAACTGCTCGGCAGGTAGCTCGTCACCTGCCTCTGGATTTGAAGGCTACGATTGTCACCCACAGTCCTACGATTGCGTTGGAGATGGTCAATCATCCGGATGTAGAAGTAATTCTTATTGGCGGTCGCCTGTTTAAGCACTCTGTTGTGGCTGTGGGCGCCGCAGCTATTGAGGCTATTGCCCACGTACATGGCGACGTCTACTTCATGGGAGTGACAGGCGTGCACCCCAAGACGGGGCTCACCACAGGTGATTTCGAGGAAGCTGCAGTAAAGCGTGCGCTATGCCATGCTGCGGCGGAAACAATTGTTCTGGCGTCGTCAGAAAAGCTCAATGCAGCCTCACCCTATGCAGTTGTGCCACTGAGTGAGATCAGTGGCATCATCACAGAGCGATCAGCGCCTGCTGCCTTGACTCGCATCTACGAGAAACGAGGGATTCACGTTACTCGAGCGTAGTTGCAGAAGCCTCAGGAAAGCCCATAGACGTCAACTTTGCCGTCATATGTAGGAACGAAGATCTTGCCGCCGCTTACTACTGGAACATTGAATTTGTTGTAGACGAACGGAATCGCAAACTTCTCGCTGTCCCAGAGAACTCGCAGGCTCTTGCTGCCGTCGTTGTTCGTTACAAAATTGTCGGGGTCGTACGCGATGAAGCGCCCGTTGGTGACCGTCGAGTTAGCATCGCCATACGGTATCAAGGCCCACAGCACAGCTGTTCCTGCCTTGTTCCCGTTGCTGGACAGTGACATAAAACCGCCGGCCATTCCGCCGGGAGAGTTTGTGTTGTTTACGGATGCGACTTCGGCGGATTGCGCCAGATACGTCAGTTTTCCGCTGGAAGCCATACCCCACGCTCGAAGGTTCGAGTTTTCTCCCCAGCAGAACAACATTTTGCCATGAACCGGGCTCGTGTATTGCACTGACGTTGAGTGCATGTGGCGAGTCTTACCTTGAAAAAGAAAGTCGAGCGTAGAGGAGTCTTGAGGTGCTGCGTCGACGGGGCCGGGATAATACGTATACCAGTACGGCGGCTGCAGGAGTTTCGCATAATTTGTCGCCGCATTCGCAAAGTCGGCTGGGACCGTCTTGCCCATGTTGCGCTGATTTACCTCATAAACAATTCCGTCTTTGCCAGCAGAGAGCACTGCGCCGTATTCCGGTATCAGCGAGACGCCAGCTGAACCGAGGTCCTCGTCACTGTATGCGCCTTTATTGACGTCGCGAGGTTTTATGTACATGAGCGGGCCTACGACGCGAGCTTGGGTAAGATCGCGCTCGGCCATCGAGTTGACGGGCCGTGGCGCCTCGGTCGTTTGCGTGTCTCCGGCTCTTGCTTCTTCGCTTGGCGCGGAAACTCCTGCCAGCTTAGCCTGGTCGGCTGCCTGAATATTTGGCGTGAATGATTGGGTGGGATCTTTCCCGATGCGGCCATTGTCGGTGTAAGGAGTCCACCAGTCGACTACCGCGAGGGTTTTGTTGGCGTAATTGTATTGCGCTTTGAAGACCGTCTCACCCCAATCATTTTTCCCATCGAATGATCCGTTGCCTGTCACTCCGTAAATGAAGCCGTCTTTGTCGAGGCACAGGCCAGAGCCCGCCATCCATATGCCGGCGCCGTATCCAGCGCTCATTGCCATCGCGGCAGGGACGGTATTGGTAGCGACGTCGTATGCGAAGATCCAGCCGGCGGCGCCATTCACGGTTTCAAGAACTGTGCCGCTGGCAAAGAATATCGTTTTCCGCCCTCCGACTGTCGCAAGCGCCAGGGACGATCTCTGCTTGCGCATGGAAGCCCCATATTTTTGAAGCGAGCCTGATGGCGTTGTGTAGGTGACGTTTTTCAATGAGACTGCCGGTTTCGCGAAGGAACCGTCTTTCAAGTTGATCGAAAAGACCGAGTGAACGCCATTTTGCGGAGTTGCGTCGGAAGAAATCCATGCGACTACATATAAGATTTGTGTCTGCGGATCGATGACGCCGGTGGAGAGAATGCCCCAGTGATCGTTGATGGTGTGCATGTCGATTGCAGCGCTGCCTTTGATTGGCGTGCCGAGTGAGATCGTCCACAGGACGTCAAAGGTGTTGGCATCGAAGGCGCGGACACTGTTGCTCATGGAGCACAGAACAAGGACGTCGCGCACCTTGCCATCAGCCATTTTGACGCTCGGCAGGATCAGTGGCTGCGCTTCGACGCCGCGCGCGTCTCCATCCATCGTGAGGCTGGTTAGTCGCTTGATACCGCGCTGGGCCACATTCGCCTGCGTGAGGACGGTCTCTTTTGTATTCGCTCCGGTGCGGGAGTTGTCGTAGCCGCGTGTCAGTACCGGTGACATGACTCCGCTTTGCGCAAGAAGCGGAACGGAGAGAAGACAAAGTGCTGCAGCGTACTTAGCTTTCTTCATAACTTCCCCTCAACTCATAAATTCAGGTATTGAATAGCCTGGAAAAAGTCTTTCAAAGCAAGGCCGGCGCTTCATACGTTACATCGAGCGCAAATGGGATAGCTTTTTCGGACTCGGTCTGGACTGTGACGGTGTACCAGCCATCCTCTTCGATCTGATTGTTTTTTACCGGTCCATGCCCATTCATTAAAAGGGGCGTGACGGGATCTTTGGTCGAAAATGAAACTTTACTGTTCGCGCGGGCATAGATGCGCCCTGCAACGGCGTCTTTGGCGGCTGATACCGGTGGGATATCGAGATCGGCAGCGCCGTAGAAGGTCTGGGTGTTCTTCTGTGGCTTGATTTTTATCGGCTTGTCGCTGTTTGCCTGCGAGAAGCACAGATAGCTCTGGCCATTCGCAAAGGCGTTCGACGGAATGGTGAAGGTAGCGTTGCCGTTCGAGTCCGTCCAGATGTCGGGATGATGGCCGGTGTAGTCATGCAGATGGGTGTTGGCTCCAAAAGAAGTGGCGCACGTGATCGTGCGGCGGTTCCATGTGTCGAAGTTAAGGCAAGTGAGGAGTCCGGGGCTGTTGCCAACGGCACCGCCGTTGCCGTCGCGCTCAAGAACGATTACCTTGTCATCCGCCCATCGCGTGGTGCAGCCGCCATAAGCGAAAGTGCGATTGATGTACACCAGGTTGTCAATCCAGCGCTTGAGACCGTACGCGCCGGGCCAGACCTGCGGGCTGTAGTAGTCCTTGCCGTACACGAGTACCATGCGACAGGGAATGGTGAGGAGATAGGCATAGCCCAGCAGCTTGCACGAGATCACTCCTTCACCGGAACTGGTGTCGGTGTCTGGGTTGTCGACGAATCCGCAGGCCAGGTCAGGCCGCCAGGAGAAATAGCCGCCGCCTGTCAGAGATGTTGCGTCGAAGTTGTTGCATGCATTTGCGATGGCAAAATGCACGGTGAAGTCTTCGACACCGGAGCGGCTGTTCATGGGATTGCTTGTGGCCCACCAATTGAGATTCGCGGGATTGCCGTCGAAATATTCCGAGTAGAACTGCTTTCCACCCATGGCTGCGTGGTTCATGAATTGAGCCACGAATGGCGGCCACGCCCCTTTTGTATCGTCAAAACGCGAGCCGTCGGCACCGGTTGTATGAAAGAGCCACTCGCCGTAGTCGAGAGCATCTTTGATGGTGTAACCGGGAGGGTTGCATCTCTGATACAGCTTCTCGTCGCCAAAGGCAAAGTCGTCGGCTGGAACGGGGACGTCATCGCGGATCTTCGCGGAGCGGAAGCATCCGGGGTCCATCGGTCCGCGTCCGGTCAGGGAGCCATCCCAGGCTTTGTAGCGATACGTTCTGTTTTGACCACCGATGAGTTGGTGCAGAACGATATCGAGATCGACTTCAAGTCCATTTTGATGAGCCGCGGCTACCAACCGCCGCAACTGCTCGGCGCTACCGTATCGAGTGGGTATGCTGCCTTGCTGGTCGAGGTTGCCGATGTCTCGGGGATGGTAGACGCCGTATCCGTCGCAGCCTGCGCCTGCTCCTCCCTGGGCTTTGGAAGAGGGTGGAAGCTGGATGCGGTCGAAGCCGATCTCTGCCAACTCACGGGCCTGCGATGCCAGAAAGTCCCACAACCACGGCTTGCCGGGATCGGTGGGCGGTGCGGGCACTGTGATGCGATTGCCCTCGTCGTCGAAAAATCTTCCCCAGCCAATAAGACTGACGCTCATTGCGTGATCCTTAATTAAAAGTTGATCGTGCTTACACTGAAGACTGATCGAGGGCCCGAAAATCAATATCGGTCGGAACAGCGGACGTGCTCCGTGGCGATCTAAGTGTACACATTGTTCAGTGCCTATTTAGCAAAAATATTTATTCCGGAATAAATGTAGTGGTGATTCAAATTCAGTATCCGTTTCGTTTATCCGTTGTGTCGTCTTTTGCCCGTCGTTTTCGATATCTCTACTGAGGCGCCTCTACGATGGCAATCAAGCACCAGAGTTGTGTCCTTCAATCATGGCCTAATAAAACTCAGAACGTCGCTGTGCAGAGGATCTTTCGCAGTGACGCTGAGAAATCTTCAGGCATGTCGATTGATAAGGCTTCGCTTCATGTCCTTAAAGATTTTGGGCAAATTCCAATCGTTGCTCCCGCAGCACAGATGGCCCAGACGAATTTGGCTCTCGGCAACGCGAAGGATGAATACGAGAAGGAGGCAGAGTGCATTTCCGATGAAGTAATGGGTATGCCTGAACCAAAGCCACAAGGCGCACAAGCCCGGAATGAGGTACGTTCGGTCTCCAAACCGGAGCCGTCAAGCCATCAACGAGGTTTCCTGCAAATGATGCGCTTGCAAAGCGCTGATGCCGGACAAACTGCGGCGCCACCGAAAATCCACCAAACCTTACAATCACCCGGCCAACCGCTCGACTCTGCAACGCGCGGCTTTATGGAACCGCGCTTTGGCCATGATTTCAGTATGGTGCGTGTGCACGCTTACAGCGAGGCTGCGGATGCGGCCCGAACAGTTGGGGCACGGGCGTTCACCGTGGGTCAGAACATCGTATTTGGTCGGGGAGAGTTCGCTCCTGCTACGGAGGCAGGGAATCGACTTCTGGCGCACGAGTTGACCCATGTAGTTCAACAACGGACACTAGCCTCACGTCTGGCCGGTGTTGTTCAGCGTGCACCATCCACACTTGAATCCAGTACCAGCGCATCCGAGCGTCAGAATGTTCGCGTGCTCAGGAGCGAGTTGATAGCGGTGATACCACCTGATGAGATCAAAGTGCTGATGACCGATCAGGGGGCAGATTCGGCTCCGGCTGACACAGTTACTTTCAGTCCTGAGATTGCTGAGAGGATCCAACGCGGATTACAGAATGTCGCCGCCAGGATATTCAATCAGAAGGGATTCACCTACAACACTGTAACGAACCTCCCGATGAACCTGAAGCCATACGGCGGTGTGAACGGCGTATACCGATTCACTTTGGCCCAGCATCAGAAGAGTTCCAAGAGCGAGCTCATCATCGAGCAGGTATCGGATAGGCCGCCCGCAGATTGGCAAAATACCGATCTTGCATCGCAGGAAAAGCGCTTCGAAAGCTTTGGATTTAAGCTTGGCATCGGCTTCGATAGCGACGAGATGAAGAAGCATCTGTTCGCAGCGCTGGCTCGCGTGCCCGACGAGATTCTTATGCGCGTGCGCGGCTTGACGTTCAACAAGCACATGGCGGACTTGGGAAGTGATAGTGAGCCGGCACATTATGATCCGAACAACCATTCGATCGATCTCTACGGCAGGACTATCGTCGAATCCATGAATCGCCAGGACGACGCCGGCGGAGGTGACTGGTTCACGGCAGTCGTTACACACGAGGTCGGCCACGCACTGGATGACGAATCCTATACAAATGCCCGGATGAAACGCGATGCGATCGTGGAGCAATTGAAGGCCGCGAAGCTC
>DATGAD010000282.1:0-14324 GCA_035313725.1 Alloacidobacterium sp. | reverse complement strand
AGCCTGCATTGAGGGCCATCGCGCTATGATTCTCTCGTGGGCTTACTGCTTGAACTCGATCAGCTTTCCATTGCCTTCAAGGGTCGTCTAGCCGTAGATGGGCTGAGCCTCAGCCTTACGCCCGGAGAAGTTCTCGGTCTCGTAGGCGAATCGGGTTCGGGGAAGTCGGTGACTGCGCTTGCGATTCTTCGGCTGCTTGACTCTGCGGCTCAGGTGACTGGCTCAATTCGCTTCGATGGCCGGGACTTGCTCTCGCTGCCCGCTGAGGCAATGCGGCGCGTGCGGGGACGCGAGATATCGATGATCTTTCAGGAGCCAATGACGGCTCTGAATCCGGTCATGCCGGTTGGCAAGCAGATTGCCGAGGCGATGCGCGCGCACCATCCCGAACTGAGCCGGCGTCAGATACGCGAGGCGGTGATCGAGGCGATGCAGGCGGTTGCCCTGCCGGAGCCGGAGCGCCGTATGGGCGACTATCCGCATCAGTTCTCGGGTGGGCAACGGCAGAGGATTCTCATCGCGATGGCGATTGTGAACCGTCCTCGGCTGCTGATTGCCGATGAGCCGACGACGGCGCTCGATGTGACCGTGCAGGCGCAGATTCTTGACCTGCTGGCTGAGCTGCGGGAGCGCTACTCGCTGGCGATGCTGTTCATTTCGCACGATCTTGCCGTGGTGTCGCAGGTGGCGGATCGCGTGGCCGTGATGCGGCATGGGCTGCTGCTGGAGGAAGGCTCGCGGAAGACGATCTTTCAGTCGCCGCAGCATGCTTATACGCGGAGCCTGCTGGGTGCTATTCCTACGCTGCGGACGGATACATCACAGCCTTTGGCGACGCTGTCGTCTGCATTCGAGGCAGGCGCGGGCGAGTTGCGTGAGTTCGCAAGCGGGCATTGGGTGAGAAGCTAGGCGGGTGCGTGGGCTGACCACTTGGAATCCAGGCTCATTGGGACTAGAGTGAGAGGTTGGTTCTGTAACCATGCGCGCTCTTGTCCTTTCCGATATTCACGCCAACCTTGAGGCTCTTAATGCGGTCATCGCCGCTGCTCCGGCGCACGACGTAGTTTGGAATCTGGGTGACGTTGTTGGTTATGGCGCCAATCCCAATGAGGTGATCGACCGCGCTCGCTCTCTCGGCAGCGTCTTTGTGCGCGGGAACCATGACCGTGTGTGCAGCGGGCTTGACGGCATGGAGGATTTCAACCCCATTGCCAGCCGCGCGGCCAAGTGGACGCAATGCGTGCTGTCAGCCGAGCACATTGCATGGCTTCGACACATGGCGACTGGGCCGATTATGCCGGATGGACCGCAGGTGAGCTGCACGCATGGCTCTCCGCTGGATGAGGATGAGTACATTGTCTCTCTGCGCGACGCGTGGCAGCCCTTGCGGCAGGTAACGACGGCGATCAACTTCTTCGGGCACACGCATATTCAGGGTGGTTTCGCTACAAACGGCGATGACTGGTACAAGCTCGTTCCTGACTATGGGACGCATGATGAGGCCGAGGAGTATGAGGTTCAGCTGCGTGAGGGTGTTCGCTATCTGATTAATCCCGGTTCGGTTGGACAACCGCGTGATGGCGACTGGCGCTCTGCGTTTGCGATCTATGACGACGTTCAGCGTACTGTGACGTTTTACCGCATTCCTTACGATGTGCGGCTTGCGCAGATGCGGATTATTCGGGCTGGTTTGCCGGATCGTTTAGCTACTCGGTTGCGGGACGGGCGGTAGTTTTCGCCAGGTCCGAGGAAAAGCAGATCCTTCGCGTTGCTCAGGATGACAGCCTTAATTCTTGATTACTTGCGCGGCGAAGCGCTCCATTTCTTCTAATTGCGGGCTGCTTTGTAGCAGCACCAGGTCAACCCCGACTGAGGCGAATTCTTTCAGGCGTTCGGAGACTTGTTCCGGAGTTCCGACGAGGCCGCTTCTCAGGCCGCGGTTTGAGACTGAGTAGTCTTCGAGCGAAATCTTCTGTTCGAGGTTGGAGCCGGTGATCCATTGCTGGTAGTTGGCGTAGCCCTGTGCGAATTGCTGCACGTCAGTGATGCGGGCGACTTCCTTCTTTGCTTCGGCTTCGGAGTCGCGCACGATGGCGTATCCGGCAATGCCGTAGGTCATTGGGGGCAGTCCGGCGGCTTCGCGGCGGTTGCGCATGTCGGCGATCTTCTTGCCGACGATTTCGGGTGGATCACCGTGCATGAGGTAGGCGTCGCATTTGCTGGCGATCAGGTTCTTCGCGGTCTCTGACTCGCCGCCTGCGTAGAGCGTCGGTCTGGGCTTGCTTACTGGCTTCGGTGAGAGAACGTTGTCGTCTACGCGGTAGTACCTGCCTTGATAGGAGAAGCCTTGCTGGTTCCAGCAGCCGTTCAGTACATCGAGCCACTCGGAGGTGCGGGCGTAGCGGTCGTCGTGCTGATCGAACTGGATGCCGTACTTTGTTGCCTCGTCGGCCCACCAGCTGGAGACAACGTTGAGTGTGAGGCGGCCGTTCGAGATGTGGTCGATGTTGGCGGCCTGCTTCGCCAGCAGCGCCGGATTGTGGAAGGTCGGGCGGACGGCGACCATCAGTTCCAGCTTCTTTGTCACGGCTGCGAGGGCGGCGGTTGTGGACCAGGCATCGAGCGAGGGGGCTTCGACGCCCTTGATGTCGTTCAGGTTCAGCTCGGCGATGAGGGTGAGGTCGTAGCCGATCTCTTCGGCGCGCTGGGCCAGCTTGCAGACGTAGTCCCACGTTGGCTGCATGCCTTCGTCTTCGACATTGCGCAGCCATCCGCCAAAGACGGGCAGCCAGAAGCCGTAGCGCATCAGCGGGCTCCCACTGCTTCTGTTTCGTTTACCTTTGCTGCTTCGACTTCGAGCCAGTCGACTAGCTTTGCGAAGGGGTCGAAGCCGATGACGCGAGGGCCGTCGGCCACGAAGTTGGAGAGGGCGTTGATGTCGTAGTAGAGGCGCCGGCCGTCGCGGTCGTCGGTGATGTACTCGATGCCGCCGAGTTCGATTCCAGATTCCTGCATGATGCGCTCAACGTCGGCGATCACTTCGCGCTGCGGATTGTAGCCTTCGACGCTGATGCCGGACTTAGGCGCGTCGACGGGGCAGGCGGCGCGGTTCAGGTCTACTCCGCCGGTGGTGCGGCAGATGTCGGCAGGGCAGAGGTCGAAGGTTTCGCCGGTGATGTGGACCTTGATGGCGTAGAGGAACTTGCCGTTCAGTACTTCGCAGCGGACGATGTGGGCGTCGCGCGCGGGGATGAATTCCTGGACGAGCGCGGTCGAGTCGAGGCCGAAGGCCAACTCGCATGCTTCGGCTGCTACCTGCAGGGCCTCTGGCGTGTCGAAGCGCTTGACGCCTGCGCCGGAGCCTCCGATGTTTGGCTTGACGACGATGGGCCAGCGCAGGCCCTCGGTTACCGGGACGGCTTGCGATGCGCGGTGGATGACGCGGGCTTTCGGATAGGGCAGACCAAGCTCGTCGAGGAGCGAGAGCTGGGCGGCTTTCGATAGCTCCGTCCGGAAGGCTTTGAGGCCGTTGATGATGCGGACGCCGCGCCGTTCGAGGTGATCGAGGAAGCCGAGGGTATAGAAGATGGCGTCGCCGTGCTCGCGGTTCCAGGCCGAGGGGCTCATGCGGTTGACGACGAGTGAGAAGCTGCGCTCTGGGTGCTCTTCGATGGCGTGGGCGTGCTCGATGGCGTTGAGCTTGACGTAGTCGGTGCCGCGTCGGTCGAGTTCGGCGAAAAGTGGCTTGAACCAGTGCTGCTGTTCGTAATAAATCGCGATGGGTTTCGGCACACTGACCTTCTTTCCCGGAGCGAGCTACCCCCTCCCCCGGCATGTTTTTGGTTAATTCCTTGTTTTCAACGACTTAGGCGCGGCAGGTCCGTACAATCTTCATTCTAAGGAATTTAGCGTATTCCTCTGGCTGCGCTCGTCCGATCTTACCTGGAAAACTGCCCTTTATTTAAGGATACCAAGTTTGACGGAATAGTAGGCCAAATTGGCGCTCGATAAGAGGCTTAGTTTTAATGACTTAAACAGTATTTTCGGGAAAGGGGCTTGACAAGGAATTTTGACAGATTGAGAACAGCGGGCCTTGCTTCGCAAGGCATATGGCGCACCTGCGGTGCGGATCCTTCGACTGCGCGCTTCGCGCTCCGCTCAGGATGACATCGGTGAGTGGGAACGGGCTTCCGAGATAGGGGACAGAGCGTCGGGTGAACACAGCCGTCGAGAAAATGAAAAGCCCCAGTACACACTGGGGACTTTTCATTTGCCCCGGACGGCCAGTCCGCCGCCGGAGGCATTGTTTTTGTCGTTAGGCTCCTGCCGCTGAATGCTACTCCGACGCGGCTTCTTCGCCCTTTACCGTCACCTTGATGTGGGCGGTGACTTCGCGGTGCAGCTTGACCGGGATCAGGAATTCGCCGAGGGACTTCAGCGGCTCATCCAGATGCACCTTGCGGCGGTCGATGTTGAAGCCCTTGGATTCGAGTCCGTGGGCGATGTCGGCCGAGGTGACCGAGCCGAAGAGGTGGTCGTTCTCGCCGACCTTGCGCTCGAATACGAGGGCCACGTCGTTGAGCTGGGTGACCAGCTGCTCGGCTTCGCTCTTCTCTTTCGCCGAGCGGCGGACAGCCGAGGCCTTCATCTGGTCGATGACGACTTTGTTGGCTGCGGTCGCTTCCATGGCGAGCTTTTTGGGCAGGAGGTAGTTGCGGCCATAGCCGTCCGCCACCTTCACCACGTCGCCGCGGTGGCCCAGGTTGTTTACGTCTTCTTTCAGAATGACTTCCATTGCCAATCTCCAAATGAGGCGCTTTGCGCCTTCTTTCAAAACTTGAGTGGACCCTGTGATGCTGGGTCCGGCTTTCCCACCCTGACTGCGTCAGGATGGGGCACCCATTTTCGTGCCGCGGCGCGAGAAAAGCAGATCCTTCGCTCCGCTTCAGGATGACAGCGTTGAGAATCTGTTTCTCAGCGCTGAGAACTAGTAGCGAGCAGCGAAGGGCAGCAGGGCGATGTTCCGGGCCTGCTTGATCGCCCGCGTGAGACGGCGCTGGTGCGTGGTGCACACGCCTGTCAGGCGGCGGGGAACGATCTTGCCGCGCTCGGCTACAAAGCCTTGCAACAGACGTACGTCACGGTACGGGATCGCGTCGATCTTCTCGGTGCAGAACTTGCAGACCTTCTTGCGGCGGAAGAACTTTCGTCCGCCCGGGCCGCCGGGACCACCCGTGCGGGGACCGCGCGGGCCGCCAGGACCGCTAGAGTGAGGTGCGCCGCCTTCGGGCGCTCTCGGTGTTGTTGTTTCGTCAGCCATTTCTTTTTCCTTCTCCGTCAGCCAGTGGCCGACGGCGTAAATCTGATTCCAGAATTTGTTATGCGCTTGCGGGGGTTGCTTCCGCCGGTGCTTCAGCAGCTTCTACCGGAGCAGGCACGGGCTGGGCGCTGAGCTTCTTGCGCGTGGCGCGGATGGCCTTGATCTTGTCGATGCGCTTCTGCTCTTCATCCATGCGCACGGTGATGAACTTGATGACGGGCTCGGAGACGCGCAGACGACGCTCAAGCTCGTGCACCAGCGCGCCATCGGCGTCGACGGTCAGCAGAATGTAGTTGCCTTCGTTGAACTTGCGGACCGTGTAGGCCAGCTTGCGGCGTCCCAGCTTCTCGGTGGAACGGATGGTTCCTCCGCCGTTGGTCACGGTGGCTTCAAAGCCGGCGATCAGCTTGTCCACATCTTCGTCCTGTGTGTCGGGACGAACGATAAACATTACTTCGTAAAAACGTTGCATTCGTTTCTCTCTTCTCTCGCATCGCGGCTGCCGTTATGCAACCGTGACCGTTACGGATTCTTGACAGCGTGTTTCAAAAGGCGCCTTGTTCGTATCCGCAGAAATTCCGGGGCTAAAGCCCCTCTTCAATTCCTGCTTTGTTTCACCGGGCTAAAGCCCGGTGCTTCTACCCAAAACCACTTATGAAACACGCCGTAGCCTTTATTCTTCTTCCGCCGGGCCGTTTTGCTCGCGGCGGTTAAACTCGTTCATCGCAGCCTTGATGTCCTGCGACACAATCATCTCTACTGCCCTGGCCGCCTTGTCGAGCACTGGATCAAGCTCGGCCAGATCTGCTTTGCGCATCGGCGTCAGCAGATAATCTTTTCCGCGCCTTCCGTTCAATTCGCCCGGCTGCGGTCCTACTCCGATCCGGATGCGCGCCCATTCCTGTATCCGCAGCGCGCCGTTGATCGAATTCGCTCCGTTGTGACCACCGGAGCTGCCGCCTGTTCTTATCCGGAGCGTACCCAGCGGCAGGGCCAACTCGTCGTACATCACTACCAGGTCGCGTTCCGGGTCGACCTCGAACTCACTTACAAGAGCTTCAACAGAAATTCCGCTGAGGTTCATGTAGGTCTCGGGCTTGGCCAGAACCACCTGCCGGCCTGCCATGCGAATCGTTGCCGTTACTGCCCGGCAGCGGCGATTCACAACCTGCACGCCATAATCGTCGGCGATGCGGTCAATCGCCAGAAAACCCGCATTGTGCGGCGTGAACTGGTATTCGATTCCCGGATTGCCGAGACCGACGACCAGGAACACGCCGCGATTACTTGCTTCGTCCGCCAAGGTCTGCTCTGGGCCTTACTTCTTGGCCGGAGCAGCGGCCTCGGCCGTCTCCTGCTTACCCTTCTTCACGACTTCCGGCTCAGCCGGAGTTGCAGCCGCAACCGCCACAGCATCCGGCGTTGCAACCACCTCTTCCTTGATCGAAACAACGTGCGCGACGGTGCTGTTCTCGTCCGTCAGGTACTTCAGCTTGCCGCCATGCGGCAGGTCGGAGACGCGCAGCACAGCACCAAATACCAGCTCCGAAACATCGACGTCGATGTGGCTGGGAATGTCGGTCGGGAGGCACTCGAGTTCGACTTCGCGCAGCACCTGATCGAGGATGCCGCCCTGCGTCTTGACGCCGATGGGAACGCCAACGAGATGGATCGGCACTTCGACGCGGATGGCCTTGTCGAGGGCGATGCGCTTGAGATCGATGTGCAGGAGCGAGCCCTTGATAGGCTCGTACTGCCAGTCGACGATCATGGCCTTGGCTTTCGCGTCGCCGATCTCAAGATCGAAGATCGAGTTGTGGCCTGCATCGGAGTGCAGGATACGGAGAATCTGCTTGGGGTCGACTTCGACGGCGACGGACGGTTCCTGCGCGCCATAAACGACGG
Organism: Alloacidobacterium sp.; assembly: GCA_035313725.1. Taxonomy (GTDB): domain Bacteria; phylum Acidobacteriota; class Terriglobia; order Terriglobales; family Acidobacteriaceae; genus Alloacidobacterium. Next base: position 7,099 of record DATGAD010000282.1, on the reverse strand, counting down.
CGGGAATCCTGCCCTTGACGCGCACGCGGCGCGCCGCGTTCTTGTTGAACTTGCCCTCGCGGGGTGTGGCTGCTACGACTTCCTGAGTAATCATTCTGTCCCTTTCCTTCGGGCACGGTTTATAAGCTATTAGCTCCTAGCTTTTAGCTATTAGCTTTTTCCGCTCCCTTTTATCCCCCTCGAAAAATCGAGAAGGCTACCAAACCTTACATCCGCACGATCGGCTAAGAGCTAGTGGCTAGAAGCTAAAAGCTGCTTTTAGCTGAACAGCGTGCTGACGCTCGTCTCCATGTGGATGCTTTCGATGGCGGCTCCTAAGAGGCCGGCGATCGATCGCACCTTAATCTTTGACAGCTTCTGCGCTTCCTCGTTCAGGGGGATGGAGTCGGTAACGATCAGCTCCTCCAGCCTGGACTTGGCGATGCGCTCTACTGCCGGGCCCGAGAGCACCGGATGCGATGCTCCCGCGTAAACCTTGGTCGCGCCCTTTTCGAGCAGCGCGTCGACTGTCTTGACCAGCGTGCCGGCGGTGTCGATGATGTCGTCGATGATGAGGCAGGTGCTGCCCTTCACATCGCCGATCACGTGCATCACTTCCGTCACGTTGATGTCCGTCCGGCGCTTGTCGACAATCGCCAGCGGCACTCCCATTTTCGTTGCGAAGAAGCGCGCGCGTTCCACGCCTCCCGCATCGGGTGATACCACAGTCAGATTCGGGAGGTTCAACTCCTTGAAGTAGCTCACCATCACCGGGCTTGCGAACAAGTGATCGACCGGGATGTTGAAGAACCCCTGAATCTGGGCCGCGTGCAAATCCATAAACAATGCGCGATTGGCGCCCGCGGTGGTCAGCAAATCGGCGACCAGCTTGGACGAAATCGCGACGCGCGGGCGGTCTTTTCTGTCCTGCCGCGCATAGCCGTAGTACGGAACAACGGTGGTGATCCTGCCGGCTGATGCGCGTTTGAGCGCGTCGATCATGATCAGCAGCTCCACCAGGTGCTGATCGACCGGGTTGCAAGTCGGCTGCACGATGAAAACGTCGACTCCGCGAACATTTTCAAGCAGCTGGAAGTAAATCTCGCCGTCGGCAAAGCGCTGCGTCTTTGTTTCACCAAGCGGCACGCCGATGTGCTTGCAGATTTCTTCGGACAGCTTGCGATTCGCTGTCCCGGAGAAAATCTTGAAGCGCCTGTCCTCGGCGAGCTTCTGGTGCCGTTTCCGCTCGGGCATTGGTTTGCCGCGCCCGTCGGTCGCCATTTCTGGCACGAATACTTCCGTCGCTACTTCCGTCTTCATAAGAAACCCCCAAGCTGGTTTGCGTTGGTTGTCACTCATGCTGGCCCGACTGCATGGCCAGCGGCTTCAGTTGTCGTTGCCTTGCCATCACAAGACGTTAACCATAGATGGCGCGGCGTAAAACCTGGCTGGGCGACTAGGATTCGAACCTAGACAAAGTGCTCCAAAGGCACTTGACCTACCGTTAGTCGATCGCCCAGTGATACAGCCTTTAGCTGCTAGCTCTTAGCTGTTAGCCCTTCAAACCGGATGCTTGTGGCTAAAAGCTAGCGGCTAGAAGCTTTCTTCTATCATCGTCCGCCAGTATGCTTCGCGGGGCAAGGTTTTTGTCCGCATCGAAGCAATACCGTTGGCTGATAACCGCTCTTCTGCCGCCTTAGCTGCTGTTTCGGTTTCGTAGAGGCCGAAGACGGCCGATCCGGAACCTGAGAGCGCAGCATAAAGAGCCGCCTGCTCCGGATGGTCGGAACACACTAGTATGCGCTTGATGTCACCGAGTGAGGGATGCTGACGGAAGACGACTTCTTCGAAGTCGTTTGCGATCCCGGTTCGGACAAGCGCGAGAAGTGGATTCCCGGGCCGGTCTTCTCCCAAGGAGAAGACACCGGAGGAGTGCGGCTCGCAAAGACATGCAGAGAGAGCTCGACTCAACTCTTTCAGTCTATCGGAGGAATAGCCCTGGGTCAAACTTTCTGCGTGGCGGGAATCCCAGTCGCGGAAAGCCTGCGGGGTTGATACGCCTACGTTTGGGAGGGCCACGACGCAGTGCGTTTCGGAGAGGTCGGGCATGGGGTGGACTTCTTCGCCCCTGCCTAGCCCCAGGACTGCGCCGCCGATCAGGAAAAGCGGCACGTCGGAGCCTACTTCGGCTGCGATTTTCAGGCGCTCTGCACCGGCAAGTTGTTGATTTAGCTCTCGTTCCAGGCCGATGAGTGCGGCGGCGGCATTGGCGGAGCCTGCTCCGAGACCGCCCTGGACCGGGAGACGCTTTTCTATGTGGACGCGGACTTCTACCGAAGGTTTGCCGGTCAGGGCCTTGTCGAGCATCTTCCAGACGGTGTTGCGCTCGTCGGTGGGGACGCGGGCGTCGTTCGTTTTCAGGGTGATGTTGGTTTTGCCGTTGCTCAACAGGTGGGCATCGATTGTCAGGAGGTCATGCGCGTCGAGGGTCTGGTAGAGAGTCGTCAGCGCGTGGAAGCCATCCGGGCGCGAAGGGCCGATCGCCAGACCAAGATTGATCTTCGAGAATGAACGTACTCGTGTGGACATCCAGAATGGATTGTAGCGTTTCGAGAAGAATATGAGATGGTCTGGAGTAGATTGAAAGTATGAATATGGAGCACGTCAACTGGCTTGAATTTGCCCTGCAGATGGCTGAAGCGGGACGCGCCAAGGTAGTCGAAGACCGCGTACGGCTTGCGGAGATTCTCGCACGCCAGAACGGCGATCCAGAGATAACCTCAGCGCCATGCGATTACAACTCGTGTAATCGCAAATAGCACAAGAATGGCGGCACCAATTGGGTATGTTCTCTTATGGCGAACATTGGGATTCGTCCGAATCGTCACATAGCCGTAAACAAGGAAGCAGACAAACAAGACACCTCCAAATGTGATTGCTAACTTGCTCGTGGCAAATCCCAGAATTCCCATCGGCAAAAGAAATCCCGTAAGCGCGAGGACACTTTTAAACCAATTAGCCTTTGGCGTATCGACCCTGCAAATGTTTAACGATAGTAGCTCTTGTCGCAGCGCTTGCAGGTTATCCAGATCCTGGAGTGCATAGATAAATCGCTGCCGCTCACCTGTGCGAATAACAACTGTTCCATTCCTGTGTTCGGTGAACCCGATGATCTCGCTACGGGATAGGAAAAGGTCTTCCAAGTCCGGTGCGCGGCGTAGTATCCCCTGTTCGTCAACCTTGATCTCAAATCGATACCGCTTCTTGGCATTTCGGTACTGGGCAAGGGCAGCTTGTAACAGCTGACTGCCAAGCACAAGTAATGGAATTCCTAGGAAAAAGTACAACCTGTGTGCACCATTTGGATTGTGAGTTGGATTTGTCACAGTAACGAAGAAGACGATCAGAAAACAAACCAACAACTCGACTCCCCCAAAGATTCTGCCTCGCAACTGCTTCCAGAGTTGTCGTTTGGTAATGCTTGTCAGGTAGTACGTAGCCATCGCGAAGATTGTAGAGTGACAGAGTGATTTCCGCCTATTCAAAATATTTTCGGGTTAAACTACCGCCTACCATGACTCAGCGCCTCCTCTGCCTTTCTGCCGCTCTCGGGCTTTCTGTCTGTGTCAACCTCTTCGCGCAGCAAGTAGTCAATCCATCACTGGCGATACAGAATGAGACCCCGGTCCGCACGAAGCATGCGATGGTGGTCAGCATTCATCATCTGGCTACGGATGCCGGGGTTGAGGCTTTGAAAGAGGGCGGCAATGCCATCGACGCGGCTGTGGCCACGGGATTCGCGCTGGCGGTGGTATATCCGGCGGCGGGAAATATTGGCGGCGGCGGGTTCATGCTGATTCATCTGAACAGTGGTCCGCATGGCGGCAAGTCTACTTTTATTGACTACCGCGAGAAGGCTCCGCTGGCCGCTTCCGTCAATATGTATCTCGACGACAAAGGGAACATCATTCCGAATGCCAGCGTGGTTGGCTACAAGGCGGTTGGCGTGCCCGGGTCGGTGGCGGGGATGGCTTATGCCGAGAAGAAATATGGCAAGCTGACGCTGGCGAAGGTTATGGAGCCGGCGATCAGGCTGGCTTCGGATGGCTTTGTGTTGACCGAGGAGGAGGCCAAGGAACTGCACGATTCCGATCTGGCTCGCTTTCCCGAATCGAAGCGCGTCTTTCAGCGCGATGGAAACTACTATCAGGCGGGCGACACCTTTAAACAACCGGAGCTTGCTGCTACCCTGCGGCGGATCGCGAAAGATCCGGACGATTTTTATCATGGCGAAATTGCCAAGCAGCTCGTAGCCGATGTGCAGAAGGGCGGAGGGCTCATCACGGGGCGCGATCTTGCATACTACGAGGTGAAAGAGCGTGAACCCCTGCTGGGCACATACAAGGACTACAGCATCATTGCGGCGCCGCCTCCGTCGTCGGGAGGCATCGTGCTGATTGAGGCGTTGAATATTCTTGAGGGCTATAACCTGGGGCGGCTGGGCGATCGCACGCCGCCGGAGATGCACCTGATCACCGAAGCCTATCGACGCGCGTATATGGATAGGTCGGATTATCTTGGCGATCCGGATTATGTGAAGATTCCCGTCGACGAGCTGACCGACAAGAAATATGCTGCGGCGTGGCGAGCCAGTATTCAGGAAGATCAGGCGACGGCGTCGGCAAGCTTGAAGCGGCCCGCGGACTTTCTTCCTCCGCCACCGACGATGGCCGATGTGCGGCACGAGTCGTCGCAGACGACGCATTTTTCGGTGGTGGATGCGGACGGAAATGCCGTAGCTGTAACCACGACGCTGAATAACAACTTCGGTTCCGATGTGACGGCGGAGAAGCTCGGCTTCCTGCTCAATGATGAGATGGACGACTTCACCTCCAAGCTGGGGGTGCCAAATATGTATGGGCTGATCCAGGGACCGGCGAATTCGATTGCGCCGGGCAAACGTCCTCTCTCGGCCATGACGCCGACGATTGTGTTGAAAGACGGCAAGGTGGCGATGGTGCTGGGCTCGCCGGGCGGCGGGCGCATCATCACAACGGTAGCGAATATCTTTCTGAGCGCTGCCGATCTGGGATTAAATATTCAGGCGGCTGTGGATGCTCCGCGTTTTCATCATCAATATCTGCCTGATGTGCTGTCCGTGGAGCCCGGTTTCTCTGATGCCACGCTCGATGGGTTGCGAGCGCTGGGGTATCACGTAAACGTCGCGAAGGGTCATTGGAGCGATGGCGAGTGTATCGCGGTCGATCCGGCGACGGGCGATCTGGAAGGTGGGCAGGACCATCGGCACGGCTTTGGGAAAGCTGCGGGATATTAACAGGCTGCGGTTTCTGAGCCCCCAGCGAGGGATGAGAAGATAGGGCAGGACTCGTTTTTCTTATCTATGCTGAAGGTCATTTCTTCTCACGTATTTCTGCGCAGCCGTCTGCATCCTGGTCTTCTTGATGTTTTTGCCAAGGCCGGAGCGCAGGGTGTTGAGCTTTTTGCTGCGCGCCAGCACTTTGATTACACCAGCCGTGCGCATATCCGCGAAATCGCCGACTGGTTCAAGGCGAACCCGGTTGATCCGTTTTCGATGCATGCGCCGATGTTTCCCGATCTTGAGATGGGGCGCGGCGGAGCGCCTGCGGTGAATGTGATTCATCCAGAGAAAGCGCGCCGCATCGATGCGATGGATGAGATCAAGCGCGCTCTGGAAGTTGCCGAGCAGGTTCCGTTTCGGTTTCTTATTCTGCATCTGGGCGAGCGCGAGGATGGGTGGAGTCCGCGTTCGTTGGAGAATTCGCTGACGGCTCTTGAGCACCTTCGGGCTTTTGCGAATCCTCTGGGAGTGAAGCTGCTGGTTGAGAATATTCAGAACGAGGTGACGCAGCCTCGTAATTTGTTGGAGATTCTGAATGTCGGGCACTTCAAAGATATTGGCGTGTGTCTCGATACGGGCCACGCACATCTTGGCGATGGCGTGGCAACTACAATTGCTGAACTCCGTCCGCTGATTCGCAGCTCGCATCTGCATGACAACAACGGCAATCGTGATGAGCATCTCTGGCCTGGGGATGGGACGATTGCGTGGGATGAGGCGATTGGGGAGTTGAAGTCCGCGCCGCAGACGCCTGCCGGGGTGCTGGAGATTCATTACACTCTGGAGGACACGCCGGAGAGTGTGGCAGCGAAGGCCCAGGCTGCGTTTGGGAAGTTTGGGCTGTAGGTGAAGCTGAGAAGAAAAGCAGATCCTTCGCTCTGCTCAGGATGACATCCTGCTTTCTGGCAGCCTTCAATCACGGAAGACTGGAGTCATCCAACTACAATGATGAAAGAGTCTTGTTTCACGCCTCCTATCATTAGAGATCGTATGTCAGAAGAAACCGTAATTACCGCAATCGAAGCACCTATTACTACCATCGCCAAGATCGGCGAACATGAGGGCAAGTCCGTTACGCTGAAGGGCTGGCTTTATAACCTCCGCGAGAGCGGCAAGCTGCTCTTTCCCATCTTTCGCGATGGCTCTGGGACCATTCAGGGCATCGTGCCTAAGGCTGCTGTGCCGCCTGAGGTCTTTGAGACCATCAAGGGGCTTACGCAGGAATCGAGTGTCATAGTTACTGGAAAAGTCCGCGCGGATAAGCGCGCTCCCGGCGGCTATGAGCTTGATGTCGAAAACATCGAAGTAGTGCAGCGCGTACCGGAGGACGATCCTTTTCCGATTTCGCTCAAGGAGCATGGCACCGACTTCCTGATGGAGCATCGCCATCTGTGGATTCGCACGCCGCGGCAGTCGGCGATCCTGCGCATCCGCGCGGAGATCATCAAGGCGGCGCGCGACTTTCTGGATGACAACGGCTTTGTGCTTACCGATCCGCCGATTCTGACGCCTGCGGCATGCGAGGGAACGAGCACCCTGTTTCCGGTTGAATATTTTGGCGACGAGGCTTATCTGACGCAGAGCGGACAGCTCTATATCGAGAGCACGGCGCTTGCGCTGGGTAAGGTTTACAGTTTTGGGCCTACGTTTCGTGCAGAAAAGTCGAAGACGCGGCGGCATCTGACTGAGTTCTGGATGGTGGAGCCGGAGTGGGCTTATGCCGGGCTCGACGACCTGATG
>DATGAD010000281.1:0-5735 GCA_035313725.1 Alloacidobacterium sp. | reverse complement strand
CTGCACCAGAGCAACATAGGGCGCTTGGCTGCCTCCGCTCACAGGAGGAAGTAGGGCCACTTCATCTCCATCGGCGAGCGGGTGCGCTGGCGCCGCATATTCCTGGTTCACAGCGACGGCAAGCGAGGTCCAAATCTGGTCCTGCCGAGGGGCTTTGGCGCGGAAGTGGTCGAGGAGCGTGGCGACAGTTGCGCCAGCCGGTAATTGCAGCTAATAGATGGCCTCTGGAAATGTGTCTTTCAAAACGCCAAACAGCAGAACCCGCACATGCATATCTACTAGAATACTGATCTCTTAGACGCGCTAACCAGTGGCCTTGGGAGCACTTTCGTGTGAAGTTAAGGAACCTTCTTTGATGAAAACAACACGATTTGGACTCCAGGACATGCGAAAACGGCTGCCCTTGCGGACGTTCGCTACAACACTGGGCCGGAAACATGCGATACAAGTCCCACCGGGCCGGCGAACGCTGGGATAAATCATGCCCAGAGAGGCGTGATCCAGCAGCTGCACGGCCAGCTTCTGCGAAGCGATATAACTGGCCGGGTCGAGGCAATCGTCGAACTGCTCTCGCTGCTCTTCGGGGAGCGTCTCGGATCGCAAATCGTGAAAGCTGCCGGTAAAATCGGCCAGATATTCGTCGTACTGCAGCTCCTCGCGCTCCGACCAGTTGATCTCGGCAAACTCAACGGACTTATGAAACATCACCTCCGCCTTTGCGGTGGCCAATTCGAATGCGGCGTACCAGGCTCCGCGTTCATTCGTGGAAAACCGCGCCCCCAGCGGGTGCGGATGCGTAAAGGCGGCATTGACGATGCGGTAGTTCGGGATGTTGAAGACCAATTCTCGCTGGGTGATGCCGGGGCGAAGGTTCTCTTCCGCTTCCAGGCGGGCATTGGTGGCATTGTCCAGTTGGAAGATCTCCTGCAGGTGCTCGTCGTTGTCGGCAATGCGGGTCAGCACCGATTCATAATTCACGCTGTACTTCGCCGGGAGCAAGCGATGAGTGTCGAAACGACGCAACTGCGTGACCGGCGGCAAGCCTTCGTTCGCTTTGGGATCTTCAGGGATCGGGACTTCGGGATGCGCTTCGATCTGCGCGCGCACCGCTGCTAATGTGCCCGATGGGTCACGCGGATTGGTAGGAGCTTCTGCTTTAGAACGAGTCATTGTGTGGGGGAGTCAGGTTTTTTAGCCGCCGCGACGCGCATCGAGCAGACGGCGAACAACTTCCATGGCTGGTGTTCCGCCCTGCAGCATGTAATTCAGAGGAGTGCGGCCGGTAAAGAGCGAGTTTGTGTTTGCAAGCTGTATCCAGCTATCGGCCAGTCGCGTTCCATAGAGGATATTCAAGGCCTTGAAGATGCCGATCAAATACGAAACACGCTGCAGACGGTCCTGGTCGAGAACGTGGCGCGGGTCCTGCTTCAACTGATAATATTTGCCGTTGGAGATGCCGCCGAGTAACTGGCGCGCATCTTCGTCACGGATTCCCCAGCGGCTCACAATGTTGAAGAAGGCGCGCAGCGCAGCCGGTGACAGGCGGCGCCGTTCCTCTTCGCGTGAAAGATCAGGCAATGCCGGCGGCGCGTACATTGTCGTCGGATACCTCAACGCTGTGCTGACATTCTGCCTTGACATTCACGATCTCCCCTCATAAACCGCCTCTCCATTTATGGAGAATTGTAACTCTAAATATGGCGAGATGTAAATTATTTCCGCTCGAGGTCACCGGCTGTGAAGCCCTGACCGGGTTGGAGGATTGATTTTACCGTCCGGTATGCGAGGTCGGCATTCCGCTGATATAGACCACTGAATCGCGCTTCCTACAGGAGAAACCTATGCCATTTCAGAAAGACGACAAGGTCCGCTTCGGCTCATGTAAGGAATTTGGGGTTGTCCAGGGCAAAGCTCCGGACAACATAAAGTACAAAGTCAAACTCACCAATGCACCGGAAATCATTACTGAGGAATCGAATCTCGTAAATGACTATGCATTGACAGTCGGAGACTATTGCTATGTCAAGGGCTGGAAAAAAACGTACCTAAAGATTGCAAACTGTACAAATACTCCAACGACGAATGTCTCCGATTCCAACTTCACCTACATCGTACAGAACAGTGATGGGACCAATCCCCGCTCTGTAAACGGGAACCTGATCTACGAAGTGACGCCGATTGCTGAACCGGGCGCCCGCGAAGACTTTTTTGCCGCGCTCAACAACCGTCTGCCGCTGGTGCTGATTCCCCAGGAGATGCGCGAGAAAGGCTTTGTGCTGGCTTTTCGCGGAGATGACCGCGATACAGAAGAGATTTTCAGAGACGGCTTCAAACCGCGCCAGGAGTATGTGAGCGTGATGTACAGAGGCTCCGAGGCAGATCTGCTTTCGGTCAGCGGTGTATGCGCAAGCCTGGATCCGGCTGCTGCCGGCTTGTTTCCTCTCTACGAAAAGGGCAAGCACTCTAAGAAGAACACCTTCCTCTATGTCTTCATCGCATATCAGCACTTTGAGACGTTTCGCTTCCAGCAGGAACAGGCGCGTAACGCGCCTGCAGAGCTGCAAACTAAGATTCAGGAGTTGCTTCAGGGACAGGAGATTGCAATCGGGCGTGAAGGTGTCCAGCCGAAGACGATTCTGGGGGCCTACCCAGTGAAACGGACATGGTTAGGCGACGATTGGAAGGGGGGCTGCACTTATACCGTCGGCGGCTACACCGAAAATACGAGCAGCTTTTATTACTGCGCTCCGGACGCAGACCGGACTGAAACGGATGTGGAGCGGTATCGCAAACACATAGTAGACGCGAAGGTGCGCGGCATGACGAAATCACCGGTCTTTAACCTTCCAGATTAGCGACTATCTTTGGTCGCCAGATAGACAATTCCAGTAATCACACTGGTAAGGGCGATCCACGCCATCTGATACCAGTAGAAGAATGGAAAGCCGAAGAGTTCCGGAGTGGCCTTGGCATACGTACCGGGAAACATCAGCGCAAGAGCAGGCAGCGCAAGCAGCCAGTTCCAGTATGCGCGGCGCGACTTGCGTGCAGGTGCAGCCATGATGCTTTGCATTCTAAATCACTCTCCTGCCAGGTCCGCAAACAGTTCGCTTTCTCCTGGATACCAGAGCCGTTCGCCTTTCACCTTCGCGAAGGACGTCAGAGTATGCGGCTCGCGGCGGCTCTTCCCTTTCGCGTCGTAGTAAATGTCTTCAACCTCGATGCCCCGAACGACGAGCGCGTCAGCCACCAGCGAGCGATGGCAGCGCCATGGAACCGCTTCTGCGCACATGACGGTCGTCTCCGCACGTGGGCTGGCGGTCAGCAATTCGTCAATAGCTGACGTAAAGTCGGGCGTCTGCATGTAATCGGCATAGCCACGGAAGCTGGAGTTGCGCCAGCCTGTATTGATCGAGTCCTTATGCGCGTGACGCAGGCCTCCGAGTGACTTCTGCCATCGGTACTGGATACCTGCCGCTTTGAGCGATTTCTCCAGATTTTCCTGCGCGAATTGCGGATTATGGCGCGACTTGGGAATCGTGCGAATGTCTACCAGCCAGTGCACTCCATTGTCCCCAAGTATTTTGAGGAAAACATCGATGGGCAGCGTGGAATGGCCGATGGTGAACATTCGGAACCATACTATTTGATTAGAAATTCGTAGACAGCCGCAGACCGTAGCTGCGCGCAGGCCCGATGGCGTTACCGGAGAAGAGTCCGGCAAAATCGATCACGTTCAAACGGTTATTCAGATTCTCTCCGTCGGCCTGTAGGTGAATCGTCATCCTGTCATTTGTGTAGAGATCGGCGCCAAGTGAAGCATTCACCGAGAGCATGGGCTTGATCCGGCCCCGGTCGAAATTGAGGCGGCTGACGACCTGCGGACCGTACTGCGCAAGCGCATCATCTTCGGTGCCTTGGAATTCAAAGGGCAGCCCGGAGCCATAATCGGCCCCGGCGGCAGCCCAGAGGCGACGCAGCAGCTGATACTGAAAGCGCGTGCGCACGGTATTGCGCTGATCCTGCGAAACAGGAAAATGGCCGGTCTGTTGATCTATGGCATCGTCGGCATCATCGCCAAGGAAGAGTCCGCCAGTCACCGGGAACCAGGCATTGCCCACCATATAGGAGTAGCTGACATATCCGGAAAGTTTGTGCCAGCGCACGAGGTCCAGTTTGCCCTCCGCGCCGTAAATGATCGCCTTATCGAAGGCGATCGGGAAGCTGACTCCGGTGCTGAAGAGCTGATCGTCGTCAGCAAACTGCCTCACATCGCGGCGATATACGTTGACATCCAGCCTGAGCGCGTCAGTGAAGCCCTTGGTGATTCCGCCTTCATAGTAATTTCCTTTGGAAGGCTGAACCGGGAGCCGCAGGAAATCGTTATTTAACGCCGCTACATCGGGCGAACTCGACAGCAGAATGTTTTCAAAGGACGGCGTTTGGAAGACGTTGTCATACGCAAAGTGCGCCACGATCTTTGCTGACTGGAAATACCGGCTCACGGCGACACGCGGGCTGAAGTGATTTTCGTTGAGCAGCAACTGATAGTGGTCCCAGCGCAGGCCTCCGCTTACGGTCCAGTTCCCTAGCCTGACAAGGTCCTCAACAAATGCCGACTGCTCCAGATCCGGACGATTGCCTGTAAACGAAAAATGCTGCGGCGTGCTGGGGTCAAAATCGTCAGGATCAGTAATGTCGTGGCTGTAATCCTCATTCAGGAAAGTATTGTCAGACTCGAAGCCCGCCTTCCATTCCTGGTTGCGGTGATGAATCGAAATACTGCCCTTGAAATAGCCTTCGTTGAAGTCGTTGTGCTGCGAAACAATGATGGGCGTGGAATCGGGATTCGAGTAGAAATTGGTCGCGTTGTTGCGCACCATTCCTGACAGATTTCCCACCATATCAGCAGAGAAAACGTGCTGATAATGCACGGTACCCAGCGTTTCGAAGTTGTCGGCGTTCTGCAGCTGTCCGGCATCCTGCTGAATCAGCTCATTCGGAATCTCGTATCGCGCAAGCTCATGGCGCACGCCGACGATGAGGCGGTCATTTTCAGTAAAATTACGCTCGTAGCGCGTCGAGAAATCGCCTGTGGTGCCGCTGTTGGTGTAGTTCTCAGGAACGACTGGATTGAGATAGTGATCGGTCTGGGCGCCGCTGGCAGAGCCTCCGAAGGTATTTTTGCCCCACAGATATTGCGCCTGTGCGTAGCCTGAAGCCGTATCGTAGCTGCCGCCCGAGAAGACAACCTGGCCGTGCAGTCCCTGGTCGGTTTCCCGCTTCGTGTTTAACTCGACAATACCGCCCATCTTTCGACCGTACTCAGCGGGGATACCTGCCGTGTAGATGTTCATGGAGTCGACTGAATCGGCTTCAATCTCAGGCCCGAAGCCAGGAGAACGGTTGTCTGTAAGAGGAATGCCGTCGATGACGAATTGCGTCTGGTACTCGGAGCCGCGCGGATGCAGCACCGCATTGCCTTCATAAAGCCATCCGGGCTGGGTATTGACGAGGTCCTGTACAGAGCGGCCGGGCAGCGAGGCCAGCCGCTGTTCAATCTGTTTGCTGCCGATCTGCATAATTGAACCTGGGCGGTCTGGATCAATCAGAGTGGCCGCGTCATTCACTGTGACATTTGCATTGACAGGCGCTACACGAAGCTGGACCGTAACCTCGACAGGTATCGCGGAATGCACTTCGACTTGCTGTGAAAAAGGCGCGAAGCCCTGGTA
>DATGAD010000280.1:0-9022 GCA_035313725.1 Alloacidobacterium sp. | reverse complement strand
GAAGGCGCTGCCCGTGGTGGCCAGGTTGTTTGGATCGGCGGTTTCCCTCTGACTGAATTTGAATTGGCCGCCAGCCGTCTGCTCTTCATTGTCATCCTGGTAGGAACGACGCCACTCGCCGCCGATGTTGAAAGTATGGCGGCCTTTGGTCCACAACCAGTTGTTCACAATGGCAACGCCAAGCTTGCGGTTGATCGACTGCAGCCAGGAGCCCTGCGTACCCCAGTCGGTGGGCGCGTGTTGACCGTCAAAGGTGATGTAGGGAGGGATGACGCCATTTTGAACTGCCGGGAAGCTGTACTTCGTGATGTTGTACTGGTCATTGATTTCGCCGATCCAGCCAAAGCCGGCGGTCATCACCAGGTTGGGAGTAATGGAGTTGTCGTAGGTGAGCAGAATTGGAGTGCCCTTGGCGGGCTCATACTTCATGCTGTTGAGCGGATTCGGCGCAATCACAAACGGACTGTTGTCGAAACTATAGTTGCTGAACGTGTTCCGCCACATCGCGAAGTGAAGGCTTTGTTTTGGGTTCAACACCTGATCGATGGTGAAGCCCCAGACATGCTGAACGTGCGGATTAATAAAGGGGGCTGCGCTTCTGTTGCTATCAAGGCCAGATCCAATGTTAGGAGTCGGGAGAAACGGCAACAGAGTGGCTGAGTTCGGGCTGACACAGCTCGCCGGAATCACATTTCCAGGAAATTGCTGTCCGGGTACCAGTTCCGGGTGGCCGCTGCAAGAGTATCCCTGCGGAACGAAAATTGGGAGCCCAAAGTCGCTGAAATCATAATTGGGGCTACTGCCCTTACCTTGTTCCTGCGCTGTCGGCACAGTAGAAATAGCCGTATCTTCGTTGTTCTGCTTGTACCACTCCTGGCTGTAGTAGCCGAAGGTGCGGTTACGGGCGTCGTAGAGTTTGGGAATCGAGAGCGGGCCGCCGACCGTGAAGCCGTAGTTGTTTTCGTGATCCGTCGGAGGAGAGCTGCTACCGCCCCATGCCGGGCCGTTAAAGAATCCTACGGAATCGAAAAAGCTATTACGGTTAATTTCAAAGAGGCTGCCATGATACTTGTTCGTGCCGGAAGCCATCTGATAGGTCAGTGCGCCCATGCCCAGGCCGAATTGAGCTGAGAAGGTGGAACGTTCTACGCGGAATTCCTGTACCAGCTCATACGGAGGGTTGAAATTCGTCGTGTAGCCCTCGGTTTCCGGCTGCGGAGCGGGGATACCGTTGTAGATGATCTCCTGTTCGAAGTCGACGCCGCCGCTGATGCGATGCGAGAAGGTGCTACCCGTAGTTCCGGGAGCCAGGAACTGTAAGGCATCGATTTGCCGTCCACGGCCTGACACTTCGTTCGGAAGCGCTTTCACGACGATAGGTTCAACTGTGGAACCCAGTTGTGGCTGTGTCGTGTTCAACGCAATCGCGGTGGCTGTTACTTCCACCGTCTCCGCCGCAGAGCCGGTGGAGAGGGTGATATTGACAGTGTTGGTAGTACTGACCTCAACGGTTACTGTGTTCTGGACATTCTTCTTGAAGCCCGGGGCCTCAACGGTAATGGAATAGACGCTGGGCTTAAGACCGGTGACAGCATATGTGCCAGAGCTGCTCGTGGTCGTATGGTTTGACCCCCCTGTAGCCTGATCGGTGATCGTCACGGTAGCACCGACAACCACGGCCCCACTCGAATCCGTCACTGTGCCGGTGATACCGGCGTTAGCCTGGGCGAAAAGATTTTCTGATGACAAAAACGCGAGAGACAACACAAAGACGGCGAGTGCGACATGCGCTGTAAATAAACGCCTGCCCCATTCTGTAAATGGTCGCATCACAACTCCTCCTGAAAAGTCCGTACTACCGCAGATTCAGACCGGGCAGCGGTTTCGATGTTGGCCCGGCCTATTGGCTCTTGATCTGGAAACGATACCATCCGCAGAGATGGTATCGTTTCCAACAATCGCAAACTATAGGGATTCCACAGCGGAACTGTCAAGGACAAATTTTGGCGGTGCGACTATCCGTTCCAACAATGCCAATAGAAGGATGGTATCGATGCCACCAAATGGTTGAGCAGACGTGACTTTTAGAGTCCAGCCTGGCTCCTTTTTCAGGCGAAAAAGCAGGGCTGATCAGGCCCTGAGCAGTGTCTCGATCTTAACGGGCAGCTCGCGCACCCTGATCCCGGTTGCGTGATAAACCGCGGCTGTGATGGCCGGAGCTATTCCGGCAAGGCCGATCTCGCCCACCCCGCGCGCGCCGTACTCGTTCAGAGTCAGATCGGGGAAATTCAGGAAGGTGACATCGATCTCAGGCGCGTCGGCACAGGTGGAGACTACGTAGTCGGCAAAGTTGCTGTTGATGGGGTTGCCGTTCCGCGGGTCATAGTGCGTCTCTTCAAAGATGCCCATGCCTACTCCCATCACGATCGCCCCCTGAACCTGATTCCGCGCCGGGCCAAGGTTCATGATGCGACCGACGTCGATCACGGAGACGACGCGGTTCACCCGCAGGCGGGCAATACCGGGATCCCAGGTTACCTCGACGAATTGCGCGCCATAGGAGTGCTGCGAGTATTTCTGAGCGGTAGGGTCTTCAAATGAGCTGGGAGATTTCCCGGTACCGTTCGCACTGCGGACGTTGGCCTGTTTCAGAATCTCTTCAAAGGCGATGCCCTGCCCCGGCTGCTGGTCTTTCGTATGGATGCGGGCCGATGTAAGTGCGAGGTCCTCAGCCTTCTTGCCGTGAAAGGGCGATTCGGAGGTGCTGGTCGCGATGCCGAGCATCGACTTCACGGCCGCATTTGAGGCGGCGGCGATGGCGGGCACGACGGAAGCTGTGACCCAGGAACCACCGGAGAGCGGGCCTGCGGGCAGTGAAGTATCGCCCAGCACTACCTCTATTTTGTCGACCGGAATGCCGGTTTTGTCGCTGACAACCTGAGCGAAGATTGTATAGGTGCCAGTGCCAATGTCCTGCGTGGCGCAGCTTACGCGCGCGGTTCCGTCATTGTTGAGCGAGACGGAGACCTGCGCAGACATGCGAAACGCTCCCCAGGACGCGCAGGCCATGCCCCAGCCCAAAACCAGATCGCCCTGGCGCATTGAGCCTACGGCTGGATTGCGTTTCGACCATCCGAACTTCTCAGCGCCAGTAGTGAGACATTCTTTAAGGTGGCGCGAAGAGAACGGCTTGTTGTTGCTCTCGTCTTTTTCCGGCTCATTGCGGAGGCGAAGCTCGACTGGGTCCATCTTCAGCTTAATGGCCAGCTCGTCCATGCCGGATTCAAGCGCATAGAGACCGGGAACAGCGCCAGGGCCGCGCATGGCTGTAGGCGGGCCGATGTTGCGCTGGACCTTGCTTCCGCGAAGAAGCAGGTTCGCTGTGCTGTAGAGATAAGGTGTCGCCTCGCCGCAACCTTCGCCATAATCGCTGATCATGGATGTGTCATTAACGTAGTCGTGATGCACGGAGAGCAGCTTGCCGTCTGGAGTGGCACCAAGTCGGATGCGCTGCTGCGTTCGTGGGCGATGGCCGACGTTCGAGAACATCATCTTGCGCGAAATGACTGCCTTCACCGGGCGATTCAGTTCACGGGCAGCGGCCGCAGCGAGAGGAGCGTGCGTCCAGGGCCATAGTTTTCCGCCGAATCCGGAGCCGAGATACTTCATCACGATCTGGACATTCTCGTTGGGAACGCCGAGGAACTGCGCCATCACCGCCTGATGATTCAGCAGCGATTGTGTTGTTTCGTAGAGGGTGAACTTCCTGCCGTCCCAAACGGCGACGGATGCGTGCAGCTCGATTGGATTGTGGGTCTCGGCTGGGGTGAGGTAAGTTTCGTCCACCTGCACGGGAGCGGCTGCGAAGGCTTTTTCAGCATCGCCTCGATGGCTCTCTACGTTCAGGCTCTTCCAACCGTCAGCGAGGTCCGGAGCGACGTTCGGCGTTTCGGCGGCATACTCGACACGCACCGCATCGGCTGCGGCTTTGGCTTGTTCAAAAGTTTCGGCGAGAACGGCTGCTACATATTGTCCGTTATAGTAGATGACTTCGTCTTCGAAGGGAGGCCGGCTCTCGTCGACAATTGCATTTTCGTCACCCGGAACGGGACGGTAGAGCGTGGGTGCATTGCCGTGGTACATGACGCGAAGAACGCCGGGCATTTTTTCGGCTTCAGAAGCGTCGAGTTTCGTGATTTTTCCTTTGGCAATGGAAGCACACACCGGAACCAGATAGACCATCCCGGGGAAGTTGTAGTCCGACGAATACATGGCCGCGCCGCTGGTTTTGAGACGGCCGTCGACGCGAGGCACTGCCGTGCCGATGATGGATGTCGGTGCTGTCTCCTGTGTCGCCATCGACTGTCTCCTCGGGAAGTGCGGTTCTGCAGTGGTGTATGGACGTGATGATATCGCATACTGCTGCAATGAATGAGCGGACCGCATCTTCAGGCAGTTTTCAGGAAATGGGTCTACTATCTGGTTCGACGGATAACCGGGGAGACAAATGAAAGAAATTCGAATACCGATAAATGCGATGCGCAGGTTGGCTGGTATCGCCTTTGGCGCGGCTTTGGCGTTAACCAGTTGCTCAGCACTGCTGGCACAGGGGCCGTATCACGTTCAGGACAAATGGAAGCTTGGCGGCGATGGCGGGTGGGATTACCTGGCTGTCGATCCGCAGTCGGGCCTTCTCTACATCACGCGCGGAAATCATGTGATGGTGGTCGATACCACGGCAGGTAAAGTTGTCGCCGACATTGCCGGACTCAAAGGTACGCACGGCGTCGCTTTTGATACGGATGGCAAGACCGGATACATCAGCGATGGCGCCAGTAATGACGTCGCAGTGTTCGATCGCGCGAGCAACAAGATTACCCAGACGATTCCGGCCGGGACAAACCCTGATGGGATTTTGTTTGAGCCTTCCACCAAAACGGTCTGGGCGTTTAACGGAAGAAGCAAGAATGCCACGGTCATCGACGCGAAGACGAAACAGGTGGTTGCGACCTACCGCTTGCAGGCAAGCCTGAGTTCCCTGTGGCAGACGGCAAGGGCTCTGTCTTTGTAAACATTGAGGATAAGAATGAGATCGCGCATCTGGACGCAAAATCGCACACAGTGCTTGCAGAATGGCCGATCAGTTGCGAGTCTCCTTCAGGCCACGCCATTGACATCGCGAACAGCCGGCTTTTCGCTGTCTGCGACGGAAAGAAGATGGCAGTTGTCGACGCGACTTCTGGAAAGGTTGTGGCGTCACCGGAGATCGGCGAGGGTCCGGACGCGGCTGCATTCGACCCCACTACTCATAACGCCTTTAGTTCCAATGGGGAAGGCACGCTCACAGTCGTGCACCAGGATTCGCCCGACTCCTACTCAGTTGCACAAACCCTGGACACCCAGAAAAGCGCCCGCACCATGGCTCTTGATCCCAAAACGGGAAAAATCTACCTGGTAGCGGCTGAGTTCGGGCCGCGACCGGCGGCTACGCCTGAGAATCCGCGCCCTCGCCCCCCGGTTTTGCCGGGAAGCTTTGTTGTGATCGTCGTGAGTAAATAGCCATTCTCGCGAAGGGAAGGGCGCTCTCTTCTCGTTTCTCAAAACAGCCAGATTTTGACTTAATTTGTCGCGGTTTTGCCTCCGCGATGTATAGTTTTGCCATTGGATGTTTGCGGTCTGGGCTGGAAAAGCACTTTATTTTGAGGATTATGGCTTGCAGTTCCAAAAGTTCGATGACGCTTACCTCGACAGTCTGCGCAAGGGCGATCGCCGCACTGAGGAGCACTTTGTTCTTTACTTCAGTGAGTTGATTCACCTGAAGCTGCGTTCCCGGTTGAACTCCAGAGATGCGATAGAGGACGTCCGGCAGGAGACATTTGCCCGCATTTTTGTGCTCCTGCGGGGCAAGGAGGGCGTGCGTAACGCCTCGGCACTCGGAGCACTTGTCAATTCGATCTGCAACCACGTGCTCCTGGAGTATTACCGCTCGCATTCCAAAAGCGAAGCGATGGAAGACGCTTCGGAGATGGATATCCAGTCGGAGGATGCCGACGTTCTGGACGTCATGGAGTCGAAAGAGACACAGAAGACCGTGCGCCAGATTCTTGAAAAGCTGAGCGATCGGGACCGCCAGCTGCTGAAGAGCATTTTTCTTGAAGAGCGAGATAAAGACGAAGTCTGCGCCGAATTTGGTGTGGATCGCGAGTACTTAAGGGTCCTTTTGCACCGCGCAAAGCTGTCATTTAAGTCCTTTTATGTGAAGCACATGGCATCATCCGGACCTTCGAGTGGCGGAGGCAGTAATTTCGGGCGATACGTTTGGCTTTTCTCTGCACTATTCTGTTGAGGCTCGAGATCCATGGACCACACTGAAGCTGTAAATCAGTACGCGGTAGAAAAGTACCTACTCGAGGAATTGAGCCCAGAGGCGCGCGCAGCATTCGAGGAGCATTACTTCAGCTGCGAGGAGTGCGCATTAGATTTGCGCGCCGCTGCTGCCTTCATCGCTCAATCCCGGAAGGAACTTGCACGTCCCGCAATCGTCGCAGTTAAGGAACCCAAGCGCAAACTTTTCAGTTTCCCATCGCTCCTGGGGCCTGCATTCGCAGTGCCTGCCCTGGCAGCAATGGCGCTCGTTATTGGATTCCAGAACATTGTCACCGTCCCCCAGCTGAGACAGGAGGTTGCGGTCGCATCGAAACCGCAGATCCTGCCATCGGTCACGCTGGTGGATGGACAAAGCCGCGGTGAAGAAATCCGGACGGTAGCGGCGAAAGCCCATGAGGCTTTCCTGCTATCGGTCGACATCCTGGCGGATAACCGCTTTTCAGGATACCTCTGTTCGCTGTATTCTCCTTCCGGAAAGATGGTTTGGCAGCTACGGATTCCGGCGTCGCAGGCTGCCGATATAGTTCCTATTCAGGTGCCCGCAGACAGCACGGAGGCCGGTCAGAACACCCTACTGGTTCAGGGAGTATCTTCGGACGCCGGTGCTGCGCCGGTTGCCATTGTTCGATATCACTTTCTCTTACAGATTCACTAACTCACGAACGAAATGTTTGATCTAAGAAAAATATTTCATCGAGGAGGAAAGATCATGGCGGCTCCCCAGCGCACGTTTCTTTTTCACGCAGATGCCAATGCGATCGGCGGCATTGTGAATGACCGAAATATTCACTCACATGCATCGAGTTCTCTTCCACTCGCGGGCGGCATAGTCAATAAGGAGCACATCGTACCCCCGCGGAAGCGTAAGTTGGCCGTGACCTATACGAAGGAGAGCACTCACATTTCGAGCCGAACCGAAAACCATCCAGAAGGTGGCGGTTCCTGGACGACACTGGTCGTTGCGACGATCGAAGGACTTAACATTCTAGACGTGGTGGAAGCGGACACAATCGTGGCCCAACTGGAGGTATCGCACCCGCAGGATGGTGGCGAGCCGACAATCACGGTATCTGGATCTAAGTTCCAAAACCTGCGAATTAACGGGGAAAAGGTTGAGCCAGTCATCCGATACGATCTTTTTTCTGAGCATGACGGCTCCTTGAACCCCGACCCTAAACGGCAGTATCCGAAAACGTCGTGGCTGAAACAGCCTAAATTCCTGGACAAGATCAACGTGCAGAAAGACCAGCACCAGAAGGCATACGCAGCGCTCCCCGATACGGTCAAGCATCATTTTCACCATTTTGCCCCTGCCAACGGGCAGAATAATGGAAGCTATTTCATATGCTCCCTCATCGACACGTTACCCGCATTGCCGAAACACCTTGGAGTCACTGTCTGCGGAAATGGTGTCTATATTCCAGAGTACGGCAAGTTCTTCTTCGGGGAGTTTATCGTTCAGGAGAAGACGTTCGCTGTGTCGATGGTACGAGCACAACTGGGATCTGCGAACGTAGGCCCGGTTTCGGCCGCTACAGTAAGATCCAATGGCGTACCCAGTGGGCCGTAGTTCTGTTTTCCCTGGCCGCCCTAAGTGGTCTTGCCGGCTGCAAAACTGAGGCCGTAACACACCCAGACCGTGTATACAGCAGGGTGGAAAACCTCCTTGTTCAGGGGGATTTCGACGTAGCGCACCAGAGAGCGAAGGCTGCAAGTGCGCAACTTTCGCAACAAAGTATTGAATGGGCGTGGAAATTCAAGCTCTTGGACGCGAGAGCTTTGCTGCACGAGGGGAAAAGCGATGAAGTCCTCGCTATGCTCTCTAAACCGCTGCCCTCCCATCTGAATAACTCTGATATTGCTTTGGAACGAACAGTACTCCGGGCATGGGCATATCATCAGCAAGGACGGCGCGACGAAACCACCGAAGCTCTCCAACAAGCCGAACTCTTGTCACAGAATGACCAACCGAGTGAGCCACCTTCCTCAGTAAGAAACGACGCGCGAAATGCGTGGGGTCAATTATATCTTGAGCAAGCCGACCTGGTTCGTGCGGATGAAATCTTCCATCGTAACCTCGAGATCGCTCGTAAGCAGAATGATTTGTATCAGCAAGCTGCCACAATGCAAAATCTCAATGTCGTTGCTCTCCGCAGAGAGCATTTCGACGAAGCGCTGGATTGGTCGGAGGCAGCAGTTCGAGTTGCCAAGAGCATTAACGCCAAAAGCATTCTGGAAGGATCCCACGGAAACATTGCCTGGAACGACTACAAGCTGGGGAACTTTGAAGAGGCGCTTGATGGATTCCGCACCGCAGAGGGCGAAGCGAGAACGCTCGGAGAAGTATCGGACAGAATGGAGTGGCTCAATGATATCGGCTTGTCTCTTTACCGCTTAGGTCATTTGCAGGAGGCGGAGACCTATTACAAGAGCGCTCTTCAGCTTGCGGAATCCTTCCCGAATGTTGAACGAGCAATTGAATCGCATATCGCTCTTGCTGAACTTCTGCTGCAATTGGACAACCTCGACGCCTCTGAGCAACACGCAGATAAGGCACTTGCCCTGGCGCATTCATCCGGAACAGCTTCAGACGAAATGGATGCGCAGTTCCTCAAGAGCCTGATTGCCGAACACC
>DATGAD010000279.1:0-2901 GCA_035313725.1 Alloacidobacterium sp. | reverse complement strand
AACCAGGGGAAACTTTGGTGGGTACGTTACTGGCGGCGGCGGTTTTTATCGCAAGGTCGTAACTTTCACAACTCCAGTGCCGGTGCTTTATTGCGACTACTTCGGCTACTGCTTCATCGGTACCGAGAATGCTGTGATTGGTCACTTTTCCAGCAACCAGGGCGGCATGAATATTGGCGGTGGAATTACGTGGAGGGCTTTCGGTCCTGATAGCAAGAGCAGGCTCTTTGCCGAGGCGCGCTATCTGTGGGTGGATTCGCCTTCGTCTTCGGCGACAGAGCAAGGCACGGGGACATTTACCACGATTCCGGTCACCTTTGGCATTCGCTGGTGAGAGTGCCGCATCGTTGTGGAAAGGGTGGAAGAGATTCCGCCCTTTTTATTTTTCTACCAGTGAAGGCCGATCTGATGCAGACGCAGAAGTCCCCCACACAACACGGCAAGCGGCGGGATAGTGGTGAGAACAAGAAGGTAGTAGATCGGCTGTTTGCCTTTCATCTGCACGGCAGAGAACGCGCTCAATAGCAATACCGCCAGCGCCAGCATGAGCGCATGAACAAGAGGATTATTCCGCGCGTAGCGTGCAGTGATGTATCCGCCAAGGAGCGAGCAGATCAAACCGATCCCGACATTGACTGCCATGATGAAGGGATCGGGTGGCGCGTCATCGTTGGCGAGATTGGGCGCGAAGCGTTTGAGCAGAGCGGTGACGATCCCCATCAGCCCGACAATGGTGATGAAGCCTGCGAGGATCGCCAGGAAGGAATGCGCAATCTGCATAGATTACTTGCGCATCGCCTTTTCTACAGCATCAGCTTCTTTCGGCAGCGCGCAGGTCAGGCACTCCAGCTTTCCGTCGGGATTCGCATAGAAGACATCTTCAATACGCACGCCGATTTTTTCTTCCGGAATGTAGATGCCAGGCTCGATCGTGAAGACGGTTCCGGGCTTGACTGGCTGCGTGTAGTCATAGGGGTCGTGCACATCAATGCCAACAGAGTGCCCGATACCGTGAATGAAATATTTGCCTAGCGGTTCGCCATGCAGATCTTTGCCGTGCGCATTCATGTAGTTGAAAGCGATGGTGTCGAGAGAGTCTGGGTATTTGTGTGTCGGATCGTTCAGATGTGATTTGCCGGCAACGAACCCGTCCATCGCGGCTTTCTGCGCCTCCAGGACGATGTCGTAAATTTCGCGCTGGCGCTCGCTGAAATGCCCGTTCACGGGAACGGTGCGAGTAATGTCCGATGCGTACATCGAGTATTCACCTGCCGCATCAACAACGACTACATCGCCGGTCTGCATGGTCTGGCTGTTCTCAGAGTAGTGCAGTTCAGTTGATTTCTCTCCGGAACCAACTATCGGCGGATAAGAAGGGCGCTCGCAGCCATTTTCCATCAATTTTTCAACGATGATGCCATTGACAGTTCGCTCTTTCTGTCCGGGATGCACAGACTTCATCATGGCGAATTGTGCCTGTACCGAAGCGTCGGATGCCTTGTGGAGCAGCGTCATCTCGCCTGCGTCTTTGATCTCGCGCAGCTGGGAGACTGGCGTGCGAACGTCCGAGAATGGCGGTGGATCACTTCGGCCGAGAGTCGTTGCGATCCAGAGTGTGAGCGCCTTCGCCTGCTCTGATCCAGATTGCGACCAGAGGCGGTACATGATGGCACGATTTTCGGTTGCTAGCTGATTGATGGTAAGCGGGAGATCGGTCATCGGCTTCACTTCATCCACGCCTGTGATCTGCGGTGCGTTAGGAGTGGCCGCATCGAGCTTGACGCCGGTATAGAGTTCCATCCGCAAATTGCGCGTAGGCAGGAAGAGAATTTCGCGATACGGGCGGGCAGGGTGAGTGCCCTGTGCCGCTACTGGAGCCTGAACCACCAGAGCGGCCCCGGGCTCGTTCCATCCAGTGAGGTAGTAGAAGTCTTCGTCCTGCCGGTACTCCAGGTATTCGATGGAGGGTTCCTCAGCAGCGAAGAGGATGGCGATGCCCCCGTTCAGTTTGCCGGCAAGAGCGACGCGGCGGGCGTGATAATCGGCGGCAGGTTGGCGGTCAAGAGCGTTAATAGAGGCAGAGGCGAACGAGAGCGCAACAACAAACAGTGCGCGACAGAAGGATTTCATAGCAACGAGTGTACTATCGTGCGGCTTCGCACAAAGAAGCTTTAGTTCGGCGTTGATGCGAAGTCGGGAACGGGTGGTACATCCCTCGGATCGTTGAGAAGTTCCCAGCGTTGCAGCGAGAGCGGGACATTGCCATTGGTCCAGACGAAGTCGTGGAAGGCTTGCAGTGAGAAGCTTTCGCTTTGTTTCTGCCGCGCAGCGGCTAGCAGCTCCATGATCTGGATTTTTCCGATCTGGTAGGAGATGGCCTGACCGGGAGTACTGGAAAACATAGCCGCTTCGCCAAGAGCCGTGCCGTGGTCCATGGGGACGGTCTTCGAGAGATAGTCAGCGGCCTGTTCCAGAGTGAAATCGCCCGTTGCCAGCTTTACGTCGACTTCCACCCGCAGTGCACGAAGACGCATGAAGCTGTAGATGATTTCGCGTGTGCGCGGCGAATCATCGAAAAGCCCTGCCTGAAGCATCATCTCTTCGGCGTAGAAGCCGATGCCTTCGTTGGCTCCCGAGTCATAATAGTGACGGCGGATCGGGTCAGCATTCGCCCAGCCAAGACAAAGCTGGAAATAATGTCCGGGCACGCCTTCGTGCACGATGATGGGTCGCGGATCGCGCGCCGTTGAAAGATTAAAGTAGCCGAGCGAGAGGCTGGGCACGCGGATGTAGCTGGTGCCGTCCTGGTCGAGGCGCGTTGGGCCGGTCAGGTCGTCGGTTACACCAAGTTCGAAAGGCGCAACGTATGTTGGCAACGGCAGGTTGCGATAGTGCTTCATC
>DATGAD010000278.1:0-3448 GCA_035313725.1 Alloacidobacterium sp. | reverse complement strand
AGCGGCGGATGGCCGTGGTCTTTCACCGCCTGATTATGCCAGACGGCTACTCCGTCGATCTCGACCAGTTCCAGGGTCTGGATCAGATCGGAGAGGAAGGACTGAAAGATAAGGTCAACAACCACTACCTCCAAATCTTCGGTGCCTCGATAGCTTTGGGTGTGATTGCCGGGGCGGGCGAGATCACGCAGGGTGGCGGCACGATCACGACTAACGGTTCCCAGGCATTCACCACCGGGGCTGCGGGCAGTGTTTCGCAGTCTGCAACCACGATCCTTGATCGCTTCATGCAGATACCGCCCACCATCACGATCCGAGAGGGTCACCGCGTGAAAGTGTATTTCACGCAGGACTTGCTTCTTCCTGCGTACTCGAACCACACTATTCCGCAGACGTATTGAGGAGGCGATATGCGCAGAATCATCGTTGCCGTTGCATTGCTCTCCACTCTGATCCTCTTCGGTTGCAAGAAGCAGATTGCCTGCGACCCTGCCGATTCAGAGGCGGTGTGCAAAGCATTCCAGCAGTGTCTTCATTCGGATACCTCGGCTGAGGTCTGCCGGATGGGAGAGCAGGACGCTAACAAACTCGAAAAAAACAAGAAGCACTGATTACCCAACAAGGAGGTCTCCCAATGAAACGCACCAGTCTCACCCTCGCCGCAATGTTGTCCATCATGCCCGCCACCATCGCGCACGCGCAGTTCGGGTCGGGGATTGTATTGGATCCCACTCAATCGGCCCACGCCATCACCCAGATCGAGCACGAAGAGCGGTCCATCAGCAACCAGGTGCAACAGATCGAGAACGGCCAACAGATTTTCTCAAACACTGTCAAGATCGCGAGCACGGCACTCCAAACCTACAACCAGGTGAAGCAGCAGTACAACCTCTACCACCAGATGATCCTTGCGCCGCGGATGCTTTATTCACGATTTCTCTCGCCGACTTCGGACCTGCGACTGCTGCAACAGATCTCGAACACCTACGGCAACTCGGGAGGCTGGGTCAATTCCGCCAACACTGGAAATGGAGCGTCAGCCGCCTACCAACAAGTGAGCGTTCCTCGCACCAACAGCATGATTCCGGGCTACGGCAGTTTCAGCACCTCCGGGCAGCAACAGATTGCCGCACAGGGCGCCACGGTCGATATCAACGATTCTGTACTGACGAACAATCTCGAAACGCTTGGAACGATCCGGGCCAATCAGACGGCAAGACAGACCGACATCGCCAATCTGGAAGCTGCGACACAAACCCAAGATCCAAGCCAGCAGACCATCATGGCGGAGCTTCAACGCATCAACCAGGCTTTGCTTCTGCAGTTGCGGACTATGCAGGATGCCAACCAGATCAACGCCAATCTTGCGCTTCAACAGATCGTTGCCCAGAAACAACAGCAGGACGCACTAAAGGCGGGATTCCAGGACACTGCGAACTACGCGAGCACGTATCAAACACATGTTGCGCCGGCCTACAACGGTGGCGCACAAGCCCTGACCTATTGATTGTCGATGTACCCGCGAGAGGTGATGTATGGGAGTGCTGAATTGGATCACACAGGGATGTGACGCACTGACCGCCACAGCGTCGCCCACAATCGATGCCTTGGGGGTTCGCATGTGCATCGCTCTCGCGACCATCATGCTCGTCTGGTTTGGGGTGCAGGAATCGCTGGCCTCCACCCACGGAGGCCAGGGTTTCCACATGGGGAAGTTCCTCAGCTTCTTCATGCTGATCACCTTCGCCTATACCCTCGTGCGATTCTACGACAGCAGCATCCCAGGTGTTGGCCAATCCTTCCGCGGCTTTATCAACGGCGGTGCGCAGTACCTTGTCTCGGTCATCGGCAGCGACAGCATCACGAGTATCCAGAACACGCTGAATCAGGCTCAGGCCACGAGCGGTCCCGGCATGGTGAAAGCCCTGATGAATCCCTACTACGCCATCGTGTACGTCATTATTCAAGTCCTGATTGCCACCTTCTCCGCCGCGGTCAGCGCCATCGTCGCATATGGAGCAATCGCCAGCGCAGTCGTTGGCCTCCTCGGTCCCGTATTCATCCCGTTTCTTGTCTTTGACAAGCTGGAGTTTCTGTTCTGGGGATGGCTCCGGGCATTCATTGGGTTCTGCTTCTATAAGGTGCTCGCCGCGGCCGTCCTGAGCATCCTGGCACACCTGCTCGCGCAGTATTACACGGAGCTGGTCAACTTCTCCGATCCCGGCAACATGGTGCAGGAGCTTCCGTTGCTGATCTTGCTGGTACTGGTCAACATCTACATCCTCTTCAAGATTCCTGCCATGACCATGAGCATCTTCTCCGGATCGTCCGGCGGCCACGGCGGCGGAATGGGCGGGATGATCACAGCGGCAATTCTCAGGGCGATCTAAGCAGGAGGCATTCATTCATGAGCAGCAGCACAAAGCCATCCCCCGAAATCACCCGAGCTGCGGAGCGGTATCTGGAACAGTACGGCGATCCGCTGGTCATGAACACCTATTTGAAGGTCACCGTTCTTGTGCTCGCCGGTGTTTGTATTGCGCTGTCGGCCCTCACCTTCAAGAGTCAGCAAGCGCTCGCCAACATGCACCCAATGATTGTGCGCATTAACGACGTCGGCCACGCCGAAGCGATCGACTACCGGAACTTCCAGTATCGCCCCCAAGAAGCAGAGAACAAGTATTACCTCACCCGCTGGGCGGAACTGTACTTTAGCCGCAATCGCTTCACGATCGAACGTGATCAAACGCAGTCGCTTTACTTCCTCAATAGCGACGTGCAACGTGCCGTGATCGACCAGGAACGCAAAGACAACAGCATTCAGAATTACGTCAAAGACAGCAGCTTGCCATATATCGATGTGGAGATTAAGAACGTCATCCTTGACGACCTTCGACAGTTGCCGTATTCGGCGCGCATCGAGTTCGAGAAGGTGTACACCAACCCCGCGGATCATTCCGAACTCAAGCGGGAGCGATGGACAGCCAGCGTCACCTATGTCTTTCGCGAGAATGTGAAAAACAATGAGCTTGCCGTGAACCCCCTCGGTCTGACCATCGTGCGCTTTCGGGCCGACCAGGCATTCAGCTAGGGATTCATCGACCTGCCCAGAGGCTAATTCATGTCCTTTCATGCTACTAATCCGGCTAGCTTTTCCTACCTGTCCTCGTGTGCGGTAGAGTCAGCGAACAAGAGCCTTTCGACGCGCAACTACGGTGGCGAATTGCGCCCTTCTTACGGCGGAACTTGCCCCTCGAATCGCACTGCAATTGCGGTGAACTTCCGCAGCCAATGTCCAGATGAAAACTCTGCTCTGGCATGTGTCTGCCGTTATGTATCCCGTCTTTTGCTCGGTCACAGCTTCGGGGCCTTTCCGGCGCCCGGCGGCACTCGGTCTTCTGCTTCGCATTCTGCGCCCCTTCGGGGTCTCAGTTCCTCCCACAACAAG
>DATGAD010000277.1:0-3869 GCA_035313725.1 Alloacidobacterium sp. | reverse complement strand
GACCTGCGACCGTTCTCACCGCGATTGAATCCATGTCGTCTGAGAGCGATCTCCCCCTTGCTGTCATGCCGAATGCCGGCATGCCACGGGCGGTCGACGGACGCAACATCTATCTCTGCTCGCCCGAGTACATGGCCAGCTTCGCCAGAAAATTTCTCAAAGCTGGCGTGCAGTTTATCGGGGGCTGTTGCGGCACCACGCCAAACCACATCCGCGCCATGAAGTCCGCAGCCCGCGCAGTGGAAGCGCAAAAAACCAGCCCCACGCATACTTCGCGCGCCCCGATTGTGACGGAAACACCGCCGCCGCCACTCGAACAACGCTCGCGTGTCGGACGGCTCGTTCACGAGGGCAAATTCGTTGCCATGGTCGAAATCGTCCCGCCAAAGGGTATTGACTGCTCTAAAGAACTCGCAGGAGCAGCCCTGCTCGCCGGCCTCGGCATCGACGTCATCAATGTGCCCGATTCGCCGCGCGCCTCCGCTCGTATGAGCGCGCAAAGTCTCTGCATCCAGATCCAGCAGCAGACCGGGATCGAGACGATCCTGCACTACACCTGCCGCGACCGCAATGTACTCAGCATTCAAAGCGATCTGCTGGGCGCATCGTCGATCGGCCTGAAAAACATCCTGTGCCTCACCGGTGACCCGCCGAAGCTCGGCAACTATCCCGACGCAACAGCGGTCTTCGACGTCGACGCCATCGGACTCGTCAACATCGTCAATCGCCTCAATCACGGCCTGGACATCGGCGGCAACCCCATAGGCGCGTCGACGGGCTTCACCATCGCCTGCGCTGCCAATCCCGGCGTGCCGGATGTTGAAAACGAAATCCGCCGTTTCGCATTCAAAGTGGAAGCAGGCGCCGAGTACGCAATCACACAGCCGGTCTTCGACCTGAGCGTTCTCGAATCATTTCTCAAGCGCGTCGAAGAATTCCGCATCCCGGTTATTGCCGGCATCTGGCCGCTCACCAGTCTGCGCAACGCCGAGTTCATGAAGAACGACCTGCGCGTCGCCGTGCCCGACAGCATCATGCTGCGCATGCAGGCAGCGGCATCGCCCGAAGCGGCCCGCGCCGAAGGCATCCGCATCGCGCAGGAGATGCTGGAAACCGCGCGTCCCATGGTGCAGGGCGTACAGGTAAGCGCGCCATTTGGCCGCTACACAGCTGCCGCTGAAGTGCTGGCGAGTGTGCTGCCCAGTACAACCACAGCATAAACACGATCAAGGGAACAAACGTTGGCAAGCTTTGAGGAGTCGCTGAAGAGGCTGGAAAAAATCGTAGAACAAATGGAGCGCGGCGATCTCCCGCTCGAAGACTCGATCAAATTATTTGAAGAGGGCATGCGGCTTTCGACCGAGTGTAAAGAACACCTCGAACAAGCCGAAGGCAAAGTGCAGATTCTGATCAAGCAGCGTGACGGCTCCATGAAGCCTGAGCCATTTCCACCACAAAAATCTTAACGAGAGATGTCATCCTGAGCGAAGCGAAGGATCTGCTTAGTACGCGCGGATTACTTCTCATCAATATCAGCAAAGATAGCGTCGAGCTGCAGTTCCACAGCCGTACCTTCTACAGCAAAATCATTCGCCTCAATCCAGTTTCCCGTCGAGCAATCGAAACCCTTTCTCTCGGCCGGATCGATGACCCAGATATTCTTCACGCCCATCGTCCGGTAATCCTCTAGCCGCTGGCGATAACGGCTCACACGGTCGTCGGGCGAAAGAATTTCTATGATAGCCAGTGGGGGCGTGTGAATAATCTGTTCGCGCTGGTCGGAACGCGGAATGATGCAAACATCCGCCACCCGGAACCGCGTTGCAGACACCTGAACCCGTATCTCAGGCACTGCTCTATAACCCCACTCCTTGCTGTGCGTCCTAAACCATGCCAGCAAAGAATCTTGAACATCCGAGTGATCCAGCTCCCCCAAATTCCGCTCCTCGATAACGCCGTCCACATAGTCGCAATCCGGCTCATAGCTGGTGTGCAGGTACTCGCTTACCGAGATCGGAAGATTATGCGCTGTCGCCATAACGCCCTTCTGCCTCCATAATGCTATCTTCCATCGCTATTGTCCACGCGTATACAGCCCGACAATCGTTCCCTCAGCCAACACATGGCCTTTGGCCGCTTGAGCAACGTCCGTCCTCGTGGCGCTCGCGCCAAGCTGCAAGGAGGTATCCAGCGCATAGACACGGAAGAAATAGTGGTGCGGCTTGTGCCCGGGCGGACAGGGACCGCCATACCCTGTCTTGTCGAAATCGTTGCTGCCCTGCACGGCTCCCTGTAAAGTTGCAGATTGCGCAGATGCACCCTCAGGAAGATCGCGCAAGCCCGCCGGAAGATTGAAGATCACCCAGTGCACAAAATCAACCGGAGAATCGGGATCGTTTGCGATCCAAACTAAGGTCTTGGTGCTTGCTGGCGGAGCTGAAACTGAAAGCTGAGGGGACACGTCGCCGCCGTCACAAGTGAACTTCGGCAGAATCCTACCGCCGTCAACAAAGCTGGAACTCGTGACAGTTAGGGAAGGCACTGTACTCGCATCAACAATATCCTTGGCGTTTCGACTTCTCCAGTAAACCAGCCAGCCAGCAAAAACCGCCACAACCAGCAAGACCAGGAGAAGAAGTCCGAGGCCCCACCGTCTTCCTTTACTCATGCTTCCCTCATTTTGCCAATGAGCAATGCCGCACAATATGCTGTTCGACAAAGCCAGCCACCTCATCCGTCATGTAATCCGGCGGCGCAATCACAAATCTCGGCTTACCCTCGATCAGCTTGAGCGAAACCCTGTCCCAGCGAGGCACTAACCCGCTTCCCGCCGCCCGCACCAGCACAGCATCCGCGCGATCGAGAAAAAGCCGCGCAGAGTCCTTGAAGTCCGCCGTGCCCGTATCCAGAACCGTCAGATACAAGTCCGGCTTGAGGAATTGCATGACGCTGTTCGACTCGATGATGGCGTTTTCCGCCGCGGCCAGTTCCTTGCGGATGCGCGGCATCGCCTCAGCCAGCATGCCCACCCGCGTCCGCACCCATATCGACCGCGCCGCTCCCGCAGCAAGAAACCGCGCCGTGTCCGTCCCGCTGGTACGGTTGCGCTCTTCGCTCACAGCCAACGTGTGATCGTCGGTCTGGCAATCGCAGGGCTCACCATTCGCCGTGCAAAAGCCATGCCCATATTGTGTAATCTTGAAGGCCGTCCAGTGAAACTGCGGCAACCGCGCGATCAGGCCCGCAACAACCGAGGTCTTCCCGATATTGCGCGAATGCCCGCCAATGACAACAATCGCCACAGCCTAATCCTCTTTCTTGTCTGTCTCTCGCTTTTTAGACGTGCGCGTCAGCCTGCCTAGGGCAGCCAGCTCCTTCAAATAGTCCCTCAGAGGTTTCGCTGGAGTACCCCAGTGAACAATGCCCGGCCCACGCAGCTTCTTATGCGGCAGAATCCCGGCCTGGCCGCCGAGGATCACCTTCTCGCCAACCTCAGAATGGTCTCCCATCCCAACCTGCCCGCCGATGATGGCCTCATCGCCAATCACGCAGCTGCCCGAAATGCCCGTCTGCGCCGCGATCACAACATTCTTCCCAACGCGAACATTGTGTCCAACGTGGACAAGATTGTCGAATTTAGTGCCGCGAGAGATGCGCGTCTCCTCCAACGCTCCACGATCGATGGTCGTATTCGCGCCGATCTCGACGTCATCTTCAACAACGAGCTCTCCCTGCTGCGGAAACTGTATATACGAGCCCGTCACTGCGTCACGCACATAGCCAAAACCATCCGCGCCAAGCACCGCGCCGGCATGAACCACTACGCGATCCCCCAACGTAACCCCGGGATACAAAACAACCCGCGGATA
>DATGAD010000276.1:0-2554 GCA_035313725.1 Alloacidobacterium sp. | reverse complement strand
AGTTCTGTTGATGCACGCCGCAGCTGTTCTATTTCCAGCTCTGGTGCGAGCGGCACAGCCTGTCGCGTCTGCCAGCCCTGCCGCGTCGAGCACGCCGTCTGTCACTTCAACCGCGGTCGAGCCCATCAGCTCGAACCCCGGCGCGGTGAATATCATCACCGGAACAGGCCTGCTGGGCCGAACGATCGGGCTCGACGAGATTCCCGGAATTCGGCTTGGCGGGCTTTGGATCGTCGACGCTGACTATCTAATCAGGGGTGGTTTAGAGCCGCGCACCTGGAGCTTCAACAGCGCGCTGATGCTGGATCTGAATCTCGACGCCGGAAAGCTGCTCGATTTCCCGGGTGGGTCGCTAGGTGTCGAGATGCTTCAATTCGATGGCGCGCCGGCCAACCAGAAAGCGGGTGTCGTCACAGGATACGACGGTTTGACGGAGCCGAAGCCGCTCGATCGCACAGAACTATACGAGCTGTGGTGGCGGCAGAGTTTCTTCGAGGACTTGTTGGTGCTGAGAGTGGGCAAAACTCTGCCGACCTATGACTTCAACAGTGTGACGCGGCCCGTTCCCACGAGCGATCCCAGCCTTAAGATCCCGTCGGTCTCTGCACTCATCTCTACCGGGACCTTCAAGAATCCCACTCTCATCGGTGCGATGCCCGGCTACTACAATTCCGCGTATGGAGTAACCGCTACGTACAATGCGACCGGAAACCTCTATTTGCGCTACGCAGTCTACGACGGATCCCTGGCCACCGGCGTGCAGACCGGACTGCGCGAGTTTCCTACGTTTGACGGTCACTACTTCACGATCGGCGAGGCTGGATACTCCTATACACTGGGCGAGAACACTTTGCCGGGGATGGTGGCCGCCGGCGGATGGGTTGAGACTGGCAGGCTTCATGGCGGCGGCGAGAATGAAAATGGCGCCGAAGGCTTCTACACGTTCGGGTCGCAGCGCTTGTGGAGGGAACACCCGGGCGTCGACAATGACGGCGTCTCGGGCTTCTTTCAGTTCGGGATCAACGACTCGCGCACGAGAATCGCCAATGAGTATTTCGGCATGGGATTCACTGGCTTTGGACTGATACCACGGCGGCCGGTGGACTCAATCGGCACGGGCGTCGCCTGGTCGTGGCTGAATCGAATCTACGGCTTTCGCAGCAATGAAGCGATAATTCAGCTCTACTACCAGGCGCATCTGATAGGCACTACTTTCTTCCAGCCAACACTCAGCTACATACCAAATCCGGGCGCCAACCCCGGAGTTCCAGGAGCGCTAGCTATCACATCGCAATTAACGGTTCTCTTCTAGGATGCGGTATGGAGCTGCGAATCGAATGAATAAGACGCTTCAGCTATTCGCGGCACTCAATCTTTGCGCGATGCTCGGCGGCCACCAGGTCGCTCACGCTGTAGAATTGAAATACAGCTGTTCAGAGCCGCCGTTGGAGGTGACCTTTGCAATCGTAGGTGGCCATTACAATGGAATGGTGAATTGCGGAAATCTTTTTCTCCAAACGGATATACCCACCGCACCGCTAGTCCGCTGGAAAGACGCCGATCCGACCAGGCTCTACACGCTTATGATGTTGGACTTTGATGGCAATGCCAATGGATCCTGGCCCGACCCGGTTCCTTCAGGATACAACTCTCCCGTGCGCCACTGGATCGTGGGTAATATTCCCGG
Source organism: Alloacidobacterium sp. (assembly GCA_035313725.1). Taxonomy (GTDB): domain Bacteria; phylum Acidobacteriota; class Terriglobia; order Terriglobales; family Acidobacteriaceae; genus Alloacidobacterium. The sequence goes on along the minus strand of DATGAD010000276.1, from coordinate 867 downwards.
CAGCCTGCTCCGCACCTCAGGCTACGCTGAGTCGGCGAGCGATTCGGAAAACAAAACTGTAAGTGTTCTGCAGCCATATCGAGCCCCTCATATTCCGATGGCCTCAGATCGGTATGGGATTTATTTGTTCGAGCAAACCAGGCGGCTGGACTTTGCAGCCTTGTCCGGTCCTATAACCAATTTCGACGACGCCAAATTCCGCGACACCTATCACCTGGCCGCGCCCAAAGCTTCAAACTTCTTTGTAGCTGTTTATGTGTCCGAGTCGCCGTTTTCCGGAAAACCATTCCAAGGCAACGATGTGTCCAAGACCTGGCACCGTGACTATGGAAAAGGAAAGCTCACTCCTTCTGATTGACAGGCCTTAGATCACTTAACGTCTTCGATCGTGGCGGCACCCTCGCCCTGGTTCGGGTCGATCCTGAAGGGCCATTCGTTGGAGTGAAATGGAACAGCCGGCGGCAAAAAGACCGGCATGCCGTACTTCTGATCTTCTATTGCTATCGCCTTGCGGGCGTCGCCACCCATCAGTTCATAGTCCATCAGGTAGTAGTTGCCGAAGAAGACCTGCCCGACCGAGCGATCAGCGACTGTACGAATAAGCACGTCCATCATTTGATCGGTAGTCGTCACGAAAGAGGAAGTCTCGAACAAAAAGAGCCGCGTGTTCATCGCGTCTTTGCCAAAGAATTGTGCGAGCACGCTGAACAGGACGTTATTCTGGCGGGCAACGTACAGCGTATTGCTGATGCCATAGGTCTTGTCCCAGTCAGGTCCGAGCATCTCTTTCCAATCCTTCAGCACTTTCATCCAATGCTCGACCTGGACGGTCGCTCCCCAGTGGATGTTCTTTTGCAAATAGGGTTT
>DATGAD010000275.1:0-2422 GCA_035313725.1 Alloacidobacterium sp. | reverse complement strand
CATCGCGTGTGGAAGATCAGCGATGAAAACACGATCAATATTCTCGTCAGCGAACTGGCAGACAAGAAGCTAATCATCGCCGACGGGCACCATCGCTATGAGACGGCGCTGAACTATTCCAAGGAACACGCGCCGGCGAAGACTGCGTCGAGCGAGCGAAACAGCTATTCACTGCCGCATCCTCCGTATCCGGAAGCCGCAGTAATGATGACCTTTGTGAATATGGATGCCGAGGGGCTGGTAATTTTGCCGACGCATCGTGTGGTCTTTGGATTGAAGGACTTTGACCCCGCCAAGTTTGTTGAGCAGGCAAAAGCCTATTTCGATGTAGAGCAAGTTGATTCATTTGAAACGGCTGAGCTTAAGTCGAAGCTTGCCGCTGTTGGCGCTGGCAAGACCGCGCTGCTGGCTGTGACCAGGAACGGCAATTATCTGCTGACAGCGAAGGCGGATGCAGTTGCGAAGACGCTCGCTAGTCTTTCCGAGCGGCAGCGACAGCTTGATGTTGCGCAGCTTCATGGACTGGTGCTGGAGCAGTTGCTGGGCATTACGCCGGAGGCGATCCGCGAGCAGACGAATCTGCGCTATCTGCGGGACGCGGGCGAGGCCGTGGAGCAGGTGGCTCATGGCGATGCCAATGTGGCGTTCCTGATGAATCCGGTAACGATGGCGCAACTGCGCGAAGTTGCGTTTGCGGGCGATGTGATGCCGCAGAAATCTACCGACTTTTTCCCTAAACTATTGAGTGGCCTTGCGATCTATCCGCTGGATTGATTTACGGAAAACACTGTTGACCCTGTGCGCGCTGCTCGCCTCTGCTGCGGCGGCCGCGCAGGATGCCCCTCCCCAATCGAATCTGCCTGACATGGGCAAGCCGCCCGCGGTGCCGGCGGCACCGAGAGCGCAGGTAAAGCCGCAATATGTGGTTGTGCTGGATGCGGCGCATGGCGACGGCGATGTTGGCGCGCAATTCAGCGACAAGCTACTCGAAAAGGATTTGACGCTTGGATTTTCCGTACGCTTGCGGCAGGCGCTTGCTGCGCACGGAATTCAGGTTGTAACCACGCGCGACGGCGACGTTCAGGTACCGATGGTGACGCGCGCGGAGACGGCCAATCATGCAATGGCGGCGGCCTGTCTTACTCTGCATGCCACGGCCACCGGAAGCGGCGTGCATCTCTTCACTTCATCGCTTGCGCCGACTGCCTATACCAAGTTTCTGCCCTGGCAGAGTGCGCAGTCGGCTTACGTAACGCAGAGTTTGCGGCTGTCTTCTGAAATCAGCACCGCGCTCGGGCATGCCGCGGTTCCGGTTACGCTGGGGAGCACGTCGCTTGTGCCCATGGATAGCTTCGCTTGTCCTTCGGTTGCAGTGGAGATTGCTCCGCTGGTTGGAGGCAACACCACAAAGGCTACGCCGCTGACGGATGTGGGCTATCAGGACAAGATCATCGATGCGCTGACCGCTGCGCTGACGCAGTGGAAGAACGACTGGAGGCAGCAGCCGTGATTCCCCGCTTCCAGCGTTTTCTTTTCGGCGCCATGCTGCTCGCGGCTGTCGTGATGGCGATTGTGCTGATCCGCATGCGCGAGCGCGCACATGACCGTTTGATGATGGCGGTGGACAGTCAACCGCTGAGCGCGCCGTCGTCTGCGCCTGTAGAAAAGATTACGCTGCTGGTGGCGAATGACCTGGATGGATCGCTGATTCCGGTATATCGCAGTTTCCCCATGCCCAAGGATCCGAATGCTCGCGCACGGGTATTGATGCAGAAGCTGCTGGAAGAATATGCCGCGCCCAAGTCGACGCATCCAATTGAGAATGCTTCCGGCGTGGAAGAGGTGTTTCTGATGCCGGTGCCACAACAGAAAGGCGCAAACGGCGCGGGAGAGATGGCGGTGGTGAATCTCAATGCAGCTTTTGTGCAGGCGCAGCCTTCGGGGATTGAGCCGGAGACGTTGACATTGCTCTCGATGATTGCGACGCTGCATGCAAACCTGCCGCAGATTACCGAGGTGAGATTTTTAGTGGACGGACAACAGAAAGATACCTTGGCAGGGCACGCCGATCTGACGCGCAGCTATCTTGCTTCGGGCACGCAGACGGCGGTGAAGCAATGAAGATAGGCGTCTTCGATTCCGGCGTTGGCGGGCTGACTGTTCTAAGTGCGCTGACAAAGCATCTTCCGGCCGCAGACTACATTTATCTGGGCGACACGGCGCGCCTGCCTTATGGATCGAAGTCGCAGGCGACCATTGCGCGCTATGCCGTTTCGAGCGCTCGCTTTCTGGTGGAAGAAGGTGCGGAATTTCTCGTCATCGCGTGCAATACGGCGAGCGCGCTGGCTCTCGATGCGATTCGGGAGGCGGTGCGCGTGCCAGTGCTGGGCGTAATTGAGACGGGCGCGAACGCTGCCCAGGT
>DATGAD010000274.1:0-2972 GCA_035313725.1 Alloacidobacterium sp. | reverse complement strand
CTGGTTTCAGGCCGCGACTTTAGCACTCAAGACGGATCGCCGGGAGCCGCCATCGTCAACGAAACCTTCGTCAAGACGTACTTCCCCGGCCAGGACCCCATCGGCCGCACCTTTGAACGCGGCGCCAATCAACCTATCAACAAGGTCGTCGGCGTTACCACCGACGCTCCTTACCGCGACCTGCGCGAGCCCATCCGCCCCGTCTTCTACGTCCCCTTCGACGAAATCGACGACAAATCCGCCCCCAAGGCCGTGGACTTCGCCACCTTTGCCATTCACACCGACGCCCAGAATCCGCTCGCCCTCGCCAACTCCCTCCGCCGGCTCATCGCGCAGCGCCACAACGGTCTTCGCGTCTCGAACATCACCACGCAGCTCGATCTGGTTCGCGACCAAACCATTCGCGAGCGCCTGATCGCCATGCTCGCCGCCTTCTTTGCCGCCGTCGCGCTGCTCCTCGCCGGCATCGGACTCTACGCTGTCCTCAGCTACTCCGTCCTCCAGCGCCGCCGCGAGATCGGTATCCGCATGGCGATTGGCTCGACTCGTGCTGGCATCGTGCGCCTCGTGACTCTCGATGTCTTCCTGATGATCGCGCTCGGAGGCTGCGCGGGCGTAGTGCTTGGATTCGGCGCGGCGCGCTATGTCGAGTCGCTTTTCTACCAGGTCAAAGCAACCGACGCGGCTATGATCGCGCTGCCGGCGTGTGCCATTCTGCTCACTGCTCTCGTTGCCACACTGCCCGCCGTGCTTCGCGCGCTGCGCACAGACCCCACCGAGATCCTGCGCGCGGAATGACGGACAGAGTTCCACCTATAGCGAACTTGCAGATGGCGATCGGCTTCGCCGCGCATCCGGTGTTTCGCGGCTTTAGCCGATGAGGTATTTGCTCCCCGGCAGCAGCGAGAGCAGCTTGACTGCGAGATAAGTAATCACGAAGGTAGTCAATGCAATCGTTGGTATGCGCAAAAACGCATTCCCCAGCATGGGCGCCAGGAAGGAATGAATCGCGTTGAGTACGATGATGTGCGCCAGATACATTCCATAGCTCATGCGCGAAAGATCGTCGATCAATCGCCATACGAGACTGTTGCTGCGATTCGCATGAATGTTTCGAAAGAGCAGAAATATTCCTGCTGTCATGATCGCAATGTTCAGCGTGGTGTAGTTCCACGTCAACTCAAGCTTCTGGATTTGGTGCTCGGAACGAAGTCGGTATAGAAATCCTGCGACGGTAACGGAGTAACCCGCAACCACCATGCCGATTGCGGCCCAATCGAGACGCAGCGAAGGCGCCATCAGGAATCGCTTGATATAAGCGGCTAGTACAACATAGCCAATGAAGCCTGAGAAGTAGTAGAGGGTTGGCGTTGCATTCCAAAAGGCCTCGCCCCATACCTCCGGAAAGAAGAGATGAATGTAGGGCAGCAACAGGGTCATGCCCCACAGCAACAGGAAGAGTTCCATACTCTTCCGGCTTGCCGAAATGATCCACGGCGAGAGCACAGGCGCGAAGAGGTAGATCGCCATCAGCATGTATACGAACCATAGATGGCCAACTTCGGTGCCGTAGTTGACGGGGATCTTGGCGATGTTGAGCAAAGCGGTCCGAAGAGAGATCGCTCCTTGCGCGTAGTAATAGAAAGCGTAGACTGCGCACCAGATAACGAAGGGAATCAACACGCGGGTAAAGCGCTTGCGGAAGAATTTGCGCTCGTCTTCGATGGGGAAAAGGAAGAATCCGGTAATCATGACGAAAAGCGGCACGCAGGCGCGAAAGAGCGAGTTTGTCCATCCCACCGCCCAGGATCCCGCCGTGTGCAGTACGCTTCCGTCTGCTCCTATGTACTCGAACTCGCCGGTGTGGATCTGCATGACCATGTAAATGGCGATGACGCGCAGGAGATCGAAGCCGCGATGCCGCTGGTGGGTGCGAGGAGCCGAGATGTTCACGATGTGCGGTGCCCAGTCATTTGAAAGATGATAGCGAAAGCCTCGTTTGCGAAAAACGGCGTTATGGGAGGCTGCGAGAGAAGTTGCACAGTGCGCCCTGTACTGCAACGCTGCTTGTCCCGCCTCTCGGGCGCACTGTGGTTACACCAGCCGCCCCGGCAGATACTGTCCCAGGAAACGCCGCGCCAGGATGAATCCGTCCTTGCGTTGCTGCGGGAAGTCGGGAAGGTTGCCGCTGTCCGCCACATCCCAGAACTGATCCTCGTGCTCCACCGCGATGCCGCCGTTAAATTGGATCTGCAGCAGCACTGTGAGGAACTCCGGCCAGTTCACGATTCCCTGTCCGGGGATGCGGTAACGCCACCATCCATGTCCGGAAATGCCCACCTGCTGGAGCACCGGCTGGATGATCTCGGTATCCTTGGCATGCACGGCGAGGATGCGATCTTTGAACTGCCACGCCACGCTGATCGGATCTATGTACTGCCGCACGAAATGCGAAGGATCGAATTCCAGCCCCAGCCGCTTGCTCGGCACGAGGTTGAAGACGGCCAGCATCGCAGCCGGAATGCTGGCGAAATTGGCGCCGTTTGGGTAGTTCTCCCATCCCATCGCTACGCCAAGTTTTTCGCAAACGGGCAGGTATTTTTCGTTGAAGACATCGGCGAAGGCTTTGGCCTGATCTTCCATGCTGGCGCCTGGCATCCCGCCGCTGAAGGTTCCAACAAACTTGCAGCCCAGGCGATGGCAAAATTCCAGGGCGCGAACAAATTCGGCATTCGCAGTCGCGCGCTTGGCTGCATCGGGGTTCGTGTGGTTGGGCCCGAAGTATTCAATACTGACAATGCGAATGCCTGCATTGCGAGCCGTGGCCAGAATCTGATCGATGGCGCTATCGCTTAGATCTGGGTTGAAGTCCGCACTCGGCGTCAGAACCACGCCCTCGTAACCGGCTTGCGCTGCAAAGGCGAGCTTCTCCGGCGAATACGGGGTGATGATGGAGAGCTTGGGATAGGGCG
>DATGAD010000273.1:0-16127 GCA_035313725.1 Alloacidobacterium sp. | reverse complement strand
GATTCGAGCAGCTGCTGGTAGCGCTCGTACCAGGGCGTGGACGACTCGTGCAGGAAGGCGACGCCCTGATGGACGAAGCCGAGCTGGATGTATCCCATCTTGCCGACGTAGTTGACGAGGGATTGCGCCTCTTCGACGTCGGAGCTTTCTTCGTTGGGGTAGTCGAGGTCCTGCAGCTCTTCGAGGAGCAGCTCGAGGTCTTCTTTTTCGAGGGTGACGTCGCTCATGGTGACGAAGGGCGCGCTGGCGGCCTTAGCGGTTTCGACGAAGTCTTTCCAGCTGTCGGGATTGACTTCGTCTTCCCACATGACGGTGGGCACGTCGTCGCCGACGTAGCCGGGAAGGCGGCGCATGCCGTGGCCTTCAATGAAGGCGATCATGTCGTCTTTGAGCAGGAGGAGGTCGTCTGGTTGCATCATCAATCGCTTATTGTCTCAGAAACGGCGCGTGGAAAACGGGGAAGTTTCTCGGATTGTAGGATTGTGTCTGGAGGAAATGATTTGGCGAAGTTTGAGCGGCATGTTTTTGTTTGCACCAATGTTCGGGAGCCGGGGAGTGCGCGGCCTTCGTGCACGCATGATGGCAAGGGTGAACTGCACGGGATCTTCAAGGACAAGATTAAGGATGCGGGGTTAAAGAATACGGTTCGGGCGAATAAGGCTGGGTGCCTGGATCAGTGCGAGCATGGGCCTACGGTGGTGGTGTATCCCGAAGCGGTCTGGTATGGGCATGTGACGGTTGTGGATGTGGATGAGATTGTGACGGAGCATCTGGTGCATGGGCGGCCCGTGGACCGGCTTATGCTGGCGGAGGAGTGCCTCAATACGGCTAGTTGTCCGCATCGGGCTGCGGTTGTGAGTAAGGGGTAGAAGATCCCATGTCTCTGTGAGACATGGGGCACCCTGGCGGCGGTTGGCGTGAAGTGAATTTACGGAGGAGATAGTGAGCGACGACACGCGCGAGGTGAATCGGCGGAGTTTTCTGGGGCTTGGTGCTGGGGCTTTGGCGGTGGCTGCGCTGGCGAATGTTGGCGCGGAGGGGCAGAGCAAGGAGACGATGCAGAAGGGGCAGCAGGATCATTCGGCTAGTAATCCGGGGCCGGTGAATAAGCCTGTGGCTGGGGAGAGTGGGAATTCCGAAGTGCCGCCGATTACGGATAAGGGCGATGTGGCGCCATTCTGGTATTCGTTTGATTTGTCGCATCGGCGCACGCAGGAGGGTGGATGGACGCGGCAGGTGACGCAGCGCGATCTGCCGATCTCGACCGATCTGGCAGGCGTCAATATGCGGTTGACGGCGGGGAGTTATCGTGAGCTGCACTGGCACACGGCGAATGAGTGGGCCTACATGATTTACGGCAAGGCGCGGGTGACGGTGCTGAATCCGGATGGGACGATCTTCATAGATGATGTTGATAAGGGCGATCTGTGGTTTTTTCCGGCGGGGTTTCCGCATTCGATTCAGGGGATCGGGGAGGATGGCTGCGAGTTTCTGCTGGTGTTTGATGAGGGGCTGTTCTCGGAGTATCAGACGTTCCTGATTTCGGACTGGGTGGCGCATACTCCGGCTTCGGTGCTGGCGAAGAACTTCAAGCTGCCGCAATCGCAGCTGGCTGCGCTGCCGGAAGACGAGCTTTATATTTTTCCGGGGAAGGTTCCGGGGTCGCTGGAACAGGACAGGGAAGCGGTTGGTGGCAAGGCGGTGGAGTCGCCCGTTTCTTACACCTTCAGGATGGCAAACATGCCTGCGACGAAGGAGACTGCTGGCGGATCAGCGCGGATTGTGGACTCGCGGAATTTTCCGGCGTCGAAGACGGTTGCTGCGGCGCTGGTGACGGTGAAGCCGGGTGCGCTGCGCGAACTGCACTGGCATCCGAATGCTTCGGAGTGGCAATACTATCTGAGCGGAAGCGGCCGGATGACGGTCTTTGCTTCGTCAGGCAAGGCGCGGACGATGAACTTCACTGCGAACGATGTGGGGTTTGTGCCCGCGGTGGCTGGGCACTATATCGAGAACACTGGCGATTCGGATCTCGTGTTTCTTGAGGTATTCAAGGCCGGTCACTATGAGGATTTTTCGCTGAACAACTGGATTCGGCGGGTTCCTCCGGAGATGGCGGAGGCGCACTTGAATTTGAAGGAGTCGCAGTTGAAGGCTATTCCGGCGGAGAAGCTGGTGGTTATTGCTGGTTGATTTCATGGAGTCCATTTTTTTCAAAAACCTAGACATGGCCTAGATTCTGCCCTCCCACCCTTTCGCAAAAATGCGCGAAAGGATGGGGCACCCTTTTTGGGTGCCGCTGCTGAGTAAAAAGCAGATCCTTCGATTGCGCGCTACGCGCTCCGCTCAGGATGACAATTCCTGGTGGGGTGCGGATGATACTGTGAGCCGGTTGCTTCTGGAAGCCGTCAATCGCTACATTTCATGCGTCTGTAAGACTACCGCGCGGTGGCGGACTTTTCCTTCTGCTAGTCGGATGAGGACGTTGTTTAGCTCGTTGATGGGGTAGGTTTCGAGGATTGGTTTTACTTTGCCTGCGGCTGCGAGCGCTACTACGTCGATGAGGTCGGCCTTATCGTTCAGGGCGGAGCCTATGATTGAGATCTGCTTGAAGAGAGTGGAGGTCGGGTCAACCTGAATCGGTTCTGCGCCGGGCGCTGTGGTTACGAATCTGCCGTCGGGGCGGAGCCCGAGTAGGGCGTGGCTGTTTTGTTTCATGTCGGGCGAGAAGGAGAGGATGATGTCGACGCCGCCCATGTCTGTGAGTTCCTGTCCCGCGTGATTCTTGATGACGAGGACTTCATCGGCGCCGAGACTCTTTGCGTCATTCACTTTAGCTGCGGTGTTGGTGATGGCTATGACCTCGTGTCCGAAGGCTTTGGCTACCTGAATTGCTAAGTGGCCTAACCCGCCGATTCCGATGATTGCGATGCGTTCGCCGGTCTGCGGACGGGCTGCGCGATAGGCGCTGATGGCGGCGAAGCCTCCGCAGAAGAGTGGGGCCGCTGTTTCCCATGATAAGGCGTCGGGCAGAAGCGTGCAGCCTTCAGCCTCGGCGATCATGTAATCGGCGTAGCTGCCGCCGTTGCTGATCCACGTCTTCGGTTCAATGCAGTGGCGGGCTCGTTTCTTCTGGCAATAGGCGCACCTGCCGCAGCCTGCCTGAAACCAGGAGACGCCGACACGGTCTCCTGCTTTGACGGAGGTAACGCCGGGACCGATGAGATCGACGACTCCGGCTGGCTCGTGTCCGGGAACGATGGGCAGCGGGAGGGGTAATTCTCCGTTCCAGATGTGAACGTCGGTTCCACAGACTCCGGAGGCATGGAGGCGGACGCGAACCTGCCCGGGGCCGGGTTGTGGGTCGGGGATTTCCTGGGCTTTGAATGGCTCTTTTACTGCGGTCAGGACGAAGGCTTTCATTGATGGTCTCCCGAGACTGAGTCAAGGTTGTGCCGGGCGAGGTCGTGCCAGCGGAGGTGATCCATCATACCCGAGCAGGCAATGGTGCGGGACAGACCTGCGCAAGGGCCTGAATTTGCGCTGTTTACTGTGCTATATTCCGAAAAGGTCAAATGATTTTTTCGAAGGAATATGTTGGATATCTGGCGCGCCACACGACCAAGCATCTGATCGATGCGAAGATGATCAGCACCTCCAAGGCGAAGGTGGTGGAAGAGCGCGTCTATAACGGTCTGCTGGAAGAGCTGCAGCTCGAAGACCGCATCAACGAAGAGGTCCGCGTGATTCTGGAGGCATACCAGGATGACATGCGGAAAACCGGCGCGAGCTATCCGGAGATGTTCAAGAAGGTGAAGCAGGAACTGGCGCGCAAGTATAAGGCGGTGCTGTGAGACTCTCGCGCGACAAGTTGAACAAGCTGGCGCACGTGGTGGCTGACACGCTCGCCGAAACCGATGAGGCTGAGTTTCTTGAGGATCGCAACACGATTCGGCAGGAGGCGCGTAAGGCGCTGGAGCACCTGCTGAATGAGGAAATGCGCATCGATCAGGCTGCGCGGCAGAAGATCGAGTCGCAGCGGAAGGTCATTCTTGAGGGCAGCCAGGAGTGGGACATTCTCTACCGCAAGTACTACACGGATGAAGTGAAGAAGCTGGGTATTTAACGTCAACGTTATTGTGTGAAGAAACAGAAAGGCTGCCGAATTGGCAGCCTTTCTGTTCTGCGAAAGATGCTTAGAAAGTCCGATCGCGGGAGAATTTCATCCCTCGGCGGCTAAAGCCGCACTCATAGTGGTACTTAAGGCACGGCTGAAGCCGTGCCCCTTCAAAACAAGCGCTTCTACCAATCTCCTACGGCTTGCGGATGAATCCGTGTTCGTTGAAGGCGGAATCGTAATACGCCCCAACGATGACGCCGGTGGGACTGATGCCGCCGGCAAAGGTGTAGAGCGCTCCCGGATAGTCGAAGGACTTGAACCTGCGGTTCTTCAAGAGGAAAGAGTGCGCCAGATCGTTGCTGTCGTAGTATGACCCCACGATGTCGCCCTGGAAATTGTTTGCTCCGCAGAATGAACCGTAGGCGCCCTGTGCGGGAAAATCGATGGTGGTGAACTTTCCGCGAGACAGCAAATAGCCGTGTTCGGCGGCGTTGGCCTCGGGATACGCCGTCCAGTAGCCGCCGACAATGTCGCCAAAATCATTGATGGTGAGAGCTGAGCTTTCTGACGCGTTGGGCGGGTCGAAAGCGGTGAACTCGCCTTTCCAGGATCGTTTGAAGCTGTGGGTCACGGTGCAGTCTGTGTCGACACAGTAATTGCCTACACTTTCGCCGAGTGCGTTCATACCGCCGAGCGAGGTACCGGCTGCGCCGGGGTAGTCGACGGTGGTGTATTTGCCGTTCTTGAGGATGAAGCCGTGGAGAATGAAGTTGCCGTCGTAATATGCGCCGGTGATGTAGCCCTGTAGCGTGATCCACGAGGGGTATGTGCTGATGGATCCGGGAGGGTCGAAGGAGATGAACTTCGATCGGTTCGTCAGGAGGAAGCCGTGCCAGGTTCCGGTCGCGTCCTGCCAGCTGCCGACGCTGTCGCCTTGCAGATTGGGTCCTCCATTGAGATAGGTGGCGACTGCTCCGGGGTAGTCAACTGAAACATAAGTTTGTGCGGATGCGATTGTCGATATTGCTAAAGCAAGAGAGATCGTGGGAATTGCCAACAGGCGAAAGGCTTTCATCGAGAGTTCTTTCCTTCATTTCGTTTTTTGAAATCATGTGCCGCGGACGCAGGCGTGGCCCGCGTCTTTATGGCGAAATTGCTGGGGGAAGGTGGGGAAGGCTGGTTGAAGCTATGCTACGTTGCCTGTTCAGCGTAAGCAAGGCCCTCGCTGAAGGGCAAGGGAAATCGCACGCGCTTTATTTTGGAGGCTCGCATGCGAGGAGCATGCTTCCAGGGCCTGTTAACAGGCCCTGGCGTTCTACTTTACTGCCGTTAGCTGATTCTGTTCGGCTTCTCTTGTGGCTTGCTTTGCAATTTCCGCGACAATTTCGTAGGAACGCAGGCGGGCTGCGTGCTCATATGGATTGCTGGTGATGATGAGCTCGTCGGCCTGCGTTTCGTCGAGGAATGCTTCGAGCTTGCGGCGCACTGTTTCGCGGCTGCCGAGAATTGCCGCTGCGCGTTTGGATTCGATTGCGGCCTGCTCGAAGGGATTTGCCAGGCCTTCGACGGAGTCTACCGGTGGCGAGAGCGGGGCCAGCTGATTGCGGATCAGGCGCAGGAGGTTGATGTATTCGGTGGTGGAGAGGTGCTGCGCTTCGGCGTCGGTGTCAGCGGCGAGGACTGGAACGCCGACCATCGTGTATGGGCGGTCGAGCACTTCGGATGGCTGGAAGCTGCGGCGGTAGATGTCGAGCGCGGGTAAAGTGTTTTCCGGCATAAAGTGTCCGGCGAAAGCGAAGGGAAGGCCGAGGTGTGCGGCAAGCTGCGCGCTGAAGCCGCTTGATCCGAGAAGCCAGATGGGGATGTTCAGGCCTGCTCCGGGGAGGGCGCGGACGGGTTGATTCGGTTTCGGCGTTGCGAAGAGTTCGCGCAACTCGGCAAGCAGCTCGGGGAAGTTGTCGCCGTTGCGCAGGTCGCGGCGGAGTGCGCGCATGGTGGGATAGTCGGTTCCGGGGGCTCGGCCGAGGCCGAGATCGATGCGGCCGGGGTAAATGCTTTCGAGCGTACCGAACTGCTCGGCGATGACGAGCGGCGCGTGGTTGGGCAGCATGATGCCGCCGGAGCCGACACGGATCGTCGATGTTCCCTGGGCGACGTAGCCGATGAGCACGGATGTGGCGGAGCAGGCGACGGAGGCGAGATTGTGGTGCTCGGCGAGCCAGTATCGCTTGTATCCCCAGGCCTCGGCGTGCTGGGCGAGGTCGAGCGTTTCCTGAAAAGTCTGAGTGATGGTGCGGCCCTCTTTGATTGGGGCTAGATCGAGTACGGAGAGCGGCGTGTGAGCCAGACGAGATGATTTGGTCATTGCGGGTCCTGCATAATTGATGCCTTGCGCGGCGGGATGATTCAGGCTTGCGTTTGAGGGGGGCGCGGGACTTTTGAGGAGCGATCTTCTGATAGAATTTAAAGAGTCGGCAGCGCCCACGCTGACTCATCTTCTGGCGCCATGGTGTAATTGGTTAACACGCCGCCCTCTCAAGGCGGAGAGTTCGGGTTCGATCCCCGATGGCGCTACCAAAGTCACATTCAAGCGCTTTTTGGCCAACATCGCGATCGACGGTGCGATGCGTGTTATGCAATTGCGCTGTAAAGCGTTTGCCGCGACACCTAGACAGCTGCTCTCCAGCTACCATGAAATTTCACTTTTTATTAATTGACTTACGTAGATTCGTGCGATAAAGTTTCGACGCTTCAGAATATGTTGGTTCAATCGGGCCACCAAGTTTACCTTTCCTCTGATCTACTAGTTCTCCACCATCACGTCGGGTGACAGCGGCGGCGCCCCTGCACCCAGACGCAGGCCCACGTTGTCAGAAGCCACCGGATGCGGACCTTGGCCGCTCTCGCTGAGGCATGGCGATAGCTAAGGCAGGTACGACGGAACTGCTTCCGGCCCATTCACTCTCAGAACTGCCCGGCAGCAAACAAAAAGGAGATAACCTTATGCCGATTCTGCCGACCTATCCAGGGGTCTACGTTGAAGAGATTCCGAGCGGCGTTCACAACATCGCCGGCGTCAGCACAGCAAGCACAGCCTTCGTCGACTTCTTCCCTCAGGGTCCCATGGGCGTGCCCACGCTGGTCAACAACTTCACTCAGTTCCAGACCATCTTCGGCGGACTCGACCAGCGCAGCGAAGCCAGCTATGGAGTGATGCAGTACTTCCTGAATGGCGGGCAGACTGCATGGATCGTGCGCGTTGCCGCGGGTACTCCCGCCCCTTCATCGGTTACGCTCGACGACAAGACTCCCGCAGCCACACTAAAGGTCCAGGCCTCCAATGCGGGTGTCTGGGGAAACAATCTCCAGGTCGGGATCGATTACAAGACCACGAGCCCAACCACGACCTTCAATCTCGTCGTGCGCCAGTTGGACTCGGCCAGCAAGCCGACCCAGGTCCTGAACTCGGAAATCTACCGCAACCTGAGCATGACCAAGACAGCGCCGAACTATGCGGTGGGTGTGGTGAATGCCGCCTCGCAGCTCATCCAGCTCACTGACCTCGGCCCCGGCATCATTCCCGTGAGCACCGGCGCCGATGTTATCGCGCCGATCTCAAATCCCACCAGCACCGTTTACACCGCGGTCAGCAACACCACCACCCCAGCGTCGGACGGCAACCCGCCCGATGCCACCGCGCTCAAGAACGGCGTCGATACGCTCGCGCATATCGACCCTTACATCTTCAACATCCTTTGCATCCCGGCGGCAGCCATTCTCGTCACCGGAGGTGCGCCCGATTCGACAAACATCGCCGGCGTTTATAGCCATGCGGCCGGCGTCTGTGACACGCATCGCGCCATGCTCATCGTGGATATTCCAACGGGCATCAACAGCACCAGCAGCACCGTTTCCACCGGCGTGCTCTCGTGGACCAACACACTGCAGACTGCCGGCTTCGAGCCCGATGCGAACTCCGCAATCTACTTCCCCACCTTGCAGGTCCCCGATCCGCTGAATGGCGGCCGCCCGCGTGCGGTCGGCACAAGCGGAACCATGGCGGGAATATGGGCCTCAACGGATGCAGCGCGTGGTGTCTGGAAGTCGCCAGCCGGCATCGACGCCGCCGTCAGCGGGGCGAGCCTGTCCTACATCATGAATGATTCCGACAGCGCCGCCATCAATCCGTTCGGCATCAACGGGCTGCGCAACTTCAAGACCTATGGCAACGTTGTTTGGGGAGCGCGCACCATGCAGGGTGCCGACCAGATTGCCAGTCAGTGGGCCTACATCGCGGTGCGGCGCACTGCACTGTACATCGAAGAGAGCCTGTTCGAAGGGCTCAAGTGGGTGGTCTTCGAACCGAATGACTCTCCACTCTGGGCGCAGATCCGCCTCAACGTCACCTCGTTCATGCAGAACCTGTTCCGCCAGGGAGCGTTCCAGGGTTCGACGACCAGCGCTGCCTACTTTGTGAAATGCGACAGCGAAACCACCACGCAGACCGACATCAACTCCGGCGTCGTCAACATCCTGGTGGGCTTCGCCCCCCTCAAGCCGGCCGAGTTCGTGATCCTGCAAATTCAACAGATGGCCGGACAGGCCGCCTCATAGGCAAGGAGGAACCGATGGCGCAGTTCAGCGTAAATCCGCAGCGTTTCGACCCCTACAAGAATTTCAAGTTCCAGGTAAAGTGGGACGGGAAATACGTGGCCGGCATCAGCAAGGTGAGCGGCCTCAAGCGCACGACTGAAGTCGTGAAGCATCGCGAAGGCGGCGATCCGTCAAGCAGCCGGAAATCGCCCGGCCGCAACGAGTATGAGGCCATTACGCTCGAGCGCGGTGTGACACAGGACGTGGAGTTCGAGCAATGGGCAAACAAGGTTTGGAACTACGGGGCCGGTCTCGGCTCCGAAGTCTCCCTGGCCGACTTCCGCAAGGACATCATACTCGACGTGTACAACGAGGCCGGCCAGCTGGTGCTCTCCTACCACATCTATCGCTGCTGGATCTCCGAGTACCAGGCGATGCCCGATCTCGATGCCAATGCAAACGCTGTCGCCATCCAGCATCTGAAGCTCGAAAACGAAGGCTGGTTGCGCGATCAGTCGGTTGTTGAGCCCGCGGAGCCGAGCTTCACTATCCCATCGTAGTACGGCAGGGGAGTAAAGACATGCGCGGACTCTCTCCACCCCAGATCCTCGAAATCTGGGAGCAGGGCATCGAGAGCACGGATATCGAACGCGGTCTCCTGCTGCTTGCATGCTGCTTGCCCGATCATTCGTGGGCGCAGCTCGCGGCTGTTTCCATCGGTCGGCGCAATGCATTCCTGTTCGAGCTGCGCACTGCCACTTTCGGCAGAAAACTGAGCGGGTTCGCGGTGTGTCCGGCCTGTGCCGGACAGTTGGAGTTTGATCTGAATCCTGATGAGCTCGGATTAACGCCGCCCGATAATTCGCTCCTATCGCAGTTCGAGCACGACGGATGCTCGGTCACGTGCCGCCTGCCCGACAGCACGGACCTGTTCGCTGCCAGCGCCTGCGGCGACGTCGACGAGGCCCGGCGCTCGATTGCATCCCGCTGCATTCAGTGGAACGGGAGCAGGGAAGAGACCGACCTTCCTTTCGCTGTGATCGACGCATTTGAGACCCATCTCGAACAGCACGATCCCGCAGCCGATATTTCGTTGCAACTCCAATGCCCTTCGTGCGCCCGCGCCTGGGAAATGGCGCTCGACATCGTCAGCTTCTTCTGGCGCGAAGTTCAATCCGCGGCGCGTCACCTCGTGCTCGAAGTCGATGCGCTTGCGCGCACGTACGGCTGGCGCGAAGCCGACATTCTCGGCATGAGCTCCGGGCGCCGTAACCTTTACCTCGAACTGGTGGGCTGATGACGAGCTACCTCACCCGCCTCGCACAAAGCGCTCTCGGCAAGCGTGGAGCCGCCGTCATGCCGATCCTGCGCCCAGTGTTCGCCATGCCGCGCTCCCTTCCGACCGAGACGGAGTCAACGAAAGACCAAGCCTACAACGTCGAACGTTCTGCTCCGGCTGTTGATATTCCTCGCCCGTCAGAAACATCCGCGAAGCCGGCAGGCACAATGGCGTCATTGACCGATTTGAGGCTCCAATCTGCTCTGGACGTTCATCAGGGGATGCAACAGGAAGCCGCTTCGCAGCGTCTCGACATGACCGCGCGGGAGGATGCGCGGGCCCCGCAACGGCTGACGCTGCGCCAGGTCATAGATCATCTTTATCCGCCTGCAGATCCCCGGGAGGGCGGCGTGACGTCCACCGCCACGACTGCGGAGTCCCGTACGCCATCGCTCGTCGACTCTCCCAACACGCAGGACGAAACGGCTCAAGCCAGATCGTCGAACGCTGAAACGCGGGCGACCGGCATAGCCGATCCCCGCTTGCGTCCTTCTTTGTCTCGCATCTCCTTCGATCAGCATTCGACGGCCGATCACAACCCGATTGTCCACCCACCCGATCAGACCGCAGCCCCTGAAGTTCACGTCACCATCGGGAATATCGAGTTGAAGGCAGCGCAGCAACCGGCGCCGCCCCTGCGCGCCGTTCCGCCCGCGCGGCCCCCGCACATGAGCCTCAGCGAGTACCTTGAACGCCGGAGGGGCGGTCGCCTGTGAGCAACTATCTTGCCATCGCGACCGTCACGGCAACTCTGCGCTATATGTTGCTGCAATCGCTCCCGCCCGATCTCTCGGGAGCCTCGGTCACCACGGTGCGGCCCGACGCGCAGCTCAGCAACACCGACGCGATCGGCATCAACATCTTTCTCTACCAGGTAATACCCAACGCGGCCTTGCGCAACTGCGATCTGCCCACCCGCCGCGGCGACGGGACTCTCGTGACACGTCCCCGCATCGCGCTCAACCTCAATTACCTGCTCACCTTCTATGGCGATGACACCAAGCTCGAGCCGCAGCGGCTGCTTGGCTATGCCGCATCGATGCTCAACTCGCAACCCGTGCTTTCCGCGGTCGAAATCGGGCAAACCCTGCTGCACTCGCCGCCTTTCAACGCCGCGCCGTTTGGCGCTCCTCCGTTTACCGCTCCACCCTATCAACCCGATCTTGCTTCTCAGGTAGAGCGCGTCAACTTCACCATGCTGCCGCTCGCGCTCGAAGAACTCTCCAAGCTTTGGAGCGTCTTCTACCAGATTCCGTTCGCGCTCACCATGGCGTGGCAGGCGAGCGTCGTTCTCATCGAACGCGAAGACCTGCTGCCTCAGCCGGCATTACCCGTGCAGAGCTGGACCGTGACCGCGATCAGCTTCAACACACCCGCACTCACCAGCGTGATCTCGTCGAATGGAGCGAACGCGCCCATCACGTCGGGATCCACCGTTCTCATCAATGGCACAAACCTGCGCGCGAACGGCCTCAATCTGGTGATCGTCGGCTACTCGGCTACTCTCACCCCGACTGTGATCTCCGACTCGCAGCTAAGCGTGGTCATCCCCGGCGATGTTCCGGCGGGCGTCCGCGCGTTGCAGGTGTCCCAACCAGTCATGCTCGGCAACCCGCCCGTTGCACACGCCGGACCGACCTCAAACGCGCAGGGGTTCACACTCAGTCCGGTCATCGCCACGCCTGTCACGGGCACGGCTGCGCAAGTCTCCATCTCCGTCACTCCGGGCGCCCTGCAGGGGCAGACCGCGGTATTACTGCTCAACGAAGCCACGGCTCCCGCGCCAACCACGCCCGCCGCCTACACGTTTGCGCTCGGACCCCTGCCGGCGAATACCAGCACCATCGCCTTCCCCATGACTGGCGTGAAGACCGCCACAAAGTACTTCGTCCGCGTGCAGATCGACGGCGCTGAAAGCCCCCTCGACCTCAACCCCTCCAGCCTAACCTTCGGCCCAACGGTGGCGATCGCATGAGACTTGACACCCAATATGCGTGGACCGCCGCCAACCAGGCCTACCTGATGGCTGCCATCGCCCAGGTGCGCTCGCGCATCGAGGAGAGTGCCGGAAACGTTCAGTCGATCGAACGCGCATTCGCGGAACTCGATGGAGATTTGGGGCACAGCGCATTTCTCGACTCTCCGCCGGCAATCGAGCAGTTGTGCGCCGAACTCGAGCTTTCCTCCTTCGAACGCGCAGTCTTGCTCGCCTGCGCCGGCGTGGAACTCGATGCTGCGTTTGCGCGCAGTTGCGCCGAGGCGCAGCACCAGCAAAGCCCCAATCCAACCTTTGCGCTGCTGCTTGCCGCATTCCAGGACGCGCATTGGGACGCCGTCTCTCCCGCGGGACCGCTGCGCCAATGGCGGCTCATTGAAGTCGGTGCGGGTTCCACGCTGGTGACAAGCCCTCTGCGCATCGATGAACGCATCCTTCACTTCCTGACGGGAACGTCGTATCTCGATCAGCGCCTCGATGGACTCCTCTGTTCGATTCACGACCCCGGCCAATTACCAGCATCCCAACTCGATGTTGCCCGGTATGGCGCGGATCTATGGGCTGCGCATGCGAATCAGGGCCGCATCCTGCTGGAGTTGAACGGCGCCGATCAGCATACGCGCCAGGCGGTTGCGGTCAACACCTGCCGAATCGCCGGCCTTCCAGTTCTGCGCATCTCTGCAACTGCATTGCCGGCTCGACACGGCGAAAACTACGCGCTCACCCGCCTCATCGACCGGGAATGCATTCTCGCCACGTCCGCCGTGTTGCTGGATGCCTCGACTGAGGACGCGCACGATCCCGAGCGTTTGAGTGCAGTCCGCCTGTTTGCTGATTCGCTTCATGCTCCATTGATCGTTGCTGCGCCGCAGCGGATCGGCGGCTATCTGCGCGAGTCCGCGTATCTCGAAGTGGGCAAGCCGCGCACCGATGAGCAGCGCCGTGCGTGGCACGCGATCCTGGGTCCGCTGGCGGCCAGTCTCAACGGGCATGTGGATGCACTTGTGGAGCAGTTCAACCTGACCGAAGAACAGATTCGGCTCAGCGCTTTGCATGCTGCGCCCGCACAGACGGGAGGAGACACTTTCGATGCAATCTGGAACGCGTGCCGCGTGCAGGCGCGTCCGCAACTCGACGGCCTCGCACAGCGCGTCGAGACCTCCACCGGCTGGGATGGGCTGGTTCTGCCCGAGCCCCAGATGGAGACTCTGCGTGCGATTTCCACCCAGGTGCGCAACCGCTGGCATGTCTACCACAGCTGGGGATTCGCCAAATCGAGTTTGCGCGGTCTGGGCATCACGGCACTGTTTGCGGGCGTAAGCGGCACAGGAAAAACAACGGCTGCCGAGGTGCTTGCGTATGAATTGAAGCTCGATCTCTACCGCATCGACCTCAGCCAGGTCGTCAGCAAGTACATTGGCGAGACCGAAAAGAGCCTGCGCCGTATCTTCGATGCGGCTGAAGACGGCGGATCTCTTCTCTTCTTCGATGAGGCCGACGCGCTCTTCGGCAAGCGCACCGAAGTCAAGGACAGCCACGATCGCTACGCCAACATCGAGGTCTCCTATCTTCTGCAGCGTATGGAGCAGTATCGCGGGCTCGCGGTGCTGGCCACCAACATGAAACAGGCGCTTGACGCCGCTTTCCTGCGGCGCATCCGCTTCGTCGTGCATTTCCCGTTTCCCGACGCGGCCATGCGCGAGCAGATCTGGCGCCGCGCGCTGCCCAGCGAAGCGCCGACCGAAGGCGTCGATATGAAGCAGCTAGCCCGCCTGTGCGTCGCCGGCGGCAACATCCGCAACATAGCGCTTGGCGCTGCTTTCCTCGCAGTCAAAGCTGGCCAGCCCATCCGGATGCTGCACCTGCTTGAGTCGGCGCGAAGCGAGTATCTCAAGATCGAAAAGCCGCTTACTGAGGCGGAGATCCGGGGGTGGGTGTGAATCCGTCGCTGCTTGGCATCAACGCACCCCGGTCGCGGCACGACCGCCAAGCGCCCCCGTCTGGGCGTATCGCACTCCACATCGCTGGAATCAGCCTCGAGGGGTTTTCCCGCGTCAATCGCCACGATCTGTGCGAAGCGCTCCAGCGCCGTATCCAGTTCACATTCCAGCAGACCGCGGCCAGTCCGGGGGCATTCACGCGCAGCTCGAATCTGGAGCGAGCGATGGCAACGCACAATCTGCAATCCGGCGCGTCTTCTGCGCAGGTGAGCGATGCAATCGTCCGCGCTCTTACAAATGCACTCGACGCAGCGCGGACATCCTCCGGCACCAGAGCAGGCGAAGGGAAGGGGAGGTAGGATATGGGAGCATTTCCCGGATCACCGCGGCTGATGCGCGGCGGCATCGTGCAAATCGATCCTGACACGGCGGCTGTGCAGAGTATCGTGGTGCTGCAATACAACCCGGATTCGCTCTCGCGCACGCTGCAGGTGCAAACCGTGCAGCCCGAGCATCAGAACCGCTCCGAAGCACTGCGCCTCACCGGGCCGCCTATCGAGACATTCAAGCTGGATGCGGAGATCGACGCCGCCGACCAGCTCGAACAGCCTGCCCTCTTTCCCAACGCCGTGAAGTTCGGCATACTTCCGCAGATCGCCGCGCTCGAGACCATGATCTATCCCACCAGCCTGCAACTCCTCGGCAATAACACGCTGGCGCAGTCGGGCACGCTCGAGATCGCACCCATGGAGGCTCCCCTTTCCCTCTTCGTCTGGAGCGTGAATCGCATTGTGCCCGTGCGGATAACCGACTTCAGCGTGACCGAGGAAGCCTTCGATCCCACGCTCAATCCCATCCGCGCCAAGGTCAGCCTTGGCATGCGCGTGCTCAGTGTCGACGATCTCGGCTTCGACAACGTCGGCGGCAATCTCTACATGGCATATCAGCAGCAGAAGGAGCGCCTGAGCTCGCTCGCGCCCATCGGCACCTTCTCCGCGCTGGGAATCGGAGGCATCTAGTGAGTGCGTCCACGCTCGCCATCTTTCAATTCGCCGGCCTCAAGGCCACCCTCTTCGCGCCGAACAGCCGATACCTGGCGATCGGAACGAACTCGATGACCACTGCGTCCGGACAAAGCATCGTCTACCTGCAGCGCCGTTTCCTGCCGCAGGCCAGCGCCTTCGCCGTTCTGCAGCAATACACCGTGCGCCAAGGTGATCGCCTCGATAATATGGCCGCCTCGCTCCTCGGAGATTCACTGCTCTATTGGCGCATCTGCGATGCCAACGGAGCCCTCCGGCCTGAGGAGATGGAGGTTACCGGCACCACGCTGAATATCACGCTGCCGCAAGGCATTCCCGGACCCACGAATGCTTAACGGAATTCACCTTACGCTGATGATCGGACCGGCGGTGCCTATGCCGGTGTCGCAGGATGTGCTCAACGCCCTGACGTCGATCGAAGTAACGAACAACAGCGCGGGGCCCAGTGCGTTTCAGCTTCACTTCACCCTGAACAAGCAATCGATCCTCGAAACGCTCTTCCTTCTGGCCGGTGGCGCGTCCATTCCTCTCGTGCGCGTGATCGCTGCGGCCACGGTGAACGGCATCACCCAGGTGCTCATCGACGGCGTAATGACCAACCACCAGATATCGCCGGGCGGTAGTGCTCAGTCGCCCAGCCTCACTATCAGCGGCGAAGACCTCACACGCGTGATGGACTACATCGATTTCAGCGGCATTCCCTATCCCGCCATGCCGCCCGAAGCGCGCGTTCTGCTTGTGCTCGCGAAGTATGCCGTCTTCGGCGTCGTGCCTATGATCATTCCCAGCATCCTGATCGACGTGCCAATTCCTGTTCAGCAGATTCCGCGCCAGCAGGGAAAGGATCTCGCGTACGTGCGGCAGCTGGCCGACGAAGTCGGTTATGTCTTCTACATCGAACCCGGTCCAAACCTCGGCATGTCGGTCGCGTACTGGGGCCCCGAGATCAAGGTGGGCGTTCCACAGCCCGCCCTCAACACCGACATGGATGCGCAGACCAACGTCGAGGCTCTCAGCTTCTCTTACAACAGCGAATCGGCGCAGTTGCCCATAGTCATGATCCAGGACCCCAACTCGAAGGTGATTATCCCCATCC
>DATGAD010000272.1:0-3206 GCA_035313725.1 Alloacidobacterium sp. | reverse complement strand
CGCTGGAATTCACGAAACTTTCATTCAGAACTGCTGCGGCGCTTCTATTATTCATACGTCTAACACATCTTTGCGGATTCCTTGCCGCATCTCAGGACGGGTGCTAGACTTGTCAGGAAATAGCCCACCCTTCGGAGGAGTGCTTTTGCGCCGTTCCGGATATTTGTCACTCTTGGTGGCTGCTGCCTTGCTGTTGGGCGGATGCCCTAAGGGCAATGAAGACTACGACGCGGCACGCAAGGCTGCCGCCCTCCAGGATTACGACACCGCGCTGGTGCACTACGAGCGCGCCCTCCGCGCCGACCCCACAAACGCCGAATACAAGCTGCGCGCCGCCCAGGCCCGTTACGATGCCGGGCAATTCCACGTACAGCAGGGCAAAAAGGCGCTGACGAATGGCGACTTGCAGCTGGCGCTGGGCGAATTTCAGAAGGCGCAGCTGATTGATCCATCGAACGCGGCGGCCGACCAGTACGTGAAGCGCACGATCGAGCTGATGAACGGGCAGAACGGGCCCAAGGCGCTGAATCCGGCGACGCAGCCGGACGAGCAAATTCTGGCGCAGCCTCCGGAACTGAAGCCGCTATCGCGCGACCCGATCAACGGGCTGAAGATGACGAATGACGCGCGGGTGGTTTACGAGACGATTGCCAAGCTGGCGGGGTTGAGCGTGATTTTCGATCCGGACTTCACTTCGCGGCGGATTTCGGTGGATTTCCCCAGCGTCACGCTGGAACAGGCGCTGGACGCAGTGTCGCTGGAAAGCAAGGCGTTCTGGAAGCCGGTGACGTCTAATATTATTTTCGTGGCGCAGGACCAGCCACAGAAGCGCAAGGATCTGGAAGATGAGGTGGTGCAGACTTTTTATCTTTCGAATACGCTGACGCCGCAGGATTTGACGGAAGTGGTGAACGGGTTGCGCGTGTTGCTGGACTTGCACCGTTTGCAGCAGGTAAACGCGCAGAACGCGATTGTGATCCGCGATACGCCGGACAAATTGCTGCTGGCGGCGAAAATCATCCGCGACATTGACAAGGCCAAGCCGGAAGTTCTGATTCACGTGCAGGTGCTGACCGCGAGCATGGATCGTTTGCGCGATCTGGGGATATTGCCGGGGCAGACGGTTTCGCTGGCTTTCACACCGCGGAGTTCCCTACAACCTCAAACTTCGAGCAGCTCTTCGACCACCACGACGACGACAACAAGCCTGCCGCAGGTCTTGTTGAGCCAATTGAAAAACTTAGGGACTTCGGACTGGGCGCTGACTTTGCCAGGGGCGACCGCGAACGCCATTCTGACCGACGACCGGACGAAAATTATTCAGGATCCGGAATTGCGCGTGACGGATGGACAGAAGGCCACGCTGAAGATTGGTTCGAAAGTGCCGGTGGCGACGGGCAGCTTTCAGGCTGGAGTGGGTGTGGGCGTGACGGGCAGTTCCGGCGTGGTGAACCCCCTGGTGAACACGCAATTCCAATACATTGATGTGGGCGTGAATATTGAAGTGACGCCGCGGGTGCATCCGGATGGCGACATCAGCCTGAAGGGAACGGTGGACGTGTCGCAGATTACCGGGACGAGCAACATCGGCGGAATTAATCAGCCGGTGATCGGGCAGAAGAAAACTGAGATTGATGTGCGGTTGAAGGAAGGCGAGCCTAACATTTTGGCGGGATTGATCGAGCGCACGGACACGAACAACGTTAATGGGATACCGGGGCTGGGCGAAGTGCCGCTGATGAAGTATTTGTTCTCAGATAATAGCCATGAGATTGAAGAAGATGAGACTTTGATTGTGATGACGCCGCATATTTTGCGGCTGCCTTCGCTGACGGCGGCAAATCTGCAATCGATGGCGGCAGGAACTGATTCGAACGTGCGCGTGTATCACGGAGAAGAGGAAGCGGCGCCTGCGGCACCGGCTGCAGCGCCAGCGTCTCCGGCTGCGCGACCGAATTCTGGAATGGGCGCACAGGCACCAGGAGTAACGCCGACAGCGATGGCGCAGCCGGCTGGGACTGGAGCGGGGGCGCAGGGTGCGGTAACGGTGGCGCAGCTTCATTTTGAGCCGGCCACGGTGGTGTTGAAGACCGGGGACACGACGACGCTGGGCTTGGCGATTTCGAACGTGCACGATCTGTACTCGATTCCGCTGATGATTCATTTCGATCCGGCGGTGGTGCGTGTGGAAGAGGTGCGCGACGGCGGATTTCTATCCGGCGGTTCGCAGCAGGTGGCGGTGGTGCAGAGAATTGATCAGGCACAGGGACAGGTGATCGTTTCCGCGACGCGGCAGCCCAACACACCGGGTGTGAATGGGACCGGGACGATATTCGGATTCGTGGTGCGCGCGATCGGCCACGGAACAGCGCGGCTGCAAATTCTGCAAGTGAACGCCCATGATTCGCAACAGCAGACGATTCCGCTGGTTTCCGGAGAAGCCGCGATCCAGGTGCAGTGAGGCGCGATGAGCTGGAATCGCTTCAAGTCGAATTCCCTTCCGGTACGGCGCCGGTTCCCTGCTCTGTCGCTTGCGTTGATTGGCAGGCAGCGCGTTTCCGCTGCTGATTTTGCGTCTGAGTCTGGAATGTCGCTGCTGGAATTGGTGGTGGCGTGCGCGATCCTGTTGATTTTGGCGACGGCGTCGATTCCGCTGGCGCGCAATACGATCAAGTGGAAGAAAGAAGATGAGCTGCGCTGGGACTTGCGGCAGATGCGCGACGCAATTGACCGTTACAAGGATGCGTCGGACAAAGGGCAGATTCAGGTGAAGGCCGGAACAGAGGGGTATCCCGAGAGCCTGGATACGCTGGTGAAGCCGACGCCGCTGACCGGGACGGCTGCTGACAAACGGATCCGGTTTTTGCGGGAGATTCCGATGGACCCCATCACGAAGAACAAGGATTGGGGGCTGCGTTCGGTGCAAGATGATACGGATTCGACGTCGTGGGGCGGGCAGGATGTGTTCGACGTGTATTCGAAGTCGTCTGGGACGGCGATGGACGGGACGAAATATTCGGATTGGTAGCTGGGTTGAGGAAATGATGCGCGAGGGAATCAACACGAGAACGATTCTGGGGTGGCGGCGCGGCGTGGGGTTAGCGCAGCGCGGATTTACGCTGCTGGAACTGATGGTGGTGATGGCGATCATCGTGATTCTGATGACGATCGCGACGGCGAAATTTGAGCAAATGGTGGTGCGGGCG
>DATGAD010000271.1:0-12691 GCA_035313725.1 Alloacidobacterium sp. | reverse complement strand
GCAATCTGGTGGTGGGGCAGAAGGTTTACGCGATCGGGAATCCCTTTGGACTGAATGGCACGATGACGACGGGCATCATCAGCGCGAAGCGGTCGATACGCGGGCCTTCAGGCGACCTGATCGACAATGCTATTCAGACGGATGCAGCGATTAACCCGGGCAACTCGGGCGGTCCGCTGCTGAACTCGCGCGGCGAAGTTATCGGCATCACTTCGTTGATTGCGACCAACCCGAACCAGGATGTGGAGCAGAACGCGGGCATTGGGTTTGCTATTCCTATCGATACGGCCAAGGCGGTGCTGAGCGACTTTCAGCGCTATGGCCGCGTGCGCAGGCCTTCGCTGGGTATCGCTTCTTATCCCATCGGGCCTGATCTTGCCGATCAGATGGGTCTTGCGGCTGACTATGGCGTGCTTATTCAGCGCGTGCTACCCGGCGGTCCTGCCGAACGCGCCGGATTGCGCGGCGGCAACCAGACCGCGTATCTCGGAAACATGCAGATTTATCTTGGCGGCGATCTGATTGTTGGCATCGATGACCTGCAGGTTACGAGCACGCAGGATATCGACGAGATCATGGATCACCATCAGACCGGCGACGTGGTTACGATCACGTTCTTCCGCGGACGCCGCAAGCTGACTACGCGGCTGACGCTTGGCGAAGCGGGAGAGCGCTCGACTTAAGGCAATGACGCCGCAGGACCAATTCGATATCGCAAAGCTGCGCATTCTTGATGGTGGCTTGGCGACTGAGCTTGAACGGCGCGGCTGCAATATCAGCGGGCCGCTTTGGTCGGCGCATGTGCTGGCGGATAGCCCGGAGACGATTGAGGCTGTTCATCTGAGCTATCTTGAGGCCGGAGCGGATTGCATCCTGACGGCAAGCTACCAGGTATCGGCGATGGGCTATGCGGAGCTGGGCCAGCCGGCTTCTGCGGCTGCGGATGCGCTGCGGCTGTCGATTGATCTGGCGGTTGCGGCGCGTGAGAAGTATCGGCGGCAATCTTCGCGTCCTGTCTGGATTGCGGCTTCGCTTGGGCCTTATGGATCTGCCTTGCACGACGGGTCGGAGTATCACGGGAATTATGGTGTCGGCTTTGCTGAGCTGGTCCGGTTTCATGCGGAGCGGCTGGCGGTTGCCGAAACCACAGAGGCCGATTTCGTCGCGCTCGAATCTGTTCCCTCGCTTGAAGAGGCTGAGGCGATTGTCGAAGCTCTGCATCAACACCCGACCGTCCATGGCTGGATTTCTTTCACCTGCAAGGATGGGCAGCATGTCTCGCATGGAGAGAAGCTGACGCACAGCGCTGAGTTTCTTGACAGGCAGAAGCAGGTCGTCGCCGTGGGCATCAACTGCACGCAGCCGAAGTTTATTCTGCCCCTGATTGGCGAAGTGAGGCGGGCGACCCGCAAGCCTGTCGTCGTCTACCCCAACTCCGGAGAGGGGTGGGACGCGGAACACCGCTGTTGGACCGGGAACTCTGACGCAGCTGGCTTCGGCAATCTCGCACGAGAATGGGCAGCAGCGGGAGCGCAAATCATTGGCGGATGCTGCCGCACCGGTCCTGAGCATGTACGCGCGATTCGAGAGAGTCTGTCGGCAATCCCTGCCGCGCACTGAATTCAACGGCGCCACACATGCGACAATATAGAAGTAACCGCCATGAAATCTGAATCTCTCCCTGTAGCCCCACAGGCAGCCTCTGTCACTGCTGAGCTTCTGGCTCAACACAGCATCACCCCCGACGAATACGAGCGCATCACCGCTGCACTGGGGCGTACGCCAAGTCTCACAGAACTAGGTATTTACAGCGTGATGTGGAGCGAGCACTGCTCCTACAAGTCGTCGCGCGTGCATTTGCGGCGGCTGCCGACCAAGAGCGACCGCGTGGTGCAGGGACCGGGCGAAAATGCCGGCATCATCGACGTGGGCGACGGCTGGGCCTGTGCTTTCAAGATCGAGTCGCACAATCATCCTTCGTATATTGAGCCGTTTCAGGGGGCGGCTACCGGGGTTGGCGGGATTCTGCGCGACATCTTCACCATGGGGGCGCGTCCGCTGGCGGTGATGGATTCGCTGCGCTTCGGGCCGATTGTGGAAGACGACGACACGCCACAGGAGACGGTGCATAAGAACCACTCCATTGTTGAGGGCGTGGTGCATGGCATCGCCGGATACAGCAACTGCTTCGGTGTCCCGAATCTTGGCGGTGAGACGCGTTTTGAGGAGTGTTACTCGGGCAATCCGCTGGTGAATGCGTTTGCGCTTGGGCTGGTGCGGCGGGATGAGATTTTCTACGCGAAGGCTACCGGTGTTGGGAATCCGGTGATTTATGTCGGCGCTAAGACGGGGCGCGATGGCATCCACGGCGCAACGATGGCCAGCGAGGAATTTAAGGAAGGCTCGGAGCAGAAGCGGCCGAATGTGCAAGTCGGCGATCCGTTTATGGAGAAGCTGCTGCTTGAGGCCTGTCTTGAGGCGATGAAGACCGGCGCGATTGTCGGCATTCAGGATATGGGCGCAGCTGGGCTTACCTGCTCTACCTGTGAGATGGGGGCGCGTGGCGGCGTCGGCCTCGAAGTCGAGCTGGACCATGTGCCGCAGCGCGAAACCGGCATGAGTGCCTATGAGATTATGCTCAGCGAATCGCAGGAGCGCATGCTGCTGGTTGCTGACAAGGGACGCGAGCAGGAAGTGCTGGATGTCTTTGCCAAGTGGGGGCTGGATGCCGACATTGTTGGTACTGTGATTCCTGAGCCTCGCCTGCGCATTCTGCATCATGGCGAACTTGTTGCCGATATTCCGAACCAGTCGCTTACGGATGATGCTCCGGTGTATCACCGTCCGGTTGGTGAGTGGAAAGCGCCTGTTCCCGCAGAGCCAACCCGGAGCGCTCTTGAAAAGCTTGAGTATGAAGACCAAACTTCAACGCGCGACTATACGAACGACCTGCGCGCGCTGCTGGCTTCTGCAAATATCTGCTCGAAACGCTGGGTGCATGAGCAGTACGACACGATGGTGCAGACGAACACAGTGCAGGGGCCGGGCGGTGAAGGCGGCGTGATGCGCATTAAGGGCACGAAGCGCGGCCTTTCGATGGCGCTGGATGGCAATGGCCGCTGGTGCTATCTCGATCCTAAGCTGGGCGCAAAGCATGCGGTTGCTGAATCCGCGCGCAAGGTCGCTTGCACCGGCGCAACGCCTATCGCAGCCACGAATTGCCTTAACTTCGGGAATCCGGAAAAGCCGGAGATTATGGCGCAGCTTTCTGCGGCCATCGATGGCATTTCGGAAGCCTGTATCGCTCTGGGCACGCCAATCACCGGCGGAAATGTTTCGCTCTACAACGAGACACGCGGCGAGGGTATTTATCCGACGCCTGTGCTCGGAATTGTCGGAATCATTGAAGATGTGACGAAGACTGTTCCGGCAGCTTTTCAGAAAGCGGGTGATAGCGTCCTCGTAATCGGCCCGGAAAAGCTGCCTACGATCGAAGAGCGCCTTCGCGAATTTGGCTCCTCGGAATATGCGAAGGCGGTTCTTAGAGAAATCTGGGGAACGCCGCCTGCGCTCGATCTCGATGTAGAGGCGGCCCTGCAGAAATGTCTGGTGGAACTTGCAGATGAAGGCCTGCTGCATTCAGCGAGCGACATATCCGACGGCGGCATTGCTGTTGCGCTCGCAGAAGGCGCCTTCGGTAATGGCGTTGGCGTCACCGCACATCTGCAGGAAGGGCCGGATCTTCCTGTAGCGTGGCAGCTTTTTGGCGAGACATCTACGCAGATCATCGTTAGCTGCGGTGCTTCTGCTGTCGAGAAGATCAAGGCAATCGTTGGGAAATACGCTGGGCTGCTGGTGCAGAATATCGGTGAGACAGGTACAGACCACTTGCGTATCAAGTTGAACGGCAAAATTGCAATTGACGAAAGCGTTCAGGGATTGCAGCATGTTTGGGCCGGCGCTCTTGAAGCCAAGCTCTACGATGAGGTGCTGGCGTGAGCCATCTGCTGATCGAAGGCGTTCCTGGAGAGGAAACACAGGTACCTTTTGTAAGCGCCTCCAAGAGTAAGTCGCAGGACGACAAGCTGCACGAGGAGTGCGGCGTTGTCGCTATTCATGGGCATCCGGATGCGGCTCGGCAGACATATCTTGGTCTCTACGCGCTGCAGCATCGCGGGCAGGAGTCTGCCGGCATTGCGACTGCCGATGGCACGAATCTGTCGAACATCAAGGGCATGGGGCTTGTTGCCGACATCTTTACCGAAGAAGTTCTCGCAAAGCTTCACGGCGATATGGCCATCGGGCACACGCGGTATTCGACGACTGGCGATTCCGCGCTGTTGAACGCGCAGCCTATTCGCGTGGATTCGACGAAAGGGCTCATCGCGATTGCGCACAACGGCAATTTGGTAAATCTTGGCAATGTTCGGGCCAAGCTTGAACGCGAAGGGGCTTTCTTCCAGACTACGAGCGACTCCGAGATTATCGTCCAGCTTATTGCGCACTCGAAGGAAGGCACGCTGGTTGATGCCATTGCCGATTCGCTGCGGCAGGTGGATGGCGCATTCTCAATCGTCATGATGACACGCGACCGCGTCTTTGCAGCGCGCGATCCTCGGGGCTTTCGCCCGCTGTCGATGGGGCGCATCTCGAATCCGGATGGACCGGATACGATTGTCTTTGCTTCGGAGACCTGCGCTTTTGATCTTCTGCGCGCGAAATTCGAGCGCGATGTGCAGCCGGGCGAACTGGTCATGGTTACGCGCGATGGCGTCACGTCGCGGCAGTATTCGACCGGGATACCGCAGTCGAGCTGCATCTTTGAGCATGTCTACTTTGCGCGACCTGACAGCAAGATCTTCAATCGCTGGGTGCAGGAGAGCCGCGAAGAGATGGGCCGCCAACTTGTGCGCGAGTCGCCTGTCGATGCCGATCTCGTCGTTCCGGTTCCGGACAGCGGCGTGACCGCGGCGATTGGCTATGCTGCGGAGAGCGGTATTCCCTTTCGCTTCGGGCTTATTCGCAACCATTATGTTGGTCGGACGTTTATCGAGCCTGAACAGCGCGTGCGCGATTTCGGCGTGAAGCTCAAGCTGAATCCGGTGCGCAATCTGCTTGAGGGCAAGCGCATCATCCTGATCGACGACTCGATCATTCGTGGGACGACGAGCCGGAAGATTGTGCGCATGGTGCGTGCGGCCGGAGCGAAGGAAGTGCATCTCCGCATCAGCTGTCCGCCGACGATCTCGCCCTGCTTCTATGGCGTTGATACGCCGAGCAAGCGCGAATTGATTGCCGCCAATAACTCGGTTGAAGAAATTCGCCGCTTTATTGAAGCCGATTCGCTTGCCTATTTGTCACTCGAAGGGTTACAGAAGGCGTGTGATGGCGGCGAGGGGAACCACTTCTGCGTTGCCTGCTATACGGGCGAGTATCCGACGCAGTGGGTCGATGTCGAGGACATTTTGCCTGCGGCCGTTGCACGATAAATCGCCGCACAACCTACAGCACCTCTACTGCTTCCCATCTTCAGGAGGAAGCACTATGCTGACAAAGAAGAAGGCGAGCAGTCGTAAATATGGCACCGCAGCGTCGAAGTCTGTCGAGCGCGAGATGCGAGCCATGAAAGAAGGCAAGCTGAAGAGCGGTCGCAGCAAGAAAAAAGTAACCAGTCGCAAACAGGCCATTGCTATCGGCCTCTCGGAAGCGCGCAAGGCGGGCGCGAAGGTTCCGAATCCACCGAAGAAGAAGAGCGCAAAGAAATCGAGTAACAAGGCTGCGTAAAAGCTGCCTATCTATGCGGCTGCTTCGAGGTCGCTCTCTTCCAACCGATCGATTGAGCTTGCGGGCAGCGACTTACGCAGCCAGCGCACAGGCGCTGTGACAAAGGAAAGCGCCAGCACGGGCAGCTGTCGCATGTCGGAAGCGAGAGAGCGGCTTTCTTCTCCGACGAGCATGGCTCCATTTTCCATGAGATGCCAGTGGAACATCGCCGACACAAGAGTGAATATCAGCGCGCCCATGCCCAGTGCATGAGCGTCGATGTGATCCAGTAACGAATGTGCAAGAGCATCCGCCCCCAATGAAGTAAGCGGGACGAGCATTACGACGACCAGCCATGCGCAATACCGAGGCTTGATGCCGAGCGCCTGCTGTTGCCATGCTGAAAAGATACCAGCGGTCAATAGGACATACGCCATTTCAACGGCGCTGAAGTGCTCACGCGCGTGAGGATGGACGTGCCGCAATGCGGCCATGCAGGCTGCGCCGCGGCACAGTGCCGTAATGAACGCAGCTTTCCAGTTCCAGTGCGTGAAGGCGAAGAGCCAGGCGCGATTGTCCCTTATCGCCTGCATGCTGCCGACAAAGTAACGTGCCTGCAACAACATGCCATCAACAAAGTATTACGATTCCGACAAAACTTGCCGAACAGTACCAGAAAAGAAATCAGAATATTCGCCGCGCAACTTTCTGTTACCCGCTGGGTTACGAATGGCAGCGTCGTCAACTCTTCGGCGCAAAACTATATCTCGGCAACATACCCCGGGCGCTGGTCTTCCTCAGTCGATACGGGATGGCTGCTGTCTTTCTTATGGTTCCGGGGAAAAGGTGTTTTTCACGGTCACACATGCTTCGCGCAAGCGATGCAACACCATGTGTGTGCGTGCAAGGGACCTGGCTTGCGCAGCTGTTCACACTCGATTGGAGACTGAAGCACGACGGCTGGGCTATGTGCAGAAAGAGAAGACCCACTCATGTACTCCAAGTCTCACGGTAAAATTCTCGTCTCCTTTTTGTCAGTGGCGGTAATAGCACTTCTGGCAGGCGGCTGCGGAACAACCTCCCCTGGCACTTCCTCGAATCCCTCTTCTAATTCAACACCGTCCGGTTCCGCTTTTGTTGTTGGAACGGATGCGCCGCTGGCAGGCGTCGTCTCCTTTGCGGTACAGATACAAAGTGTAGATGCGATCGATGCAAGCGGCAATCAGGTCCCATTGCTCAGCGGCACTCCCACGATCGACTTTGCACGGTATAACGGGCTGCAAACCTTACTGGACATGAACAATGTTCCGGTCGGAACGTACAACAGCATTGCCGTTACACTGGGCACGGCAACGATTGGATATCTCCAGACGCAGGCGAACGCCGCGCCCACAATCCAGACAATGCCGGCGGTGCTGTCGCAGACTACTGTAACAACCCAACTCAGTACACCTTTGGTGGTTGCCCAGACAGAAGCAGTGGGCGTACACCTCGATTTTGATCTGCGGAAATCCATCCAGGTGGACAGCAGCGGACAGATCACCGGACAAGTGACGCCGACGTTTGATGTGAAGGCGGTGACTCCCAGCGATGCCGGGGCATACATCGATGAATTCGATGCCGGTGTCGTGAGTGTGGACGCGTCCGGGCAATCGTTTGTGATTCAAGGCCCGCATGGACGGCAATTTACAGTTCAGGTCAACGGGCAGACGGAATGGGACAACAACGAAAGCATCAGCAACCTGACTACGAGCAGCATTGTGCAGATCTCCGGCACGCTGGATCGCGCGGATTCTACGATCGACGCCGATGAAGTTGCGATCCTCTCGCAGGATGGCTTCTATGCGGCGGGTCAGATCACCTATGTGCAACCGCCCTCGGGAACAGCTTCGAGCTTCGATCTGTATGTTCGTGGCTTGCTTCCGACGACGACTGGTCTATCACTCGGTCAGATTGCGCAGATCAACCTTTCCGGGAACGAAAAATACTTTATTTACTGGATGCATAATCCTCTGACACAATTCCTGTTCAATTCCGGCGCGCTTGTTCCGGGGCAGCATGTTTCCGTCGGAGGGCCTGCCAGCGGAGCCGCTAATCCGCAGGCAGTGATGGTAAAGCGCATCGTGCTGCGGCACTGGGGTTACAACGGAACAGTTGTTCCGGGAAGTGTAGACATGGGCAATCTGACATTCCAGATGAACGTCACCGGATTTGCCGGCTTGCTGGTGCCTACTCCAGTGACGGTATTTGTCGCACCTGGAACTCATTATCGAGATGGATTAAACAAGCTTGATGATGTGAGTTCGATCACCAAAGTCCGGGTGGTGGGGCTGCTGATCAAGGATCCGTTCTCAAGCCAGTTAGTATTGCTGGCTCACTATGTCGACGATATGGATTCCTAAAAACAGCATTCTGTTCCAGTTACGGCGACGGGAGGACGGCAATTGCTGTCCTCTCGTTTGATCTTTGCGACCGGACGGTTCGCTTTTCGCCTTCTCTTTGCGCTACAATTCTTGGCCAAAGGCCGGGTTCACCCGGACACCACACCCTGCCGCCCGTCGATAGTGGCGAGCGAGATGGCTGCAAGCCCTAAATCCAAGGTGCCTGGCCGGATGCATGATGCTCGTCGCATCCATCTGGATCGTGGTCCAGAGGAGGCAGTCATGAAAGGCTTTCGTTCCTCGTCCTCTTCCCACACATTCGCCGGTCTGGCAGTTCTTTCGCTCATGTGTGCGATCTCATTGCAACCTCTCGCGCAAACGCCGCGATCCTTCCTGGCCATAGGCAGCTATGCCCAGCAGCCTCCTGCCAAGGCGATGGAAGAAACGCCGCGCTTCTCACTGAGCCCGGAGATGCAGGGGGACATCATGATGGCGCACCAGCGTTATGTTGCCGCCCTGGATGCTTACCGGCAGGGCCCTGTGGATTCGGCCGTAATGTGGAACAAGATGGGTATTGCAAACCATCACATGTTTAATCTGAAGGAAGCGCAAAGAGACTACGAAAAAGCGCTTAAGCTGAATCCCGCTTATCCGGAAGCGCTGAATAACCTGGGCGCGGTCTACTACGGAGAAAAGCTATACAAGGAGGCAGAGCGGGCTTACAAGAAGGCCCTTAAGCTCAGCCCGAAGTCTGCGATGTTCTATAGCAACCTGGGTACTGCTTATCTTGCGGAAAGCAAGTATAAGAAAGGCGGGGAATGCTACAGGACAGCGCTTGCTCTTGATCCCAATGTTTTTGAGAGCGACCCGGCGGCGAGGATTTCAGAAACCGGACCTACGCACGAGATCGCGACGCTGAATTATTTGCTGGCAAAAACCTATGCCGAAGCAGGTAGACAAACCGAAGCGCTGGTGTACCTGCGCAAGGCGATCGATGAAGGCTTCAACGACCGCAAAAAGCTACTTGAGGATAAGGAGTTCGCAAGCCTTCGGGACGTGCCTGAATTTCAACGCCTGATTGCGGAAAAGAAAGAGTAGTTGCTGGCTGTCAACTCACATCAGACTGGCTTCCAGGCTTCCTCAAACGGTATTCTGCTTGGAGTGAAGACGTCCATCAGCGTTTCCAAAGAGGATTATCTTAAGGCAATTCTAGAAGCCGAGAGCGAAGGCCAAACCGTCATCTCCGCTACACTGGCGCACTGGCTTGGGGTTTCGGCACCGGCAGTTTCGATGGCTCTGCGCCGGCTGAAACGGGATGGCTTTGTCGATGTAAAAGCGGACGGCATTGTCCGGCTCACAGCGAAAGGCAAAGAGACGGCCTATCGCACCGCGCTGCGGCATCATCTCATCGAGCGCATGCTCTCGGAGATGTTCGGAATGCCGTGGTATGCGGTGCATGACGAAGCCGAACGGCTGGAACATGCGGTTTCTCCGGCGTTCGAGGCCCGGCTGCTCGAAAAATTAGGCGAGCAGGGCACCTGCCCTCATGGCAATTTAGTCTTGCCGGAAACACCCGCACAACGCAGCAAACAAGGCATGGAGCTGCTTTCGGGGGCGAAAGAGCAGGCCGAATATACGGTGTGCAGCTTGTACGAGCGCGACCCCAGGCTGCTGCAGTTTCTGAATGAGGTGGGAGTTGAGCCCCAGGGCACAGTTCGTGTCGTGAGAAAAAACTACGATCAGACGGTCGCCATCGAGACATCCAAAGGCAGTTTTACGATTGGGGCTCCGGCTGCGGAGAAGGTCTGGATAAAGCGACGCCGCGGCAAGACATAGGGCCTTCTCCACCTTTTGGTGGAGTGTGCTCCCGGCCAATGGGTGTGTAGTATTCGAGTTAGCCTGCAATGCCCATTCGTCGCCATCTTTGGAGTATCTGTTGTACAGGGCTGCTTCTGCTGGCTGGTCGCAAAGCCGCCGCGCTCGACCCGCACTATCCACTTCCACATTATGGATACCAAGCGTGGCAGACCGATGACGGTTTGCCGCAGAACACCGTGCACGCGGTGTTGCAAACGCTTGATGGCTATTTATGGTTTGCCACAGAGGATGGCCTGGTACGATTCGATGGCGCACAGTTTACAGTTTTCGACAAGAAAAGTACGCCACAGCTTGGTAGCGATCTGATCTACAGCCTGTTTCAGGATCGGCAAGGGGCGCTGTGGATCAGCACTTCCGGGGGGCTCACTCGCTTCGAGAACGGTGAGTTCAAGAGGTTCTCAACGGATGAAGGACTGCCCGCAAATGCAGCCTGGTCGGTCTATCAGAGTCGCGATGGCAGCCTGTGGGCATTGACGACTGCTGGCCTGGGTAAGTTTGCGAACGGGCACTTCCAACCGCTTGACTTTCCGCAAGGGCTATCAGCCGCGAGCACTCTCGTAGAGTCTCCGGATGGCTCACTATGGGTGAATTCTGGCAACAGTCTGCTGAGAATTGCTCCTGTGCACACATCGGTCAAGACGGTGGTGGAAGGCCCAGAACAAATTCAAGCTTTGGCAGTAGACGCTCACGGAACGATTTGGGCGGGTTCCCACGCTGGGCTGAAAGTGGTCGCTTCGGACGGCACGCAAAATACTTTTCACTTGCCAGATGCGCTGGGCGCCGACGTTACCTCCTTGCTTAGCACTGCGGATGGTCATCTCTGGATCGGTACGACGAATGGCCTCGGTGAGTACGATGGCAAGACGACGCACGTTTTTGCACCTCGCGATGGCTTACCGGGAAACCGCGTCACGAGTATCTTTGAGGATCGAGAGCACTCGGTTTGGGTGGCTACCGACCATGGTCTGGCTCGCATTGCCGCGGGGCGCGTTTCTGCTCTAACGCCCAAAGAAGGGCTGTCCGGCAATGTGGTGCTTGCCTTCTACGAAGATCGCGAAGGCAACATGTGGCTGGGAACTGAATCGGGTGGCGTCAGCGTACTGCGCGATCGAAAATTTACGACATACACGGCTCAGGACGGACTGACCGATGATCTTGTGCGCTCAGTATTTCAGGACCGCACAGGGACCATTTTGATTGGCACGAACGGCGGCGGTGTTAACCAGTATCAGAGCGGAAGGTTCTCATCTCTATCGACTGCCAACGGCTTGTCGAGCAATGTAGCTCTTGCTTTGGCGGATGATGCGAATGGAAATATCTGGATCGGAACTCCGGACGGGTTGAATCGCGTACAAGGAAACCGTGCCACTGTCTTTACCTCCGCCGATGGACTTGCCGATGACTTTGTTCGTTCGCTCTATACGGATCACGCTGGGGTCTTGTGGATTGGGACGCGTCATGGATTGTCGCGCTATGAAAATGGCCGGTTCGTGTCGTATTCAGCGATGGATGGTTTAGGCAGCGACCTGGTTGGAGCAGTTGTCGAGGACGCGGACCAAAGCTACTGGATCGGTACGCTCGGTGGCCTCACCCACTTTGCGAATGGCAGCTTTACGAATTACTCCACGCAGAATGGGTTGTCGAGTAATGTCATTACGGCGCTTTATCAGGACCCGGACGGAGCGCTTTGGATCGGGACAAATGGCGGCGGCCTGAATGAACGAGTCGGCGGAAAGTTCATAAGCTTTTCGACGGCCAAAACTTTACCGCAGGAGATCTATGGGATTCTCGATGATGGAAGCGGGAACCTATGGCTTGGATCGAGCAAAGGCATCTTCCGCGTCAGTAAGAAGCAGCTGAGTGCGGGAACCGCGGCTGCGATTCGGCCTGATGTCTATGGTACGGCCGATGGCATGCGCATCAGTGAATGCAGCAGCGGCGGGCATCCGGCGGCGTGGAAAGCGAAAGACGGGACGCTGTGGTTTGCGACGCTGCGCGGTGTTACAACTGTCGACCCAGTGCACATGCCTGTGAATCGTGTGCCTGCGTTGGTGGCTGTGGAACAGGTGCTTGTTGATGACGCGAGGCTGCCAATGCAAAATGCAGAGGTCGGGCCTGGACATACGCGCTTTGCTTTTCAATATGCCGGACTGAGTTTTGTTGCGCCGCAGAAGGTTCGATTCCGCTATAAGCTCGATGGCTTCGATCGCGACTGGGTCGATGCCGGGACGCGGCGGGTTGCGTACTACACGAATATTCCTTCCGGGCGTCACACCTTTCGCGTGATGGCGTGTAACAACGATGGTGTGTGGAGTGAGCAGGACGCGACGTTTGATTTTCGTCTGCGTCCGCATTTTTACCAGACTTACTGGTTCTATCTGCTCGTTGCGATTTCTGTGCTGCTGCTGGCCTATGAAGCCTACCGGTGGCGAGTTCATGCCGTTCAATCGCAATTCGATGCCGTCCTTGCCGAGCGGAATCGTATTGCGCGCGAAATCCACGACACGCTGGCGCAGGGCTTTGTCGCGGTCTCGGTGCAGTTGGAGGTTGTTGCTCGCCTACTGGCCACCTCAACCGATGCTGCGCGAGAACATCTGGAGCAGGCGCGGACTTTAACCCGTGAGTGCCTGGCTGAGGCGCGGAGCTCGATCTGGAATCTGCGTTCGCAG
>DATGAD010000270.1:0-9139 GCA_035313725.1 Alloacidobacterium sp. | reverse complement strand
CGGAAGGAATCAGGCACGCACGAAACGCCGTGTTGAGATAGGGGAGCACCGCTGCTTCGGAGCCAGCTCCCAGCGCCAGCGCCGACTCAATCTCTCCGACATGCGATGTAACCTCGCCGCGCAGCCGGTCCAGAAAAAGCGACTGCGTATTCATTGTGTTCGCAATCACCATGCTCCCGACCGGCACCAGCATCGTGATCTTCAGCGGAATTACTCCGAAAAGAATCATCACGGCAAGCACTACGCCCGCTCCTGCACAAATGGAAACCAGCGCCAGCACGTACGCGCGCGGAATCCGCTTGGCCCGCTTGCGCACAATGCTCGCCGCAGCCAGCATCATTCCAATAAGCACCAGCACCGAAGTCCACTGCGGGCCGCGCAGCAGGAAAGCCAGAATCGCGCCCACGGCAACGATCTGGACAACACCGCGAATCTCGGCGACGGGCAATTCTTTGAGCAGTCCCGGAGCGCGTCTGCGAGCGAGCAGCATCACCGCCAAAGCCAGCAGCGCAGCCACAGCGCATTCCGCTATGCCAAGAGCCAGCTGCGAATGAAAGAAATAGTTAAGCACGCAGCACCTCCGCCACCGGGCCGTAGCCACTCACGCGTCCGGTTTCAATGGCAAGCACCTTGTCAGCCATCGTGCGCGCCTGCTCGATACTGTGCGTCACCCACACGCAGGTCAGGTGCCGCTCGCGAATCAGCGATTCAAGAAGCGTCTCGACCCCATGCCGGGCCGCCTCATCGAGAGCGGATGTAGGCTCATCGAGCAGCAGCACCTCGGGCTCATTCGCGAGCGCACGCGTAATGGCAACGCGCTGCGCCTCGCCGCCGGAAAGAGTCAGCGCATCGCGCGATCCATAGCCGTCAAGCCCAACATGACTTAGCAACGCATCGATATCGTCTGGCGAAATAACCCGTCCCTGCTGCTTCGGCCCGAAGGCGACATTCGCGGCAACCGTTCCCGGAAAAAGATAGGCGCGCTGCATCACCATGCCTACGCGTCGCCGCAGTTCACGCGGAGCCAGCGAGTGTGTGTCCGTCCCATTCAGCAAAACAGTTCCGCTGGTAGGTTCATCAAGCCGGTTCAGCAGCCGAAGCAGTGTGCTCTTGCCCGAGCCGCTCGGCCCGACGACGGCCAGCACCTCGCCACGGTCCAATGCAAAGCTCACATCTGCAAGCAGAGACCGCGATTCAGGCGGCGGAAGTGTGCGGCCAAGCTGTGAGCAGGCAAGCATGTGTATGCAGGAGAGCCTTCAGGTTTCTGTAAGTCTAACCGGAGCGACAGGCAGACGAGGTCCAGAACAAGCTGAACCACGGAGCGAAGAAGTTTTTATTGAAAATAAATCAGCAGCACAAAGAGGAAAGCCCAGAAGATGCCCATGGTGTGCCAGTACCATGCCGTGCAGTCCACGACGATCTGCCGCATCTCCACACGCCGCAGCAGAAACAGTGCGCAAAGCGCTGCCACCAGCGCGAGAATGCCGAGCACAAGATGGATTCCGTGCGTCGCCGTAATCAGGTAGAAGAAGTGGCTGTTCTGGTTCGTCGCAAAGAACAGGCCCTGCGATGCCAGCTGCTGCCACGCGATCCACTGGCCGGCCAGAAACATAAATCCTAAAACTACAGTTCCAACCAGCCACGGCGAAGCACGCCGGACAGCCGGACGCCCCAGTCCAAGCCACTCTTCCATCACATCTACTTCATGAAAGAGGTGCTGGCGCGCAATTTCAATCGTCATACTGCTCAAGAGCAGTATGGCAGAATTAATCCAGAGAATGGGCGGGATGGCGAGTGGATGCCAGTCAGAAACATAGTTATCGCGCGGATCGAAATGCCCGGCATTCTGCCGCACAAAAAAAGCGCTCACCAGCGCGATAAAGAACATCAGGTCGCCTGCTAAGGCGAAAAAAAGGCCCAAACGGTAGCGTGTCAGTAGTTCACGCGGTCCGCGCCTGCCCTGGGGATGATTGTCCCAGTTGTCATCGCCTCCGCCTCCACCCGTAGGCCGCCTGTCGACTGGCGGTTTGCCGCCAATTCCAGTATCTTTCCTGTCAATTTCGGCCGGGGTACGAGTAAAGGTAGCGGGCATGCGCAAATCCCTCTCGGCTACAGCTTACTCCTGTTCGGCTTCTTCGGCACACTGTGGAACGAAGTCGTCTGAATTTCCATGAAAACGATAGTCGTAAGGCCCCCGGCTGACCCTGCATTCGGCGTCATCGAACGCCCACTCCATTGTCGTTGCCCGCCACGGATTGTTCCCGGCAACCGGCCCTCGTCGCGCGCTCCAGACCAGATTCACCAGGAAAAGCAGCTGCGCCGTCGCCAGAAATAGCGCCGAATGCGTGATCGCCGTCTGCAACGGCAGCAGGGAACTCAGCGTTGACGTGCTCCCTGTAAGCTGCGCATAGTGACGCGGCTGCCCGGCCATCCCGGCAAAGTGCATGGGAAAAAAGGTCGCATAAGCCCCAATCAGCGACAGCCAGAAGTGCCATTTCCCCAGCCGCTCGTTCATCAGCCGCCCCGTCATCAGCGGAAACCAGTAATACACCGCGGCAAAAAGCGAAAACATCCCCGCCATCGCCATAATAAGGTGAAAATGCGCCACCACGAAATAAGTATTGTGCAGATAAGCGTCGAGCACCGGCTGCGCCAGAATCGGCCCGGTCAACCCGCCGGCGATGAAGAATGACAGAAAACCCAGCGTAAACAGCATCGGCGTCGGCAGCGGGTGAACGCGGCTGCCGCGCCCGAGCAGCAGCATGATCAGCCAGCCCAGAACCGAGGCCGAGCTGGGAACCGCAATCGCCATCGTCGTCAGCGCAAACGCCGTTCCGGCATAGGGATTCATCCCGCTCACAAACATGTGATGTCCCCACACCAGCAGCCCGAAGAATCCAATCGCCAGCGTCGTCCCCACCATGAAGCGATAGCCGAAGACAGGCCGCCAAGTAAAGTTCGCCAGCAGGGAAGAGGTCAATCCCATCGCCGGAAGAATCGCAATGTAAACCTCCGGGTGCCCAAAGAACCAGAAAAGATGCAACCACAGCATCGGCGATCCATTCGCATGCTGAGCCATCAGCACTCCATCAATCACCTCTCCCGGCGGCACAAAAAAGCTCGTAGCCAGGTGCCGGTCGCTCAGCAGCAGCACCACCGCCGCAAACAAAACACTGAAAGCAAAAAGAATCAGAACCGCCGTCACCAGCCACGACCAGGCCGTAAGCGGCATCCGCATCAGCGTCATCCCCTCGCAGCGCCTGGCGAGAATGGTCGTCAGCAGATTGATCGCGCCCAGCACCGAAGCAAAACAGAAAATCCCAATGCTTACAAGCCAGAGGTCCAT
This sequence comes from Alloacidobacterium sp., assembly GCA_035313725.1. GTDB lineage: Bacteria > Acidobacteriota > Terriglobia > Terriglobales > Acidobacteriaceae > Alloacidobacterium. Next base: position 5,793 of record DATGAD010000270.1, on the reverse strand, counting down.
CCCCGCACCCTGCCCCGGCCCGGCAGCGGCAATCGCGCTCAGCGGTGGATAGTTCGTCCATCCGGAAATAGGCGCGCCACCACGAACAAAGAATGCCGCCACCAGCACGCCGAACGAGACCACCGTGAGCCAGAACGAGGCTGCATTCAGCAGCGGAAAAGCCATGCGTCGCGCGCCAATCTGCGCAGGAAGGATCAGGCTGGCAAAGCCATTCACCGGTGCCGTCGTCAGCACAAAGAAGACCATCAGCGTGCCATGCATCGTCACCAGCGCCATGTAGCCTTCCGGCGGCACCACCCCCCAGAACGGCAGTTTCAGACCGGGCCAGACAATGTGAATCCGCATGAAGATCGACAACACCGTGCCCACAGCCACTGCAAGCAACGAAAGCAGCAGATAGGCAATGCCAATCGCGCGATGATCCGTAGTAAAGACACGCTGCGGCGTCAGATTCATCGCCCCGTTCCCTCCATGTGTCGAGGCGCATGACTCGCCAGCCACGCCTGAAACTCGCTCTCCGGCACCACCCGCAGGTGCGCCTGCATACGAGCGTGCCCCGACCCGCAGACCTGCGAGCACAGAATCGGATAGTCACCAACAACTGCAGGCGTGAAGTGAACGTGCATCTCCATCCCCGGAACGGCATTCTGTTTCAACCGCATGCCGGGAATAAAGAAACCATGAATCACATCAATCGAACGAATCCCCAGATCAACCTCGCGCCCCGCAGGCAGCACAAGCACGCTCGAAACAACATCGTCAGCACTATGCGGATCAGCGCGATCAAGCCCTAAAGGATTTCCCGCAGGCGCATTGATCAGCTCCGGCCGCGTCAGCCCGAAAACCGCATCCGCACCTGGATAGCGGAAGTACCACTGGAACTGCTCGCCCGTGACCTCCACCTGCAAAGCCTGTGGCGCCGCGCCTTGATACCGAATCGTCCCCCACAGCCGCTGCGCGCTGATCGCCATCCACGCATAGATGAGCGTAATCCCAGCCAGAGGAACCAGCTCCCATTTGAGCGAAAGTCGCGCGCCATCACTCGCAGCCTTCCTGCCGCGAGCCATCGCACCAAAAAGAAAAATATGAGCAAGAAGAAAGAGCGCGGTCAGCGCGACCAGGTTCCACCACATCAGCCGGTCAATGGCAACGCCGTGCAACGCGCCATTCGGCGGCATCCACCACACGCGATCTATTCCGAGAGCTAGCATGTCAGCGTCACGCTCGCGAATCATCCTCGCAGGTTGTCATCCTGACGCTGAACGTAGTGAAGGGGAAGGATCTGCTTCTTGCTACGGTTGGCACGGTACCCAAAAGGTCGACTCCTCGATTGTTACTTAGGAATGCAACTCAGAACGAACAAGCTCGACAAAGAGCCGGTGCACACGCCGGTCAGCAGATAATTCCGGATGAAATGTAGCCGCGAGAATATGCTTCTGCCGCACCAGGACAGGGAAGCCGTCCCGCTCCGCAAGCACTTCAACACCAGCGCCGGTCTTCACAATCCGAGGCGCGCGAATATAGACCATCTCCAGCGGCCCGCCTTCCAGCCGCGTCTCAGCATCCAGAATCGCGCTGTCATTCTGTCGTCCGTAAGCGTTGCGCTCCACCGTCGCGTCGAGTACGGCCAGACTCTCCTGCCCAGGATTCAGCACTTCCTTCGCAAGAAGAATGCACCCGGCACAAGTGCCGAAAGTTGGCTTCTGCCGCACAAAATCCTGCAGTGCATTCAGAAACCCATCGCGGGCCAGAAACTTCAGAAACGTCGTCGATTCGCCGCCCGGAATAATCAGCCCGTCAATAGCGGCAAGCTCGTCAGGCTTACGAACAAGCACGGCCTCCGCGCCCGCGTCGCGCAGCGCAGCAGCGTGCGCATCAAAATCGCCCTGAATCGCCAGCACGCCAATGCGCGGCGTCTTCCGATCTGTCTTCGATTCTTCTTCCAAGATTCCTCTAGGGCCTGTTAACACTATTAGGGCGAGCAGCGTTGCGAGTCAAAATCAGGCCAGACGAGGCGGAGTCCGAAGGCTGTGGCGGGACCACCGTCGAGGACGACAACAAAGTATGGCCTGATTTTGGCCGCAACCCGGAGGGAGAGGGCGGATTTTCCCGATTGCTTCGTCCCTCGTCGCTAAAATACACCCGGTATTTGTCACTCCTCACTCCTCGCACTCGAAAAAAGCCGCTCCTCTCGCTGTCGTCCTAATAGTGTTAACAGGCCCTGGTCGATGACTACGGATGCTGCGGCGATACCTTCGTTTCCAGCTCGGAAAATGAGCGGATGCACGCGTCCCGTTTCGTTGCCATTTGCGGACTCTTTACACGCCCAAGTGCCGCCTTGGCTTTTCCTATCTGCTGGCGAACGTATTCCGGCGTAGGCTCAATATCCGGAACAGTGCAGACCTTTGGCAGCGGGAACTCATCACCCAGCATTGGCAGCACGCTCGTCGGAGCAGTGATTAAAGCATAAGAGAGCGCGTGCGTTAAGTCCTCGGAGTTGCCCGCATCCGAGCCCTCACGCAATGCACTTGCAACAGCAAGCCATCGCGGCGAACCAGTCTGAATTCCCTGAATCGCGTGCTTCCACGAGTCACCACTTCCCGATGTCATCTCTGCAACTGTCTTTTTGGCGCCTTGCATCTGTACATGAGCAAGTATCTCCTGAGGCTCCCATAACTGGGTGCCGTCCTGCGGAGACAACGCGAGAAACAACGTCAAAGCAAGGTAAAGGTTCATGGGTAGCCGCGAACTACCAGCCGCGCGTCTGCAGCAGTTGCTCCTGATCCAAAGTAGAGACGGCCAGTCCCTTCATCGTTCCAGTCACCTGCTCAGAAGCTTCTGCAACGATCTTGGGATCGTTGTAGTGCGTCGTAGCGATGACGATAGCGCGCGCTCTGGACACAGCTTCCGCGCGCTCTTCCGGATTCTTTTCCACATCAAGCGGGGTAGCGCGCTCCTTCATAAAGATCCCGGAACCGACAAAGACCGTCTCAGCGCCAAGCTGCATCATCATTGCCGCGTCTGCAGGAGTCGCGATGCCGCCAGCCGAGAAATTCGGAACCGGAAGCTTGCCCGATTTCGCAACCATCCGCACCAGTTCATAGGGAGCCTTATGCTCCTTGGCCGCAACATAAAGCTCCTCATCGGAGAGAACCGTAAGTGAGCGAATGTCGCGAACAATCTGCCGCATATGTTTCACAGCATGCACAACATCTCCCGTACCCGCCTCACCCTTGGTCCGGATCATCGCCGCGCCCTCGGCAATACGCCGCAGCGCCTCACCCAGATCGCGCGCACCGCACACAAACGGAGTCGTGAAAGCATGCTTGTCGATATGGTGCGCCTCGTCCGCCGGAGTCAGCACTTCCGACTCATCGATGAAGTCGACGCCGATCGCCTGCAACACCTGCGCTTCCGCAAAGTGACCGATGCGCGCCTTTGCCATCACCGGAACCGAAACTGCGGCCATAATTTCCTTGATGAGCTTGGGATTCGCCATGCGCGCCACGCCGCCCTCGGCCCGGATCATGGCGGGAACACGCTCCAGCGCCATGACGGAGACCGCGCCGGCTTCTTCCGCGATGCGCGCCTGCTCAACGTTCATGACGTCCATAATCACGCCGCCCTTCAGCATTTCTGCGAGGCCGACTTTCAGACGAAGACTGGTGCCAGTGGTACTGCCGTTATTTGTGCTCATTGTGTTCCTCCCGGCGCTGCTGGCCGCCTTCGGGGCATTAGCGGTTTACAGGAATACGCCCTATTCAAATATCTGTGAACACTACAGTTTAGCAGCTTTCGAAAGAAGACGATTCGCCTCGGGTGCCCCATGTTCGCGCAGCTAACATGGGCTGAAATGACCGCCGTCGCAGACGGCTCACTGGCTACCGCATCGACACCATGATCTTGCTGTAGCTCGACGGATTCTCTGCCCATTGCGCAATGGCGTCAGGCGCTTCATCGAGACTCACGACCAGGCTCACGGCATCCTCAACCGGAAACCGCTTCGCTTCGAGCATCTGAACCGCGGCGCGAAAATCCTCCGGGAGAGCATTCCGCGACCCGCGAATATCCAACTCCTTCAGGACAAACAATCTCGTCTCATAAGAAACAGGCTCTTTCGCATACCCGATATAAACCACGCGCCCGGTGTAAGCGACCTCCTCTACCGCAAGCCGAAACGTCTGCGGCAGCCCGATTGCCTCAATAAACACATCCGGCCCCAGCCCATTCGTAATCTCACGCAAAGCCTTGTGGCAATCCTCCGCCTGGCTGTTGATGCAATGCCGCGCCCCGGCCTTGCGAGCAATCTCCAGCTTCCGGTCGTCAACATCAATAGCGATCGTCGCGGCCCCGGCAAAACTCGCAGCCGCAACAGCACCCAGGCCAACCCCTCCGCAGCCAAGAACAGCAACCGTATCTTTCACCGTCACCTGACCGCGCGCCACCGCGTGAAACCCAATCGAAAGCGGCTCAACCAGACACAGTTCCTTCAGACTCAGATTCCCGCGCACAATCTTCGCAGCCGGAACCGAAATATATTCCGTAAGCGCCCCGTCGCGCTGCACCCCGAGCGTCTGGTTAAACTCGCAGGAATTGGGCCTCTGTCGCAAGCACGAAGCGCATTCGCCGCAGCTGGTATAAGGCAGCAGCGTGACATGGGTTCCCGACGAAAGGCCATTGCTGGAATCCGCAACCGTCGCAGAAATCTCATGCCCCGGAACACGCGGATAAGAAACCAGCGGATTCTTTCCGCGAAAAGAATTCAGATCGGTCCCGCAAAGCCCCACCAGTTGCACGCGCAGCAGAACTTCGCCGTCCGCAATCGAAGGCATCGGCCGCATTCCCACCGAAATCTCACCCGGCCGATCCAGTATGAGCGCTCTCATCGACTCTCGATTCATCGCAGCAGCCTCAGTATGCGCCGATCGACCGCAATAAACAGAGCCTTGCCCCGAGCTAGCACCGTTCCTTTCTCGTTCACAATTTCAGCCTCGCAATAATTCTTGCGCCCGTCGTGCGAAGCGCGCCTGCCGATCACCGTAATCGTCTGCCCCAACGGTACAGGCCGAAGATATTCCACCTCCATCTGCCGCGTCATTGCCACCACATCATGTGCGCGATTGGCCTTGCTCATCGCCTCGTCGAGAATCGTTGCAATGATACCGCCATGCACGTGTCCCGGAGGCCCCTCAAAGCGCTTCGCCAACCGCGCCCGGCATACGACCTGGTGAGTGTCATCGACGAAAAATTTCAGCCGCAGTCCTGCCCGGTTTGCCTCGCCGCATCCAAAACAATGATGCAGCGCCCCATGCGTTAACGGTGTCAGCATTTTTGAATTCATGCGGTCTTCAGCGCTTCCAGAAAAACTTCGCGATCCACATTGCCGCCCGTGAACACAACCCCAACGCGCCCTCCTCGCAGCGCGTCGCTCTCCTTCAGCACCGCGGCCAGTCCTGCCGCAGCCGCGCCTTCCGCAACATTATGCGTGTCCTCGTAGTAAGCGCGCATCGCCGCGGCAATTTCCTCTTCGTTCACCTCGACCATGTGATCGACATTGGCAAAGATGACATCCAGCGCCTCCGGAACAGGAACGCGGCACGAAAGCCCATCAGCCAGCCGCGTATTCGCGGCCGCTGAAACAGCCTTCTTCTTGCGAAACGAGATCGCATACGCCGGAGCATCTTCCGCCACCACGCCAACGATCTTCGTCTTCAACCCCAGAGCATTGCGAACCGAAATCATCCCACAGATCGAAGACCCAAGCCCGATCGGCACATACACCGCGTCCAACTC
>DATGAD010000269.1:0-15684 GCA_035313725.1 Alloacidobacterium sp. | reverse complement strand
AGCAGGTCTGGAGCAAGGACACGGTGTTCATCCGCTCGGGCGGCTCGATTCCCATCGTTGGGGATTTCGAGCGGCACCTGAAGATTCCTACGGTGATGATGGGTTTCGGATTGCCGGACGACAATCTACATGCGCCAAATGAGAAGTTTCATCTGGCGAATTTCTATCGCGGCATCGAATCGATCATTACCTTCTTTGAAGAGTTGGCAAAGTGAACGGATTCGTTCTGGCAGGCGGACGCAGCACGCGCATGGGACGAGACAAGGCGTTGCTGCACTATGCCGGGCGTCCGCTCATCGCGCATGCCGTCGATTTGCTGAAGGCCGCGGGCGTTGCACCGCACATCGTGGGCAGGCGGCCTGATCTTGCCACTTACGCTCCTATCGTTGAGGATCTGCATCCGGGCTGCGGCCCGCTTGGCGGGATCGAGGCAGCGCTGGCATCAAGCAGCAGCGAGTGGAATCTCTTCCTGCCTGTCGATCTGCCGCTGTTGCCTTCAATATTTTTGAAGTACCTGATCGAGCGCGCTCGCATAACCGGTGCGGCCGCGACGATTCCAACCCTGGCGGGAGAACCGGAGCCTTTGTGTGCTGTCTATCGCCGTGATCTGCTCGCAGGGATTCGGGAGTCGCTGAAATCGCGAGATTACAAGGTCACGCACGGCATCAACCATGCCGCTCCATTGTCGGAGATAGACCTTTTTAGTGTCGAGGAAGTTGCTGCGACGCGCGATGACTGGCCGCTCAATCCACGGCTTCACGGGTGGTTTCAGAATATGAACACGCCGGCGGATTTGACGCTGGTAAGCTGATGAGGAGGAGACCCGCGGCTTGAGTTCTGTTCCCGTTGTAATTGTGGAGGAAAAGGGCACGGCTTCTGGGCCGGAACCATATATCGCGTTCGACAAAGTATCGAAGTCGTTTGGCGATCTGGTTGTGCTCGATAACGTGAGTTTCTTTGTGCTGCCCGGCGAGACGCTCTGCATACTTGGGCGAAGCGGCGTGGGCAAGTCGGTTTCGCTGCAGCAGATCATGGGCTTTCTCAAACCGGACTCGGGCCAGATTCTGGTGGCGAACGAAAATATCTGCGGATTCTCGGAAGAGCAGATGCAGGCGGTTCGCCGCAAGGTCACGATGGTCTTCCAGAACGGCGCTCTCTTCGATTCGCTCACGGTTGGCGAGAATGTCGCCTTTCCTTTGCGTGAGCGCGGCGAGTTGATGGAGGACCAGATTCAGCAGATCGTGCATGGCTTGCTGGAGATGGTGGGAGTGGCGGCCATGCGGGAATTGTTACCGTCCGATCTGTCGACCGGCATGAAGCGGTCGGTCGCGATTGCGCGGGCGCTTTCCGCGCAGCCGGAGGCGATTCTTTACGACGAGCCGACGACAATGGTCGATCCGCTGATAGCGCGGCTGCTGGGCGATCTGATTCAGAAGCTGAAGCATCAACTGCACCTGACAAGTATTGTGGTGACGCATGACATGCGCTTCGCCAAAAAGCTGGCCGATCGGGTACTCTTTCTGCATCAAGCTAAGGCGCATTTTTTTGGCACGATGGAAGAGATGGAGCACTGCGACGATCCGATTGTGCGCCAGTTCCTGGAACTCGATGCACTGGTGCTGCCGGAAGCGTAACTATGACAGCTACAAAAGTGAGGGAAGCACACGCTCATACGACGGCGAGCGACTTTATCGGTACGTGGAAGCTGGTCGACTATTCGTTTCTGCACGAAGACGGAACCGTCGAAAAGCCGTGGGGCGATCAGGTTGTGGGCTACCTTCTTTACTCGGCTGAGGGTTACATGAGCGGCAATCTAAGTCCGGCGGGCCGCAGACACAGTATCGAAACAGGGGACGGCCAGAAGAGGAGCCGCAAGCGTGATTACATCGCTTATGCGGGTCCTTATACCGTTGAGGGCGACACGGTGACGCATCACGTCGAGGTGAGCCTCTTTCCCAACTGGCTTGGCACGGCGCAGTTGAGGTATCACAAGCGCGAAGGCAATACCCTGACCTTGCGCACGCCGCCCATTCCTTCCGGCGATGGCGTGGTGGCGGTGCAACTGACCTGGGAGAAAGTCACGAAGTGAGATTGTTACACTAAAAGAGTGAAGATTGCGCTCGCTCAGATCAATCCCACTATCGGCGATTTCACCGGAAACGTAGAGAAAATTCTCGAGTTCACCCGCTCGGCAGCCGAGGGCGGCGCTGACCTCGTTCTTTTCCCTGAACTCGCAGTTTGTGGCTATCCGCCGGCTGATTTTCTTGATAAGCCATCGTTCGTTGCGCGGTCAGAAGAAGCAATGGCGGAGATCGCTCAGGCCACTGCAGACCTGAACATCTCGAGCATCGTTGGCTACGTTACGCGTGCTCACGCCAGCACCGGTAAGCGAGTAATGAACTCGGCGGCACTGGTGCGCGAAGGGCAAGTAGCCTTCGTTCAGTCGAAGATGCTGCTGCCTTTCTACGATGTGTTCGACGACCAGCGGTATTTTGCGCCTGCCGAGAAGCAGCATCTCTGCCACTTCAGCGGCAAGCGGGTTGCGCTCACGATTTGCGAAGACACATGGAACGACAAGAATTTCTGGCAGAAGCGGCTGCATGACGTTGATCCCGTAGAAGAGTTAATGCGCGAGGGCGGCGAGATCATTCTTAACATTGCCGCATCGCCCTACTGGCGCGGCAAGCGCAAGACACGGCGCGATATGCTGGCCGCAATTGCGCGCCACCACTGCTCACCGGTGGTGATGGTGAACCAGGTTGGCGGCAATGACAGCCTGCTCTTCGATGGATCGAGCCTGGTGATCGCCGCTGACGGTTCGGTCATCGCGCAGGGCAAATCGTTTGAAGAGGACTTGATCTTCTGCGACATCGGCGCGCGCACTGGCGACGTGCACTGGCAGACGGACAACATCGACGAGGCCGTCTACAACGCGCTTGTGATGGGCACGCGCGATTATGTGCGGAAGTGCGGCTTCTCCAAGGTGCTTGTTGGCCTGAGCGGGGGCATTGATTCGGCACTGGTCGCAGCAATTGCGGTTGACGCGCTGGGCAAAGAGAATGTGACGGGCGTTGGTATGCCGAGTCCATACTCGTCTATCGGGTCGGTGGAGGACAGCCGCAAGCTTGCTGAAAATCTTGGTATCCGTTTCAACATCATTCCCATCAGCGATCTGTTTTCACAATACGGAAAGGCGCTGGAGCCGCTCTTCACCGGCCTTCAGCCGGATATTACGGAAGAGAATATCCAGTCGCGCATTCGCGGCAACCTGCTCATGGCGTTGTCGAATAAGTTCAATGCGCTCGTGCTGACGACAGGCAATAAGTCGGAGATGTCGGTTGGGTATTGCACACTCTATGGCGACATGGTGGGCGCGCTGGCGGTAATTGGCGACGTTGTAAAGACGCGCGTTTATGCGCTCTGCCGCTTTGTGAATCGCGATGGCGAGCGTATACCGTCAGCGATTCTGGAAAAGCCTCCATCAGCCGAACTGCGGCCGGGGCAGAAGGACACTGACTCATTGCCTCCGTATGAAGTGCTCGATCCGATTCTGGAGGCGTACGTCGAGTGTTATGAAACACCGGAGGAGATCGCGGCGAAGCGGCATGTTGATCTCCAACTCGTGCGGAAGGTCGTCAAGCTGGTGGAGCGCAGCGAATACAAGCGCCAGCAGGCTGCGCCAGTGCTCAAGGTGACCAAGAAAGCCTTCGGACCAGGGCGCCGCTTTCCCATTGCGGTAAAGGTTCAGGTATAGACTCTGTTAAAACTCACTGCTTCGGCAGAAAGGAATTCGATGCAACTCTCTGTTTTTTTTCGCAATACTCTTTTTGCGATCGCGATTATTGCCATAGCTGCCCCGATGCTCCATTCCCAAACGACGGAAGAGGTTCCGGCTGCGCCCAGTTCTGTCGCAGCTGCTCCTGCGGCAGGGCCGCCGCAGTTTCCTGTGGTTGACCCCGCGAATTTCACTTCGGAGACGCCCAGCAAGGACACGGTGAATGCGTTCCTGCATGAGTTCTGGGGCTATGACCCGGACCGCGTCTGGCAGATTCAGGCAATCCAAAAAACCGCTGCACCCGGTGTGAGCAAGGTGACGGTTCTAGCTGCACAGAAGACCAATCCTCAGATTGGGACGCTGCAGTTTTTCACCACGCCGGATGGCCAGCATTTGATTTCGAACGATGTGCTTCCGTTTGGCGCGCGTCCGTTCGATGCAGCCCACAAGACGTTGGTGGCAGAGGCCAATGGTCCTTCGCGCGGTGCAGCTTCCAAGGACCTGCTGCTGGTGGAGTTCGCCGACTTCCAGTGCCCGCATTGCAAGGCCGCGCAGCCAACGGTGCAGAGGCTGTTGCAGGATTTCCCCAACGCGCATTTTGTCTTTGAGAATCTTCCTTTGCCGACGATTCATTCCGAAGCAATGAAGGCTGCTCTGTACAGCGTGTGCGTCGCGAAACTAAACGGTAACGATGCCTTCTTCAAGTTTGCTGATCTCGTGTTCCAAAATCAGGAAGGATTGACGCCGCAGACATCCGACAGCACGTTAAATGATGCGGCCACGAAAGCAGGCGCGGATGCCGCGAAGGTTGGTTCATGCTCTCTGACTCCTGATGCAAAGGCCGCGGTCGATGCTTCGATGAAGCTCGCGCAGACACTCAACGTGAACGAGACGCCGACGCTCTTTATCAATGGCAGAGGCATTCCAATGGGCGCCGCGCCTTACGAAACGCTGCAGAAGATCGTTGCATTCCAGTCGAAGGAAGATAAGTAATGAACCGGCACACCTCAGTCTAGGGGTGTGTCGGCAGCATCACTAACTGGCTTGCCGGATGTGTGTGGCTCAGGCGCACGATGTGCGGAGTGATGAGGATGACCAGCTTCGACACGTCGAGGTCGCTTTCCTTGTTCGTCGTCGATTGAAAACCAGGCAACTCGCTCAGCCCTGGAATACCGCCGACCGCAGAGCTCTGCTGTCGAGTGAGATCGCTTACCACCATGGCGCTTTCGCCTTGCAGCAGTGTTATCGTGGCAGAGTATTGCTGGTTGTTGAGAATCGGATTGCTGTTCGCCGTTTGCCCGGTCAGGGACTCGATCTTGAGGTCGAGCTTGAGCGCCACGTCTTTGTTCTGTTGGATGTGCGGCGTCGCCTTTAACGTCAGACCCAGATCCTCATATTGAACTTGCGGAATCGTCTGGTTCACGCTGCTTTGCAGCGCCGCTGAGTTGATGCCAATACTCTGCAGCGCGCTGGACAGGCCTGCCTGCGAAACGCCCGGAATGCTCAGAGAGGTCCCCGTCAATCCGGAATAAGTGGACGTAACGATGGGATAGCGCGAGCCGCTGCGAATTGTAGCGTCTTCCTGATCCTGTACGCGCAGCTGGATCTGATCAAGCACGCGAGTGTCCGATGAGTTGAGAGCAAGATTCGCCGTAGCGCCCTGGTTCAGGGTGAGGCCACTCTGCGTGATTCCGCCACCGAAGAGAGCAAATGGCTGGTTGAAGACCGTGCCGGTAACTACGCCGGTCGCAATCAGAACAGCCACGATGGCGATATCGTCGCCAGCTGGCGCGAGACCCGCGGCGACGATCTGCTGTACGGCGCTCTGGTTAGCTTGAATGATCTGATTGACTTCCGTCGGTACATTGAAGATGGTTGTTGTCTGCGGAAGCTGCACGCCGATGTTTGCCATCCGCGTTCGAGCGACCTCGAAAAGGCGCAGATTCAACAAGACCTGGCTGCGGCCATCGAGCAGATCGACGAGCGTATGGTTCAAAGCAGAGAGGCGGTCCTGGGGCGCGCGGATGGTGAGCGTGTGCGCTTCAGCCTGAATCGACGCCTGCTGCGCTTCAAATACATTGCGCGCGATGTTCCCCATGTCGCTCATTTCGGTCGCCGTCAATCCGGGAAGATAGACCGTTTCCATGACTTGACGTTGAAAGCTGTTGCGATTTTCCTTGGTGTCCAGTGCGACAAGTACGCGCTTCTCGTCGAGCGGAACGAAAAATGTGTCGGTAATCAGCTTGAGCATTGTCGCTGCCTGCGCAAAGCTGACGTCATCGGCATCGAAACGGACGATGCGATTTCGGACTGAAAGGTCCAGCGTTGGAGAAATACCGTATGCGGTCAGTACCTGGCGCAGGACTTCGTTGGCCGAAGTACGGATGTGGAAGCTTTGTTTGCCCTCTTTCGGCGCCAGCTGCACTGGCGCACCTGCCTCCTCGGCCGACGGGAGCAGCACAGCATCCTGCGAGTCTGCGTCGTGCGCGAGCTCGTCAATGTGCTGCTCCACGATGGGATTGTTCGGGTCAATCAGGTAGGCTTCCGCGAGCAGGGAACGCGCCGTGTCGTCGTGTCCCATCATCCGTGCCTTGCCTGCGTCCTGCACAAGTTGCGTCAGCAGGTGCTCCTTCGCAATGGTCAATGCGGTACGGTAGTCGGGGTTGTCCGGGTCGAGTTTTGCAGCACGCTGGAATTGTTCCTCGGCCTCGGGAATATCATTCTTCTGAAGCGCTTTTGCGCCTGCCAGGAACGCCTTCGTTGCCTCGCTTTTTTCATGCTCTGACACGGGTTTCTGCACCGGCTGGGCAGCCGGGGTGGATTGCGCGGGCACATATTGTGCTGGCGCGGCAAGCGTCGCGCACACGAGCAAAGCCATGCTGGTGCGGAAGATCATACGTTGATGCTTGCCGACTGCGCGAGCAGCGCCGAGAGAGTGCTGACGCAGACCTCAGGCTGATGCTCCAACAGATCTTCGAAGGAGTAGTGACCGGTGGCGACGGCAATCGTGGGCAGGCCATTTGCTTTCGCGGCCGAGATGTCGAACGGCGTGTCCCCGATGACGCAGACGGAGGCGTTTGCGCCTCGCTGATTGCGCGCCTGCCTTGCCGCGTCGGCTATCATGTCTGAGCGAACAGCGAATTTGTCCGCGAAGCCGCCGAAGGTAAACCAGTCGCGCACGCCCAGCACTTCCAGCTTGAGCCAGCCGATCGATTCCAGATTCCCCGTACCGACGCCGAGTGCCGCGCCCTTGCTTTGCAGATAAGCCAGCATCTCGTCGACGCCGGGCATTTTCACCAGGTTCATCTGATCGCGCTGCGCCGCTACTGCCTTGCGCATGTGATCGAGCACATCTTCGAGCTTCGGCTGCCAGTGTTCCGGGTCCAGCTCGGCGAGACGAAATGCATCGTAAAGAATGCCGGGATCGGTGTTGCCGCTGAGCGTCACGCCATCAAGCACAAGCTCGCGGCCCATAACGCTGCGCACACTCTCAAAGAAGGACTCGTAATGAATCCGGTCGCGGCTGCGCAGAAGCGTGCCATCGATGTCAAAGAGATAGGCATCCTGCTGGTCCCAGCGGAAACCCTCCTGAATGTAAACGCGAGGGCTTGCCTCAGATGCCTGCGATAAAACTGAATCGATTGTGGTGGAACTCACCTGCGTGCTCGCTTTCCATGGTCTCTCTTTAAGAGTAAAGCAGAGACCATGGCTGCGGCGAATGGCTGGCGCTAGCGCACGACCTGCTTTATCTCAAATACAGGACGCTCGCTGCGCGGCGGGCGCTTGAGCCCGTTGCGAACCTGTGCCGGATCGATCTCCAGTTCGGCGATGATGCGGCTGAGAGTATTGCGGTGCACGCCAAGTTCCTTGGCGGCCTTACACTGGTTTCCCTTGTTGTTGGCCAGTACGGTCAGTAGATAACGGCGCTTGAATTCGCGCACAGCTTCAGCATAGGTAATACCGCCTGCATGCATCGCTGCTACAAGGGTTTCCAGTTCGCGTTTCACAAAAAACCTCTTTCCTTATACCGGGTATGTTCCCGGCTTTTGATTTTGTTGCCATGGCCCTGAAGTGACGGCTGCATTCGGTTTCAGCCAGTCCGGCTGCGCGTCACGAATTGCTTTTACCCCATCCCGTATTCGCTCACCGAGCTGCGCGGGAGTTACCGCAGATGCTTCATGCGCCGCCGATAAAAAGTACGGCGCAAACTTAGATCGATCGAGCCATGTGGCGTGGGGAAGAAATGCCGCAATGGCCATGATCCCCAGCGTCACCAGCACACATCCCTTAAGCAGGCCGAAGATGGCGCCGATAAAACGGTCGGCCCACCCCAACCCGATCGATCGAACAGACCAGCGAATCAGCCGGCCCGCAAGTCCTGCAACTACCATCACTGCAATCGCAATTGCGATAAATGCGATTGCTTCTGCCACTCCCGGAGAATGTACCCAGCGGTCGATCCACGGGAGCAGCTTCTGATAATTCCAGCTGGCGAGGAGCAATCCAAGTACTATACCTGCCAGCGAGAACGCTTCTACGAAAAATCCATGTTTAGCCGCGCTTAGTACAGAAACGATCAGGATAATTACGATCGCCCAATCTATCAGTGCCATGCCCGGTCCGTAACCTCGTACTTCTTACAGTGCCAGCGATTTTCCAGTGAGCAACTCGTATGCCTGGTAATATTTTTCCTGCGTCTTTTTCACCACATCATCGGGCAGGCCGGGTGCAGGCGCCTGCTTGTTCCAGCGAATGCTCTCAAGGTAATCACGCACAAACTGCTTATCGAACGAAGGCTGCGCGCCACCGGGCGCGTATTGGTCGCGAGGCCAGAAGCGCGATGAGTCCGGCGTTAAAACTTCATCGGCAAGTATGATGCCTTCTGCCGTCGTTCCGAATTCGAATTTTGTGTCGGCGAGAATCAGGCCGCGGCTCTCCGCATGGTCTGACGCCTTGCGATAGATGGAAAGGCTCAAATCACGTAATGCCTGTGCGGATTTAGCGCCGACAAGTTCTACCATCTGCTCGAAGGAAATATTTTCATCGTGTTTGCCGTGCAGGCTCTTGGTCGCGGGAGTGAAAATCGGCTCCGGCAGTCTGTCCGATTCGCGAAGTCCTGCCGGCAGAGGAATGCCGCATACCGCGCCCGTCGCCTGATAATCCTTCCAGCCAGAGCCGGAAAGATAGCCGCGTACAACGCATTCGACAGGGAACATCTGGGCGCGCTTCACCAGCATGGAGCGGTCGCGCAGCTCGTCTGCATACTCGCGCAGTTCGTCGGGATACTCATTTACATCGGCTGTGATCAGGTGGTTCGGGACGGCGTCTTTCAGAAAGTCGAACCAGAAGAGGGAGATCTGCGTGAGGACTTTTCCCTTGCCTGGAATTCCCGTCGCCAGCACGTGATCGAATGCGGAGATACGGTCCGTAGCCACCAACAGTAAGAACTCGCCAAACGTGTACAAGTCGCGCACCTTTCCGCGCGCATGCAAAACAAGATCGCCGATTTCGGTTTCTAACAGAGCTGGCAAAGGGGGTCGTACCTTTCGTAGAGAGGCTGAAAGTTGATTCTGCTTCCGCCAGAAAAGTTTGTCAATGCGACCAAAGACGCAGTGAAATATAACGATGGAATGTCCTGTCACGGACGCTATATCGCTGTCAATAGGTAAGAGTTGAATCAAGAAAAAAAGTGGCCTGCAAGAAACAAATAGTTATTGCAGGCCACTGGTTTTTCTAATCAGCGGAATGATGAGTGGCTTAAGCCGAGGCTCGACGCAGCTCCCGTGTCTGTTCCTGCCCGCCCATGCGAACACTTACCACTTTTGATACTCCCGGCTCCTGCATGGTCACGCCGTAGATGAGATCGGCAGCGGTCATCATGCGCTTCGAGTGTGTGACCATGACGAATTGTGTATCCGTCGCCATGCTCCGCAACATGTCTGCGAGGCGGCCGACGTTGGTCTCATCAAGCGGCGCGTCCACTTCGTCGAGCACGCAGAAGGGGCTCGGCTGGTACTGGAAGATGCCCATCAGCAACGAGAGCGCAGTGAGTGCCTTCTCGCCGCCGGAGAGCAGGAAGACATTCTGCAGCTTCTTGCCCGGCGGCTGCGCGACAATGTCTACGCCACTGTCGGCAGTGTTCTCTTCATCGGTGAGACGCATAAAGGCCTGACCGCCGCCGAAGAGCCTCGCGAAGGTCGTGCTGAAGTTTTCATTGATGCGGACAAAGGCCTCATCGAACTTCGTGCGCGAAATCTCGTCGATCTCTTTGATCGTTGCCTGCGTGTTCTCGATCGAATCGAGCAGGTCTTTGCGTTGTGTTTCGAGGAACTGGTGACGCTGCTCGGTTTCCTTGTACTCTTCGAGCGCCATCATATTCACAGGGCCCATCGATTCAAGCTTCTGTTTGAAGCCGCGGCAAGTCTCGTCTTCTGCTGTAAGCGCTTCGCCTTCGATGCGGGCAATTTCCGTGTCTTCGCGCAGGACCACGGCTTCAACGCCGAGATCGTTCAGACACGTCTCTTCCATGTGCTTGAGGTCTGCTGTAAGGGTGGCATCGCTGGCGCTGTGCTGGCTGCGGGTTTCGCGCAGGGAGTCGGTTTCCGCGCGGAGTGCCTTAAGCTTCTGCTCGGTTTCGGCGAGGCTTGCGCGGAGCGTCTGTGCCTCTTCGTTCAGGCGTGCTACTTCCTGCTGCGCCTGCTCGCGGACCTGCGTCAATTCTTCCCGCCGCACGGCGAGCTGTTCGTTCTCCTGCGCGCGCTGCTGCTGTTCGGCATTGGCTGCGGCCAGTTGTTGTTCTAGTTGCGCAACACGCCGTTCCAGATCGCTGTGCATGCGGTCGATGCGGGCGAAGGCGGCTTCCGCGCCCCGGCGACGCTCTTCAAGTCCGGCGAGTTCGGCGGACATCTGTGCGGCTTCCTGCTGTGCTGCTTCGCGGGTGCGGCGCAATTCTTCGACTTGCTGCTGGATTTCTTCAAAAGATTTTTCGGCAGCAGCATGCTCGGATTCGTGACGCGCGATCTCTTCGCGCTTCTGTTCGAGAAAGCCTTGCTTGGCGTTACGCTGATCCTTGTTGCGCTCGCTCTGCAGGTTCCACTCCTGCAGGCGGCGTTCCATGCGCTGGACTTCAGAATCCATCTGGCGCAGGGCAGCGCTCTGGTTGGCACTTTCGCGCTCAGCGTTGCGGCGGTCTTCCGTCTTCAGATCGAGTTGTCTTGTTAGTTCGGCGAGATCGCGTGAAAGGGAAGCAGCGGTAATGTCGGCTTGCCCCAATTCTTTTTCGACTGCTTCGAGTTTCTGCTGCGTCTCGCGCAGCTCGCGCTTCAGAGCCAGAGGGCCGGCAGCGCTGGGCTTACCGCCCGTCACGGTCACGTTGTGGAAGCATTCTCCTGATGGTGCGAGGAAGAAGGCGTTCGGGTTTTCGAGCGCGAGTCCACGCGCGGTCTCGCTATCCGGCGTGACGTAGCCATCGCGCAGCTTGGGAAGAATCACTTCGAGCGATTTGCCAAAGCCGTCGAGTACGCGAATGCAGCTCTTCAGCGGCACCACGCCCTGTTGCTGCTCGTAGTGGTTAGCAACGCCATCGCCTGCGAAGGAGAACTTTGCCTGCGAATCTTCCGGATGAACCAGGAAGGTAGCGCGGCCGCTCACATCGGTCTTCAGCAGGCGCATGCCTTCATGGGCTGCGTCCCAGCTTTTGACCACGATGTAGTTCAACTCATCGCGCAGAAATTCATCGACGACGTTTTCATGCTGGCTGGTGACTTCGAGAAAATCGGCCAGCGTGCCAACCGGAGCCAATCCGCCGCCCAGCGAATTCGAGCGGAAGAGCTTGCGTACAGTGTCTGTTGAATAGCTGTGCTCGCGGATCAGCGCATCGAGCGAATTGCGTTGACCGGTCAGGGTTGCATGTTCAGCGCGGAGCTGATCGCCACGCTTTTTGGCTTCGATCTCTGCCGTACGCTTGGCGCTAATCTCGCTGCGCAGGGAACTGATCTCGGATTCGAGACGCTTTAGAGTTTCCGTGACCGATTCGAACTTGATTGAGACCTGTCCGCGTTCCGCCCCGAGCGATTCAAGATCGCGCTTCACCGACTCCATTTCGGTGCCGAGACGCTGCGCATCGCGGTCGAGCGCGGCGAGCGATTCCTCGGCCTGCGCCATCTGGTTCCGCGATTGGCCTACCTGCTGCAGCAATTGCATCGCATGCCGCCGCGCGGCTTCCGTACGCTGCTCGGCAGAAGCGACGGCCTGCACGGCGTCACGCGCCTGTTGGTGTTTGACCTGTGCCTGCTCGCGGAAATTCTGCGCCTCGGCTGCAGCCGTTTCGAGAAAAGCACGGTTCGATTCGCGCTCGTTCTTCATCCCCTCGAATTGCTGCCTTGCCTGTTCGAGTTCTGTTGTGCTGGCTGCCGCCCGCGCCTGCAACTCGGCAATGCGTTCGTTGTTCGCGTTCTGGCGTGATGTTGCTCGCTCCAGTTCAACTGCGCTCTGGTTGGCTCGCGTGGAGGATTCCTTCGCGGCAGCGTCCAGCTCGTATCCGCGCTGCATACCTGCGGTGTGCTCCGTGTCGAGTGTCTCAACCTGGGCGCTATGATCGTCGATCTTCTGGGTGAGGGAAGCGATCTCCTCTTCGAACTTCGTATGCTCTGCGTCCATCTGCGCAATCTTGCTGGCGAGAACGATGCGCAGTCGCGCACGCATCTCATCGCGCAGCGCGGCATAACGCTCGGCCTTCGCCGCCTGCCGCTTGAGCGAGCCCATCTGGCGGGTGACTTCCTCAAAGATGTCGTTGACGCGGGCAAGGTTCTGCTTCGCCTGCTCAAGACGCAACTCGGCGAGACGCTTCTTTGTCTTAAATCGAGTAATGCCTGCGGCCTCTTCGATGATTGCGCGGCGGTCGTGCGGCTTCGAGCTGAGCAGCTGCCCAATGCGCTCCTGTCCGATGATGGCGTAGGACTCGGGGCCAAGGCCGGTGCCCATGAAGATGTCCTGAATATCGCGCAGGCGGCAGAGCTTGCCGTTGAGGAGGTACTCGCTGTCTCCGGTGCGGAAGAGACGGCGCGTGACGATGATTTCGCCCTGCTGCGGCGTCTTGCGGAACTTGCGGCGGCGGATTTTCAGAACGACACTGTTGCCCGCCTCGGTGTTTGCGCTCGCTTCGACGGGCTGCGCCTCGACCGGAGCTTCGCCCTCGATCACCTGCCCCGGCTGCGATTCCGCGATGATTTCTTCGACTTCAGTGGCACGCTGCTCGCGCAGCTTGTCTTCATCCCAATCTGTGTCCAGTTCGTTTTCTAAGATGATCTCGGGCTCGTCGAGGAGTGGTCCACCAGCATACGCATCGGGGTCGATGAGCGTGATCGAAACCTCCGCCATGCCGAGAGCCTTGCGGTCGCGGGTGCCTGCGAAGATGACATCTTCCATCTTGCCGCCGCGCAGACTCTTGGCGCTCTGCTCTCCCAGCACCCAAGTCACGCCGTCCAGAATGTTGGACTTGCCGCAGCCGTTAGGACCGACGACCACAGCGATGCCCTCGCCGGGCAGCGCCACCTCGGTGCGGTCGCAGAAGGACTTAAAGCCCAGGATCTGGATTTTTTTCAGCTTCAGCATGCGGATCTAACTCCTTCTAAAACACCGGGAGGGTGCGCGAACAGGCTGCGTCAATTGAAACTCTAGCCTTGCTGCAAGGTTGAATCAACACTCGCACCCCAACATCTTGTGGATAAGCCGTCCCAAATGCCACAAATAGGACTGTATGACAGATATTGTCTCAAATCAGACCTGACCTGTCTGCTCGGGAAGAATGAGCTTTCGTTTGGATCGTCGCGGAGAATACTGCCAGATACTTCAAAGTTAGCCCCCTTAAGAGTCAAAAACAAGCCAAAATCCGTTGAATAAGGTGCACATTTTGGTGCATTTAGAAACGGCAAAACCTCACCATTGACTTTCTATCCATAGACAGTCTATATATCGGTGCATGGCTAAGAAATCCGAACTCCTTCCTGGAACGCTGGACATGCTAATCCTGAAAACTCTGACGCGCGCGCCGCTGCACGGTTACGGCATCGCGCAGTCGATCAAACGGCTATCCGATGATGTGCTGACGGTTGAAGAAGGCTCGCTCTATCCGGCGCTGCAGCGGCTGCTGCTGCAGGGGTGGGTCAAAGCGGAGTGGAAAAAGACGGAGACCAACCGACGGGCGCGTTACTACACGCTGACTCCGGCCGGCCGCAAGCAACTGGGTGAGGAGCTTTCACAGTTTGAAGTGATGATTGCCGCGATTGGCCGCGTGCTGCAGGACGCATAGGAGGCCTGGGATGGAAACGCTGGGGCGTTTTTTCCGGAAGCTGTGGATATTTATCCGTGGCGAAAAATTCAGCCATGAACTTGAAGAGGAGATGGCCTTTCATCGCGCGGAGTCTGAGAAGGAGTTTCGAGCGGAGGGCATGGCGGCTGAAGATGCACGGCATGCTGCGAATCGTCAGTTCGGAAATGACGCGCGGTTGAGAGACGAGAGCCACGAGACCGTCGGCTTCTGGTTTGAGGGGATTTTGCAGGACTTCCGTTTTGCTCTGCGGCAGTTGCGCAAGAATCCCGGTTTTGCGGTGACGGCGATTCTCATTCTGGCTTTCGGGATCGGCGCCAGCGTCGCTATCTTTGGCTCTGTCGACGCGGCTCTGCTGCAGCCGCTTCCGTATGCGAATCCCGGCCGGTTGATGTCTGTGAACGAAAGCAGTGTTGAATCGCCGCTCTGGCCGCTCTCGTATCCGGATTTTCTTGACTGGCAGCGACTGAATAAATCCTTCAGCTCGATCGATGTCTTTTCCCCGAGCGGCTATCTTTTGCGCACGAACGCCGGCGCGGAGCCGGTTCAGGCCGGCCGCGTAAGTGCCAGCTTTTTCCAGACTCTCGGTGTGCATCCCATACGGGGGCGCGACTTCAACGCCGGCGAGAATCGGCTAGGCGGCCCAAATGTGGTGATCCTGAGTTATGGGGCATGGCTCCATCGCTTCGGCGCACGGCCCGGTGCCGTGGGGCAAACGGTGGATCTGGACAATCAGGCCTACACGATCATCGGTGTCCTGCCGCGGTGGTTTTCCTTCCCGCTGAGCGGCAACGCGGAGTTCTGGGTTCCCATCAATGTGTTGTCCCCTCATGAGCATTCGCGGACCTTCTATAACTTTCTGGGCATCGGTCGCCTCCGTGACGGCGTCACAGCGCAGTCCGCACAGGCCGAAATGACGGCCATCGCAAAGCAACTCCAGCGTCAATACGGCATCACCGGTCGCGACCTCAGCGCCAACGTCGTTCCTTTTTCTGAGATTGTGATCGGCCATGTGCGGCCCATCCTGCTGACATTGCTGGGGGGAGCGGGCCTGTTGCTGTTGATCGCATGCGTCAATGTATCCAGCCTTGTGCTGGTGCGCTCGGAGAGCCGCAGACGCGAGATCGCCGTACGTGGCGCGCTAGGCGCGACGCGAACGCGGCTGGTGCGGCAATTTGTGACCGAGGGACTCTTGCTTGCCCTGCTCGGCAGCTTTGCGGGCATCGTTCTTGCCGCCGGGATCATGAAGCTTCTTGGCCAACTGGTTCCGAAAGATATGGCATCCAACATGCCGTTTCTGGAAAGCGTTGGCCTGAACGCGCACACGGGCGCATTTGCCGCTGCAACGGCGATGATGGCCGCGCTGCTGCTGGCCGCTATGCCGGCGTTGCGACTCTCGTCTCAAAAGGTGCGTGATGGACTCGCCGATGGGGACCGCGGGGCCGCCAGCCGGCTCTGGCGGAGGGTGGGAGCGAACCTTGTTGTCGTTGAACTGGCGATCGCTGTCGTGCTGCTCGCAGGCGCAGGGTTGCTTGGGCGAAGCTTCTACACTCTGCTGCATGTCCCGTTAGGCTTCGACCCG